>NZ_NKEX01000005.1:0-399169 GCF_002223325.1 Burkholderia sp. AU15512
GCAATACGGTCGACGGGGTGTTCACGACCGTTCAGGACGTCGCGCAGACGGTGTTGTTCCTGTCGGCCTTCCCGAGCGCCGCGCTCACGGGCCAGTCGTTCATCGTCAGCCACGGCTGGTTCATGCAATGAAGCCGCACGCCCGCACCGAAAAGCAGGCCGTCGATGCGGCGGACCTGCATCACGAGGCCGGCGCGCCGGCCGCCGCGCGCACGCTGCCGTACGAAACGATCGCGCTCGTGCTGCAAGGCGGCGGCGCGCTCGGCGCGTACCAGGCCGGCGTGTTCGAAGGGCTGCACGAGGCGGGCATCCCGCTCGACTGGATCGCGGGCATCTCGATCGGCGCGCTCAACACCGCGCTGATCGCGGGCAATGCGCCCGAGCATCGTGTCGAGCGGCTGCGCGAGTTCTGGGAAACGATCTGCAAGCCGGCGTTCTTCCCGACGATTCCGGCCGCATTCGAGTTCGCGCTGTTCAACAGCATCGACCAGGTCCGCACCTTCTTCACCGCGTCGCAGGCCGCGAGCGCGATGATGCAGGGCCAGCAGGGCTTCTTCGTGCCGCGCTTCCCGCCGCCGCTGCCGGGCGTGTCGGATCATCCGGAGAAGATCAGCTGGTACGACACGTCGCAACTGCGCGCGACGCTGCTGAAGCTGTGCGATTTCGACCGGATCAATTCGGGCGAAACGCGCGTGTCGGTCGGCGCGGTCAATGTCGGTACCGGCAACTTCGTGTACTTCGATAACTCGCGCATCCGTCTCGCGCCCGAACACTTCATGGCGTCCGGCGCGCTGCCGCCCGCATTCCCGCCGGTCGAGATCGACGGCGAGTACTACTGGGACGGCGGGGTGGTATCGAATACGCCGCTGATGGAAGTGCTCCGCGCCCGGCCGCGCCGCGACACGCTCGCGTTCCAGGTCGATCTGTGGAGCGCACGCGGGCCGCTGCCGCGCACGATGGCCGACGTCGCGGAACGCACGAAGGACGTGCAGTATTCGAGCCGCACGCGTTTCGTCACCGACACGCTGCAGCGCGAACAGCGCTACCGCAACGTGCTGCGCCACGTGCTCGACCAGGTGCCGGAAGCGCAGCGCAAGGCGGATCCGTGGTGCGTCGAGGCCGATGCGATGTCGTGCAGCAAGAAGTACAACATCCAGCACCTGATCTACCAGCAGAAAGCGTACGAGCATCACTACAAGGACTATCAGTTCGGTCTGTCGACGATGCGTGACCACTGGTCCGCGGGTCTCGACGACATCCGCAAGACGCTCGCAGTCAAGGACGGCCTCGCGCTGCCCAACAACGACGCGGGCTTCGTGACGCACGACATTCACCGCAAGCGGTAATGCCGTGTGCGACGGATCGGCGCGATGCATGCGCCGGTCCGTCCTCTTCTCCGATTCGCCATGCCGATCTTCATCGCACTCTTCGCGCTCATCGCTCTCGGATGGGGCGCGGTTCACCTGTTTCACGTCATCGCCGCGCAGTTCGGCCAGCCGGTCGCGATCGCGGCTGCCGTGCTCGCCGCCGCGATCCTGATCGCGCTCGTCGCCTGGTGGATCAAGCGCCGTCGCGACATCGCACCGAATACGAAGGAAGAAGGCTGGACCCACGTCGTGCATCGCGCGTGGGGCGAGCTGCGGGTGTCCGCGACGCAGGGGCTGCTGTGGCTGTCGCACGACGGCGCGGACGGCCGCTATACGCTGTCGCAGCTCGACGGCTGCCAGGCCGCACCGATCGGCGGCCGCTGGCATCTCGTCGTGCGCGTGCGCGACGCCGTGCGCAGCGAATGGAAGCTGCCGATGACGGACAAGCGCGATGCGCAGCGCTGGGCGCGCGTGCTGACGCTCGCGAAGGACAACCGGCTCTGACACGACGCTCGGCGAATGCGCACGTGCGCCCGGCACGAACCGCCGCGCAGGCTGTCCCGTCGTGCGCGCGCTAGCGCGCCTTCAGCGCCCACAACGCATCGAGCACGTGCTGGGTCGCCCGCTCGACCGGCCCCGCCCGATGCGCGATACCCAGTTCACGCCACAGCGCCGGGCGCAACGCCCGCATGACGATGCGTGCATCGGGTAGCGGGGCGCCCGCCTCGTGCGGCAGCAGCGTCGCGCCGTAACCGGCCGCGACCAGGCTCTTGATCGCATCGTTGTAGTTGAGTTCGATCCGCGGCTCCGGCCGGTGGCCGCCGAGCGCGAACCATTCCGTCGTGAGCCGCGACAGGCGGGTGGTCGCATCGTTGAGAATCAGCGGGCGGGCGGCCAGGTAGCCGGGCGTCACGCGCGCCGGAAGCGGCCAGTCCGCCGGCAGAAACGCCATCACCGGATCGCGCCGCCACGCGCGAATCGACAGCCCCGCGACCGCCGTCTGCGGCAGCGCCACCAGTCCGACATCGAGCGTGCCCTGCGCAATGCGCGCCAGCGTGTCGTGCGACGTGAGCACCGCAATCTGCACATCGATATCCGGATGCGCGTCGCGCAACCGGGCGACCGCCTGCGGCAACAGGTGGGCGATCGCCCCGGTCGATGCACCGAGGCGTACGCGCCCGGACAGCCCCTGCACCTGCCGCTGCACATCGTCCAGCGTGGATTCGACCTCGGCCAGCAGGCGGCGCGCCCGTTCCACCAGCACTTCACCGATCGCAGACGGCCGCACGTTGCCACGCGTGCGGGACAGCAACGGCGCGCCTATCCGGCTTTCCAGTTCGGCAATGTGAAGACTGACGGTTGGCGGCGCGAGATGCAGCCATTGCGCCGCCGCGACAAAGGACCCGTGGTCCGCGATCGCGACCAGCGTGCGCAGGCGGTCCAGGCTGATCTCTCGCATCCTTCACCTCTCGTTCAAGAAAACTGAATCTCGCAGTCAGCAAATTCAACTTTTCCTATTCTAGGTGTTCGGCGGACGATACGGCTTTCCCGACGACCGAACCGAAGGAACGCGACCCTCATGAGCCAGCCCACTGTCTACATCGACGGCGATCAAGGCACGACCGGATTGCTGATCCACGAACGCCTGCGCGGGCGCACCGACCTGCAGCTCGTCACGCTGCCGGATGCCGAGCGCAAGGATCCCGTGCGGCGCGCCGAAGCGATCAACGCAGTCGACATCGCGATCCTGTGCCTGCCCGACGCGGCCGCGCGCGAGGCGGTCGGCTTCATCCGCAATCCGGCGGTGCGCGTGATCGACGCGAGTTCGGCCCATCGCACGCAGCCGGATTGGGTCTACGGCTTTCCCGAGATGGCGAGCGGGCACGCACAGACGATTGCGCACGCACGGCGCGTCACCAATCCGGGCTGCTATCCGACCGGCGCGATCGCGCTGCTGCGACCGCTGCAACAGGCCGGCCTGCTGCCGCGCGACTACCCGGTGAGCATCCATGCCGTCTCCGGGTACTCGGGCGGCGGACGGGCCGCCGTCGACGCATTCGAGTCGAACGATGCTTCGCACGCGAAACCGCTGCAGGTCTACGGCCTCGCCCTCGCGCACAAGCATGTGCCGGAGATCCAGCTGCATACCGGTCTGACGAATCGCCCGATGTTCGTGCCGGCCTACGGTGCCTATCGGCAAGGCATCGTGCTCACCGTGCCGATCGAGTTGCGCCTGCTGCCTGCCGGCGTGACCGGTGAGCAGTTGCATGCGTGTCTTGCGCACCATTACGCCGACGCGCGTCACGTCGACGTCACGCCGCTCGCGGAAACACACGCGATCACGCATCTCGATCCGCAAGCACTGAACGGCACCAATGGCCTGAGGCTCGGCGTGTTCGTCAATGCGGATCACGGCCAGGTGCTGCTGTCCGCCGTATTCGACAATCTCGGCAAAGGGGCATCCGGCGCGGCCGTGCAGAATCTCGACCTGATGCTCGGCGCGGCAAGCGTGGCGCAGGCGGCGTAAGCCGCGTGCGGGCATCATCGTCGGCCGGCCCTGCACATTGCGGCCGCCAATGCGTCGGTGCAAGGTGGACGCTACCGGCTCGCGACGCGATTGCGAGCCGGAAACAAGTGGCTGCCGATGCTCCGCACATGCCCCCGTAAAAGCTCACCTTTAGCCGGTTTCAGGCCGTTTCGTCACCCGCGACGGCATTCAAGCCGGCCAGCGTCTCCACCAGAAAGTCCACGCACACGCGCACTTTCGCCGACGCCGCAACGCGCTCCGGATACACAGCCCAGATGTTCGCGGGCTGGATTGCGTCGGGCAGCACGCGACACAGTGCGCCGCGTTCGATCAGCGGCGCGGCTTCCCAGATCGAACGCAACACGATGCCGCGGCCGGCCAGTGCCCACTGCACCGCCACTTCGCCATGGTTCGTCGACAGCGCGCCGCCGACCTTCACCGTTGCCGTTTCGCCGCGCACGTTGAGCCGCCACACGCCGAACGGGTGATCGCGCTCCTTGATGGCCAGACAGTCGTGCGACGCGAGATCCGCGAGCGAACGCGGCGTGCCGCGTCGTGCGAGATAGTCGGGCGCTGCACACAGCACGCGATAGTTCGCGGCGAGGCGGCGCGCGATCAGGTGATCGGCGATCTCGTCGCCGATGCGCACGTCGAGGTCGTAGCCTTCGCCCGCAACGTCGACGAGCCGGTCGAACAGATCGAGCCGCACGTTCAGCTGCGGAAAGCGCGCGGTGAAGTCGAGCAGCGCCGGCGCGACGACGTGCCGCCCGAAGCCGAAGCTGCTCGAAATGCGCAGCGTGCCGCGCGGCACCGTGCGCGTGGTCGACACGTCCTCGACGAGATGATCGACGTCGTCGAGGATCTTCTCGGCGCGCGCGTACACGCGTTCCCCGGCTTCCGTCACCGTCACGCGGCGCGTCGAGCGATGCAGCAGGCGCGTGCCGAGCTGCGCCTCGAGCAACGCGATGCGCTTGCTGACATAGGCGGGCGATACCGCGAGCTGCTCGGCGGCCGCGCTGAAGCTGGTCAGGCGGACGACCAGGCTGAACACGCGCAGGTCGTCCAGATTCGGCGATTTGTTCACGATTCGTGGAAAGTCGATTAACCTTTCGCACGATTTTAATCTGAATGGAAATAAATAGAATGATGTAACGCGCCGCTACCGCCCGAGGCAGCCGGCCGCCCAGCCAAGGAGATATGCATGACCGACAGGACTTACAAGATTGCCGTGATTCCCGGCGACGGCATCGGCCGCGAAGTGATGCCCGAGGGCCTGCGCGCACTCGACGCCGTGACCGCGCGCTTTGGCGTGCGCTTCGACTTCGTTCAGATCGACTGGGCGAGCTGTGACTACTACGCGCAGCACGGCAAGATGATGCCGGACGACTGGAAGGCGCAACTGTCGGGCATGGACGCGATCCTGTTCGGCGCGGTCGGCTGGCCGGCGACGGTGCCCGATCACATTTCGCTGTGGGGCTCGCTGCTGAAATTCCGCCGCGAGTTCGACCAGTACATCAACCTGCGGCCCGCACGCCTGTTCGACGGCGTGCCGTCACCGCTCGCCGGCCGCCGCGCGGGCGACATCGACTTCATGATCGTGCGCGAGAACACCGAGGGCGAATATTCGTCGGTCGGCGGCACGATGTTCGAAGGCACCGAACGCGAGATCGTGATGCAGCAGTCGATCTTCACGCGTCACGGCACCGAGCGCGTGCTGAAATTCGCGTTCGACCTCGCACAGCGGCGCGCGAAGCGCCTCACCGTCGCGACGAAGAGCAACGGCATCGCGATCAGCATGCCGTGGTGGGACGCGCGCACGGCCGAGATGGCCGAGCGCTATCCCGACATCGCCGTCGACAAGCAGCACATCGACATCCTGTGCGCGCGCTTTGTGCTGCAGCCTGACCGCTTCGACGTCGTCGTCGCGTCGAACCTGTTCGGCGACATCCTGTCGGATCTCGGGCCGGCCTGTACGGGCACGATCGGCATCGCGCCGTCGGCGAACCTGAACCCCGACCGCAAGTTTCCGTCGCTGTTCGAACCCGTGCACGGCTCCGCGCCCGACATCGCGGGGCAATTCATCGCGAACCCGGTCGCGATGATCTGGTCGGCAGCGTTGATGCTCGACTTCCTCGGCAACGGCGCCGGCCCCGAACGCGAAGCGCACGACGCGATCGTCGCCGCGATCGAGGACGTGCTGCGCACGGGGCCGCATTCGCGCGATCTCGGCGGCAACGCGGGGACGCAGGAAGTGGGTGAGGCGATCGCCGCGCGGATCGCGGGCTGACGATCATGCCCGGCGTGATCGCACGCGCCGGGTCGTGACTGCGTGAATCGGTGCGCTGTGAGCGAAGTGAGGTGAGCAACACGCAACGCATTTGCGCACTCGTGCGCGTACCGTCGCCTGCACGGTGAAGTCGAGTGGTGAGCAACACCGCTCCGCAACGCGCCCGGCGCTCGCTATCCGTCGTCGACGTCGACCCGATCGGTGAGTTGCACATCGCGCGCGTGCACACCGATCGTCAATCCACTGCCGGTGCTGAGCGATCGGTGAGATGCATCACGCGGTGAAGCACACCGTTGCGTGCAAACACGTGCATCACGAGAGGCCAACGGGTGCGGCGCTCGGCCTTGCCCGATGCGATGCCGCGTCGAACCGCTCACTGCGCACAGTCCGACGCGACATTTCACCTCCTCCCGAAAAATCTCACCCTCAGCGCACCAGGTCCCGAATTTCCTCACCGTTGCATCCCGGTGATGCGTTCGTCGATCCGTCGAATCGAGCCGACGTGCGCGTCACAGCCCGAGATCGGACAACCCGGGATGATCGTCCGGACGTCGGCCGAGCGGCCAGTGATAGAGACGATCCTGCTCGCGAATCGGCAAGTCGTTGATGCTCGCGTGACGATGCGCCATCAGGCCGTTCTCGTCGAACTCCCAGTTTTCGTTACCGTACGAACGGAACCAGTTGCCGGCGTCGTCATGCCATTCGTATGCAAAGCGCACCGCGATGCGATTGCCGTCGAACGCCCACAGCTCCTTGATCAACCGGTAGTCGAGCTCGCGCGTCCACTTGCGCTGCAGCAGCCCGACGATCTCGTCGCGGCCGGTCACGAATTCCGCACGATTGCGCCATCGGCTTTGCGGCGTATAGGCGAGCGACACGCGTTGCGGGTCGCGCGTGTTCCATCCGTCCTCGGCGGCGCGCACCTTCTGGCGCGCCGTTTCGAGCGTGAAGGGCGGAACGGGCGGACGGACTTCGGGGGAGGCGGACATGGGTTGCTCCTGTTCAGGTTCTGGCCGCGGACAATCGCGGCCGGTTCGGATTCGCTGCTTCGACTAGCGGGACACCGCGTCGAGCAGCAGTTCGGCCGTTGCGCGCGCGTCGCGCGCAGCGTTTGCATCGCCGGTCACGAGTGCCACGCCGATGGCACCGTCGATCAGCACCAGCCATTGGCGCGCCAGACGCGCGAGCCCGCGTCGCTCGATGCCGGTTTCGTCGGCATACGCATCGAACCGCTCGCGTACGAATGCCAGCAGGCGTGCCTTGTGCTCGCGTGCGACGACGCGCACGGGGTCGTCCGCGTCGGGAATCTCGCCCGATGCGTTCAGGAACGCGCAGCCGTGAAAGTCGGGCTGCCCGAACCAGTCGCGCAGCACGTCGAACATGCCGAGCAGTTGCGCGCGCGGCGCCTTGCCGCGCGCCAGCGTGGCATCGACGAACCAGCGCATCCAGCGCTCGTCGCGGCGTTCGAGCGCGGCCACGACCAGCGCCTCCTTCGATTCGAAATGCGAATAAAAGCTCTTTCTGGCCGCGCCGGATCGCTTGACGATCGCGTCGACGCCGGTTGCATGGATACCGCCCGAATAGATCAGCGCTTCGGCTGCATCGAGCAGCCGGTCGCGAACGCCCGGTTCGGCGGAGGAGTCGTGAGGTGTGTTCATGGGTTTACAGTAGAACGATCGTTCTCCGTCGTCAACACCCGCATGAAAAAGCCCTGTCGGCGAGAGGGCTGAATCGAGACTTGGCCGCGTGACGTGGCCCGCCGCGTTTACGACATTTTTTCTTGAAGCGGACGCGCGACGCTCACTACACTTCGGTCACCCTGTCTGGGCGAAAGGACATCATGCAGCGACCGGAATCCGCGCGCCCCGCGCGCGCCTATGCGGCTTATGCGAAGCGGCTCGACGGCCGCGTCGTCGTGCGGCGCTTCGACCCGCGCAGCGATTCGTACGACGCGTTGACCGCGCTGCTGCATCGCGCGTTCGCACCGCTTGGCGCACTGGGCTTCAACTGCCCGGGCGTCGATCAGCCGGCCTCGGCGACGCGCGAATGCGTGCTCACCGGCGAGTGCTTCGTCGCGCTCGGCAACGCGCACCTGGTCGCGACGATGACGATGCGTTCGCACGATCCCGATTCCCGCTGCGATCCGTATCGCAGCCGGCACGTTGCAACGCTCGGCCAACTGGCCGTCGATCCCGTCTGGCAGGATCGCGGCATCGGCCGTTCGCTGCTCGCGTTCGCGCAACGGCGGGCCGCCGCGCGCGGCGCGACGCACCTCGCGCTCGACGCGCCGTATGCGGCCGTCCGGCTCATCGATTTCTATCGACGCGAAGGGTTTCAACCGGTCGATGTGATGCGCTTTCCGGGACACAACTACGACAGCACGATCCTGTGCAAAGCCGTCAGCGTCGGGAGCGGTCGCATCGTTGCCGGCGATACGGCGCAATTCGACGTCACGCGGCACGTCGGGGCAGCGTCATGAAACACGATATGCCGAAGCGCGACGGCGGCGACGATCACACCGGGCTCGACGTCCGGCAGGCACGGGTGCGCGCGGCGCGGCGGCTGCGCGGTGTGTTGAAGCTGACGATTCTCACGATCGCGGTCGCGCAAGTGCTGGCGTTCGCGTTCGAAAGCCTGCTGGTGATGGCCGGCTTCGCGCCGGATGCCGCGACGGTGCTGCTGTTCCGCTTCGTCACGTGCGCGCTCGTCAGTTTCTGGCTGCAGGCGGACGCGTTGCGCGCCTATCAATACGCGGCGCAACACGGGTTCGTCACCGTTCCCGGCGCGCACGGCGATCCGGCCGACATCGCGCCGCAATGCCCGAAGCGCTGGCTCGTCATGTTGAGTCTTCAGCTCGACCCGCGAGGGGCGAATGGTGAACGGATCTAGTAGTGGCCTGCGCACCGGTCGATATCCATCGATGTCGATCGCTTCGCGCATGAGTGAGTCGCAATGACGCGTGAAGGCTCACGGTTGATGATGCGGTTCGGCATGGCATCGCATGGCGTGCGTAGCGAACGATCACGCGGCAAGCCAGGAGGGAGGTGCGTGGAAGAGGGGAACCAGGTGCCGAACGGTGTGATGACGGGAAGCGAGGCAGCTGACGACAGGTGAAGTAAACGTGCGATTGCAGGTCACCGCTGTGCGACGGTGTCGCGATTCGGCGCGCAAACACAGCTCCCGAATAATCTCACCTTGAGCGCGGCTTCGCGTGTTTCGACTCGCACACGCAGACGTAAAACAGAAACGGGGCAGGCGGCAAACACGCCGCACTGCCCCTTCTCGGCACTCAGGCCGTCCAGTCGAGAATCACCTTCCCGCTTTCACCCGACAACATCGCGGCGAAGCCTTTCTCGTAATCGTCAGCCGCAAAGCGGTGCGTGATGATCGGCGACAGGTCGAGGCCGCTCTGCAGCATCGCGACCATCTTGTACCAGGTCTCGAACATCTCGCGACCGTAGATGCCCTTGATCTCGAGCCCCTTGAAGATCACCTGGTTCCAGTCGATCGCCGTCTGCGCCGGCGGAATGCCGAGCAGCGCGACCTTGCCGCCGTGGTTCATCGCCTCGAGCATGCTCGTGAAGGCGCTCGGTACGCCCGACATTTCGAGGCCGACGTCGAAGCCTTCGGTCATGTGCAGGTCGGACATCACGTCGCGCAGCGACTCGCGCGCGACGTTGACCGCACGCGTCGCGCCCATCTTGCGCGCGAGTTCGAGCCGGTAGTCGTTGATGTCGGTGATGACGACGTTGCGCGCGCCGACGTGCTTCGCGATCGCGACGGCCATGATGCCGATCGGGCCCGCGCCGGTGATCAGCACGTCTTCGCCGACGAGGTTGAACGACAGCGCCGTGTGCGTCGCGTTGCCGAACGGATCGAAGATCGATGCGAGATCGTCGGAAATCTCCGGCGGAATCTTGAATGCGTTGAACGCGGGAATCGCCAGATACTCGGCGAACGCGCCTTCGCGGTTCACGCCGACGCCGACGGTGTTGCGGCACAGATGCCGGCGCCCCGCGCGACAGTTGCGGCAGAAACCGCACGTGATGTGGCCTTCGCCGGACACGCGATCGCCGATCGCGAAGCCGCGCACTTCCTGCCCCATCTCGACGATCTCGCCGACATATTCGTGACCGACGTGCATCGGCACGGGAATCGTCTTCTGCGCCCAGTCGTCCCACTTCCAGATATGGATGTCGGTGCCGCAGATCGCCGTGCGGCGGATCTTGATCAGCACGTCGTTGTGGCCGACTTCGGGGCGCTTCACGCGCGTGAGCGTGAGGCCGGGGCCGCGCTCGAGCTTTGCCAGTGCTTTCATGATCGCGCCTCCGTCAGATGATGCCGAGCGACTTGCCGACGCGCACGAACGCGGCGACCGTCCGGTCGATCTGCTCGGGCGTATGCGCGGCGCTCATCTGCGTGCGGATGCGCGCGCGGCCGCGCGGCACGACGGGGAACGAGAAGCCGATCACGTAGACCCCTTCGTCGAGCAGCTTGTCGGCCATGTTCGTCGCGAGCTGCGCGTCGCCGAGCATCACCGGGATGATCGGATGCGCGCCGGGCACGAGCGTGAAGCCGGCTTCGGTCATCTGCTGGCGGAACCGCGCGCCGTTTTCGCGCACGCGCTCGCGCAGCTTTGCGCCTTCGTCGCTGCCGAGCAGCTCCAGCACCTTCAGCGATGCCGCGGCGATGCTCGGCGTGAGCGTGTTCGAGAACAGGTACGGGCGCGAGCGCTGGCGCAGGAGTTCGATGACCTCGCGACGCGCGGCGACATAGCCGCCCGATGCACCGCCGAGCGCCTTGCCGAGGGTGCCCGTGATGATGTCGACGCGGCCTTCCACGCCGCAGTGCTCGGGCGTGCCGCGGCCATGCGTGCCGATGAAGCCGACCGCGTGTGAATCGTCGACCATCACGATCGCGCCGTAACGATCGGCGAGATCGCAGATGCCTTTGAGATCGGCGATGATGCCGTCCATCGAGAACACGCCGTCGGTCGCGATCAGCTTGTGGCGCGCGCCCGCCGCGTCGGCTTCCTTGAGCTTCGCCTCGAGGTCGGCCAGGTCGTTGTTCTTGTAGCGGAAACGCTTCGCCTTGCAGAGGCGAACGCCGTCGATGATGCTCGCGTGGTTCAGCTCGTCGCTGATCACCGCGTCGTTCTCGTCGAGCAGCGTCTCGAACAGCCCGCCGTTCGCGTCGAAGCAGCTCGAATAGAGGATGCTGTCCTCGGTGCCGAGAAACGCGGCCAGCGCGCTTTCCAGTTGCTTGTGCACGGTTTGCGTGCCGCAGATGAAGCGTACCGATGCCATGCCGAAGCCGTCCTGGTCGAGGCCGGCCTTCGCCGCGTCGATCAGGCGCGAATCGTTCGCCAGACCCAGATAGTTGTTCGCGCAGAAATTGAGCACGCCGGCACCACCGGCGAGCCGCACGTCCGCCGCCTGCGGACTCGCGATCTCGCGCTCGGTCTTGTAAAAACCGTCCGCGCGGATCTGGTCCAGCGTCCCGCGCACCTGGGCGAGAAAGGCATCACGCATCGCAAAGCTCCTGACAGGGTTTCGCATTCCGCAACGCGCCGCTCGTGGCGGCGGCGCAATGGCCTGCTACTGTTATAGTCGGTCGTTCGGTTGACCGCATTTATCCGATATTCCGAACTAGAATTCGAAATATCGAACAACTCTAAGCGAACGGAATCCAAATGGCAAGTTCCTCCGGTTCGCGGCGCACGCCCGCCAGCGCCGCACCGCAACCGCCAGCCGCAACGCCGCCGCGTGTCGGCGAGCAGATCCAGCGGCTGCGCAACGAACGCAAGCTGACGCTCGACGACCTGTCGCGCGCGGCCGGCGTATCGAAATCGATGCTCTCCGAGATCGAACGCGACAAGGCCAACCCGACGATCGCCGTGGCGTGGCGGCTGACGAACGCGCTCGGCATCACGCTCGACGAGCTGTTCTCGCAGCCGAAGGCGCCCGAGACGATCCGCGTAGACGGCCCGCACGACATCCCGACACTCGCCGGCCACGACGGCCGCTACCAGTTGCGTGTGTGGGGCCCGATCGACCTCGCCGGCAAGTTCGAGTGGTACGAGCTGACGCTGCCGGGCGGCGGTGCACTGGTATCGAACGCCCACGAACCCGGCACGCGCGAGCACCTCACCGTGCTGCAGGGCGCGATGGAAATCGAAGCCGCGGCCGCCAGCCGGCGCCTGAAGGTGGGCGACACCGCGCGCTACCCGGCCGACGAGCCGCACGCAATCCGCAACCCCGGCAAGACCGAAGCGCGGGCATTGCTGATCGTGATCCATCGCTGACGGCGCGCATAGCTGGCCAAACGGCCAAAGGATCTGTTGCAGGCCAGTTGCGGAAAGTACTGTATGTTTGTACAGTATACGGACATTCCGCCATGCATGGGCCGGAGCCGGCGCACCGAGGCGCCAGCCCGGTCGACAGGAGCCTGCAATGACAGAAGAACAAGATTTGGCCGCGCTCAGCTTCAAGGCTGCCGCGCACGACCTCGAGCTGATCGTCCGGCATATCGCCGGGCGCTACATCCACCAGCGCGTCCCGCTGACGTGGCGGCTGCTGCACGCCATCGAGGCCGAGGCGCTTGCCGATCTCGGCTTTGCCAGCCGGCATGAGGCCGGCATGCGTCAATTGTTCGAGCGACAGTTGGACATGACGTTTCCCGAAACGGACGATCCGATCGACTTCGGGCGCTCGAATGCGCTGCCCGCCGTCTTTTCGTTCGCGGTTCTCGCCTATGAAGCAGCGTCAACCGCGTCGAACGACACGATGCCGCCCGCGCGCGTTCATCGCCCGGCCAAGGCATGGGGCGACTGAGTTCCAGCCCGGGCCGCCGTGTATGGCGGCCTTGTCCCGCCTCTTGCTGCCCGAGACGTTGCGGAAAGGGCTACCATACACGCAACTAACGGAATAAATCACATGTCTCTTCCCGCCTCTCCCGACACCCCTGCACGCCCGGAAGAAACAGATCTGTTCGACCGCGGCGCATCCGACTGGATCGTCTCGCCAGAAGCCGCATTCGATGCGTGGCTCGCGATGCAGGACTATCGCCGCTCGTCAGCCGACGTCTATCGTGCGCAATGGGGCGCGTTTCTCACGTGGATGCGCGCGCACCAGAAGAATCTGGCAACGGTCGATACGGCAACCATCGCGAATTTCGTCGGCGAACTGCCGATCCGGAAAACCCAGCGAATGCGCTATTTGCGGCTGATCGAGCGCGTGCTCGACCACATCCGGCGCACCGAATACGCGTCGACCAACCCGGCCCGGTTCATTGCTCAGGATGGCGAAGCGAACTGGCGCAAGGCGCGCGACAACGAACCGACCGGTTTCCTCACGCCGGCCGAGCGCGCGACGTTGCTCGCGTACCTGTTCTCGCCGATCGGCGTGTCCGGTTCCGCATACTGGAAAGAGCGGCGCGACCGCGCACTCGTTGCCGCCTTTCTCGGTGCCGGCGTCAAAACCGGCGAAGCGCGCGCACTTACGATTAGTTGCATTAATACGAGTGGAACGTCACTGCGGATCGAGTCGACGCATCCGGATTTCGCACGCGAAACCCACCTGGCATCGTTCGCGATCGCGCTGCTGGAAGCGTGGCTCACCGAGCGCAAGCGCCAGGAGATTCCGGGCGAGCTCGTGTTCCCGGCATCCCATGCCGGGCGGCCGATGCACAAGGCGACGATGCTGCGCGCGATCGACGCGATCGTCGAATCCGCCGGCCTCACGTCGTCGCGCACCGCGCGCGCGAGCCCGCAAACGCTGCGCAATACCTATGCGGCTGAACTGTTCGAACACGACGTGCCGCCCGAACGGGTCGGCAAATGGCTGGGCTTCATGCGGCCGATCTCGTCGAACCGCCTGCATCGTGCATGGAAGAACTGGCGTGACGGTCTCGCCGACAGCAACGGTGACGCGTCCGACAGCGACGAAACTCACTGATCACGAATGGGCTGCTCACGCGAAGCGATCCGTGAGCAGCCTTGTGTGGCGTAGCCTCACCGTTTCACAGCTCCCGAAAAACCTCACCTCAAGCTCCCCGGATCGTCTCACCTGTGCCGCGCGGGCTATGCCGGCGTCACGTGTGCGCGAATCGCGCGACCGCTTCGAATCGGGACGGCCATGCGCCCGAAGCATGCTCGCACTCGGGGCAGGCCACTTCGAAACCTTCTTCGCCGTGTGACAGCTCCGGTTCACCGTCGCAATGCGGACAATGGGCCGGCACCGGAATCTCCTGATCCAGCGAGGTGCCGATCGCGGCAAACCCCTCCGCATCCAGTTGCCCGGCATCGGCCAGGCGACGGATCAGCGCGGCGATTTCCGGACTCATGCCGCGGCTCGCGCGCAACGAACTCACATCGCGCGTCGCACGTTCCAGTTCATCACTCTGGCTGCGCAACTGTTCTTCGAGCCGGTCGGCACGTGCCTTGGCCGAACTCAGTTGCTGCAGGAAATCGAATTCCTTGCGTTGAACGTCGCGCAAACCGCTCTGGTAGGTCGACGCCATGCTGCGCAACGAATCCAGCTCGACCAGCATCGGCTTCACGCGGCGTTCGGCTTCGGCCACTGCGTCCTTGATTTGCTGCGCGTAGTGCTCGGTGCGCTGCTGCAGTTCGGCCTGCAGCGCATCGATGCGATCGCGCAGCGCCGCATTTTGCGTCTGCTCGGCTTCGACGCGGCCGGCGGCGGCCGCCAGTTCCTTCTCGAGTCGGGCGACTGTGGTGAGCAACGTCGCTTCACTGGCCGAACCATGCGTCGTTTGCGACGCGAGCTGGACCTCGAGTTCGGTCACGCGAGCCTGCAACTGCTCGTTTTTCGCTTCGCTACGTGCGAGCGCGCCTTCGAGCGTCTCCTGGCGGACGGTTGCGTCGCGCAACCGCTGTTCGGCGTCGGCAATGCCGGCGCGAACCTGCTCGCGATCTGCATCGAGACTGTCCCGCGCGGCTTTCAACGCTTCTTCATAGAGTGCGCCGAGCAACGCACCTGCCTTTTCCTCGACGGCTTTGGGAATTGCGGCACCGTCGAGCCTGATTTTGGAGGCGGAACGGATGCGCTCCCAGAAATGGTCGATGTCTTTCGGGATATCGCTGGCGCTCCCGGTCTGGGTGAGATCGCGGACATTGGCAGCCGACGGCCGGATGCCGAGATCGAAGAACAACCGCTTGCAGGCGTGCAGCGACAGTTCCTGCCGTCGTGCACCGCTCGCACGCAGCGATTCCAGTTCGTCCCGAATGGCTTGACGTATTTCGTCCAGGGTCATCGCTGTGCTCACAGACATTGAAATGTTGCAATCATAACGAAATACGTATCTATCGATACTTGTTTCAGCTTGCCGTTGTGAATTTACGTCGCTTTGCACAGAAATCGGGTCTGTTGGCCAATCCGGACGACTGTGATCTAGGATTCCGTGAAACAAAGCGAAGAAAGTCAGCCAAGTCCTTGTCTCGCAAGCATTTTCCTGCGGACCTCGAATTTCGGCATTTGTTTCACATGACAGCGCATCCGGTTGCCTGTCGGTGTTCAGGGGTTGGGGTGTCTGTGGAAAACTCGTCAGCCGATGTCTTGAGAGTATTAGAAGTAAACACCCTTGAACCCTTAGTTAAAAACGTTAACGCCACGGCACAGCCTTATGCTGCAAGGCTTTCCGGCCGACAAGGTGAAGTTTTACGGGAGCCAAGGTGATCTTCTGCGGGAGCTGACGTGATGGGGTTCAGGGAGCTGCGTGAGCCGTTGCGGGAAAGGTCGTGAGCGGATTCGGGATCACAGTGAAACACGAGATTTACCAAAGGTGAGGCTTTTCGGGGCCTCACAGCCACAGAACCCGCGCGGTGCCTCACTGCACAGTTTTCTGCCTGTGCAGACATAGGTGAGAATTTGCGGGACCTTCTTCGTGCCCCGATTCTGCCCATCTTTTAGGCAGTTTTTCTGAAAGGTGAGGTTTCACGGGACTCCACGGGCGTTTGGTGTGAGGATTTCCGGGAAACGAACGCCATTTTGCACAGCAAAAGCGCCCGTAGGGGCCTGTGAAGCCGTAAAGGTGAGGTTTTTCGGGAGGGAAATCCGGGTTTTCCTGCCCGGATCCCCTTGAGGTGAGATTTTTCGGGGCCCCGATTACAGGCTGTGATGCCGGCTACAGGTGAGACTTTTCGGGAATGGAATTTGCCCGAAAAATGGTCAAAGGTGAGGCTTTTCGGGACCTGTGAACGGCTGAATTCGTCGAAAAGCCCGCCAGGACTGGAAGAAATCTCGTTTTTGCTGTGCCACTTTTTGGCACAGGTGAGATTTTTCGGGGCCCGACATGAGGTTGTCGTATGAAGGATTTCCATCGAAAGGTGAGGTTTTTCGGGGGATGTCGGCGGCGCACAGCCAAATGCCTTCTGTGCATAAGTATCGGAAGGCATTGGGATTTTTGATACCGAGGCGGTTACGGTGAGGTTTTTCGGGAGTCGTTTCCCTGCCTGGGGCGGCACAGCGATTTTTAGGTAAGGTGAGCGTTTTCGGGAGGCCTTGGTAGGGAATCCCCCGCGTGTCGGGCATTCGCCGAGATCCGGACGAATGAAGTCACTGTGCTCGAGGTGAGTATTTTCGGGACCCGATACGGTTTGTGCGCTGTACAATGCGCGCCCGGCCCGGAAAAGCATGCTTGATCGGGTCGCGCGGGCCGGTTTCGCAGGCGTCTTTCGAGATGTCGGATCCGACTCCGATTTCCCGGCAAGTCACGCCTGTACATGCATACAGGCCGATGGAGGGTGATCGGGAGGCGCATCGACGTGGGATCGCAACCCTGTGCCGAACGCACGGCAGCGCAGTCGTAAAATTACGACAAATCGAAAGGTGAGCCGATACGGGAGCTCATTCCGCACGTGTCGTGCACAGGCGAAATTCTGTGAATCGGCGCATCCCGCAGCACGTCTGGACGAGTCCGGAACGCTGCAAATCCGGAGCGGTGAGGGTTTTCGGGAGCGTCTGGGGTGAGTGCCGTTTTGCACGCGCACTTCACCCGCTATGGTGAGCATGTCGTTCTGGACGCACTTCACCGCAGGCGCTATCCTTCCGGAAAACTTCTCCTCCGACCCGACGTATGGCCACGACGAAGCGCGCCAAGAAAACCGATGTGGATGTGGTGAGTGCCAGTTCAGCCGAATTGCGGAAGGCCGTCGAGGCGATCGCAATTCAGCCGAAGAGCGGCAAGATCACGCTCCTCACTCGCAAGCTGTTCAATGTCCTGCTGGCCGTGGCGCAGCAGGCCGACGATTCGGGCGATACGTATCGCGCGCTGCTGTCGGACATCGTCGCCAACTCCGCTTTCGATTCGAACGACACCGCGCTGGTGAAGGAACACCTGCGCCGCATGGTGTCGGTGCAGGTCGAATGGAGCACGGGGACGTCGAGCCAGAAGCCGGGCCGAAAGTGGGGGATCTCGACGCTGATTGCCGACGCGGAAATTCTCGAGGATCCGGCGACCCGCCGCGTGTGGGTCGAATTCTCGTTCGCGCCGAAGATCAAGAAGAAGCTGCTCGACCCGGTTCAGTACGCACGCCTGAGCCTGCAGTTCCAGAGCCAGCTGCGCAGCAGCGCCGGTCTCGCGCTGTACGAAATCTGCGTGCGCTACCTGACGAACCCAAGCCACCTGACGATGCGCGAGCCGTGGGAATGGTGGCGGCCGATCCTGTCGGGCACGCCCGACACGGAAGCCGGCGACGAGGCGAAGCGCGAGTACAAGTACTTCAAGCGTGACTATCTGCGTCCCGCGATCGCGGAAGTCAACGCGGTCACCAACATCTTCGTCGAGCTGATCGAGCATCGTGAAGGGCGCCGGGTCGCGGAGATCCAGTTCCGCGTGACCGAACGCAAGCAGCCGATGCTCGCGCTCGACGAACACCCGAACGTGTTCGACAGCACTCTGGTCGACCGGATGGTGAAGCTCGGGATCCCGTTGAAGGAAGCGCAGACGCTCTACGCGGATAGCGAGGAGAACCGCATTCGTGCGGCGCTGCAGATGACCGAGCAGCGGATGCGCAGCACGACGCTGCCGCCGGTGCGCAGCGCGCCGGCGTTGTTCAAGGATGCGCTGAAGAAGGGGTATGCGCCGCCGGTCGAGTCGGTCGACGCGCTGCCTGCCGGCACGCCGTCCCCGAAGATTGCAGCGGCCCAGCCGGACGATCTGAAGGCACGCCTGCTGAGCGAGTTCGCGGCGTTCCGCCGCAAGGAAGCGAAGGTGCTGTACGAAGAGCAGGGCGACGCGGAGCGCGAAGTGGCGCGCGAGTCGTTCGAATCGGAGGCGCTGCCGACAATGGGCACGCATCTGCGCGATGACTGGCGCAAGCGCGGTCTCGATTCCAAGTTGGCCGAGACGGCCTTTTTCGACTGGCTGGCCCAGAGGACCTGGGGCGAGCCAACGGACGGCGACCTGCTGTCGTTCACGCTGAATCAGTCGCGGGCCGCCTGAGGCCCACTCAGGCCCGCTGACGGGCCGCCGCCGGCCCCGCCCTCGATTGGCGGGCCCGGCGTCCTTACCAGGCCCTGCCGGCCGTTTCCATCACTCCGACAACAGCATCCGCTCGAGCTGCTCGAGGATCGCGTCGCGCTTGTCCTTCGGGAGACCGCGCAGGCGCAATTCGATGCGATCTTCACCATACGACTTCAGGTCGCCGACCGACTTGCCGCCGAGCTTGATCTCGAGACGCTGCGCATAGCGCTGACGGCCCGCGGTCTTCGGCGTTTCCTGCGCCGCGACGCGGCCCTTGACGATGTCCGACACCTGGCGCGTGCTGAGATCGTCGGACACGATCTTGTTGATCAGCCGCAGCGTCGCCTCGGTGCCGCGCGCATTGTGATAGCGGCCGACCTGATACGCCATGTTCGAACCGAAGCGATCGGGGCGCGCGACCATTTCCTGCATGATCGCTTCCGGCAGCTTGCCGATCGACAGCGCGACGGCCACCGTCGATTCGTCGAGGCCGAGGTGCTCGGAGAGCTCCTTCTGGCTCTGGAAATGCTTGTCGTCGAGGAAGCGGCGCCACACGACGGCGTTGTCGAACACCGTTTGTGAATCGCGCTGGACGTTGAGATCGTAGCCGAGCTTGTAGCTCTGGATGCCGATCGGCACGTCGATCACGATCGCCTTGACCGATTCCTTGTTCGCTTCCTTCAGTGCCCGCACGCGGCGGCCGCCGTCGCTGACGAAATACGTGCCCGGGTTCTCGTAGTCCGGAATCACGTGGATCGCCTGCTGCTGCCCTTGCTTGGCGAGGTTGACGGCGAGTTCGGCAATCGACGACTTCAGATAGAAGTGCCGCGGATTGAACGGGCTATGCTTGATCGCCTTCAGCGGCAGCTCGATCACCTGCCCCGGCGCATAGCGGTTCTCGAGACGCCACGCGCGATATTGCGCCGATTCATCGATCGACGGGTCGAGCGTGAGTTCGGTAGCAGGCGACGGCGCGATGTCTTTCTTCGCGGATTTGGTCGGCACCGGAGTGGGGGTCTCGGACTTGACGATGCCGTCGATCGCATTGAGTCGATCAAGCGCCGTGCGCTTCTCGCTCGTCGTGATATCCGGGCGCGCTTGGAATCCTTTGGCAAATTGGGAGGGTTTCATGTGACTCCTTTGTGCGCATAAAGTCAGGGCAGCATGGCGACGATTTCGTCGGCGCATGCGCGAATTTCGGCGGCGGCCAGCTTGCCGCCGCGATCGTTCATCTGCAGTACGGTCTGACCGAGCGCCATCGCCTGCTTGTACGCCTCCCGGGTCGGGATCTGCGTTTTCAGCAACGGGAAGCCGAGCTCTTCGAGCGCACGCTTGAGCTCGCGGGTCAGCATGCGCTTCTCTTCGGTCTTGTTCAGCAGGAAGACGGCGCGGAGGTCTTCGTTCATGACCTGCGCTTGCTGGATCAGTTTGACCAGCCCGACGCTCGACCAGTAATCGGCCGGCGACGACGACGTCGGGATCACGGCAATCGAGGCGGCCAACAGGACGACGCCCGATACCTTCTCGGTGATCGACGGCGGGCAGTCCACGACGATGATGTCGTAGTCGTTGATGAACTTCTTGATCTCGCGATGGATCTGGCCATCGGCTTCGGCCAGGTTGACGACCGGAAACGGAATGCCGGTGTCGCTGTCGCCGGATGCGCTCGACCAGTGAACCAGCGTGTTTTGACGGTCTGCGTCGATGACGAGGACGCGCTTCCCTTTTTCATGGAACGCGGCACCGAGGTGCATGGCAATCGTGCTTTTGCCGACGCCACCTTTTTGTTGAGTGACTGCAATGATTTCCGCGGCCAATTTTCACTCCTATTTTGGTCGTTGGAATTCTACAGGACGATATTTGGATTTCAATGAAATTGTCGTTCAACAACTACGCATTGGCCATTTGGGCTATCGGTTTATGCGCATAAACGAAGCGACGATGGCAGATGACTTGATCGGATGGTGTAGCAGATGCCTGAGAAGTCGGTGAGCGACTCGGTGGCATTGCGTGCGGTGACGTCGGTGTGAGTGCGAGTTGCCGCGCGTGTCGCAGTGCGCTGCCCTATCGTTCGAGGGGGTAAGCCCCGGCTGAGAGCCGCAGAGTTTGTGCGCATAAACTCTCCGCGGAAAGCATGGCGCGCGATCGTGCCGGGAGGGCCGGTGCTTCTGATCGTAGGTTGTGAGTGGTACACCCTCGCTGGGTATGCAGCATCGAGGTGTGCCATTTGCCCTGCGTGCGTCGACCCAACGCGCTATCCTGGCGCCACGTTTATGCGCATAAACCGCGAGCGATAGACGGCGAGTAACGAAGGTCCCCTCCCGGCCGCCGCGCCTGAATCCAGTGCCGGGCGGCCAGCCTGCGAGGCAGCGTACCGACGCTGCAATCCCACCGAAGCAGGCATCCCACCGAAGCAGGCATCACACCGAAGCAGGCATCCCACCGAAGCAGGCATCACACCGAAGCAGGCATCCCACCGAAGCAGGCATCCCACCGAAGCAGGCATCCCACCGAAGCAGGCATCCCACCGAAGCAGGCATCACACCGAAGCAGGCATCACACCGAAGCAGGCATCACACCGAAGCAGGCATCACACCGAAGCAGGCATCACACCGAAGCAGGCACACCGAAGCAGGCACACCGAAGCAGGCACACCGAAGCAGGCACACCGAAGCAGGCACACCGAAGCAGGCACACCGAAGCAGGCACACCGAAGCAGGCACACCGAAGCAGGCACACCGAAGCAGGCACACCGAAGCAGGCACACCGAAGCAGGCACACCGAAGCAGGCACACCGAAGCAGGCACACCGAAGCGCCTGTATTCACCGCGCCGCGAATCGCAGGATCCTCGTGCCCGGCAGTCGCCCGCTTTGTGCGCATAAACCAACCGGCCTGCAGCGCCATCGGCTACACCCTTTGCGGACCGAACCCCATCGTATTGGCCAGGCACGCGAACCTTTAATCACCATCCCGCGATAGAGTTCCGCGCGCCTTTATGCGCATAAACCCACCAATTCATTGAAGCGCGTCCCGACCAGCACTCCCCTTTCGCGATCCATCGCACCGCATCATCCGTCGGCCTCTACGAAGCAGCGAATCCGCGCCCGGTCTCCCGATTACTCGTCGCCTGCCCCGCCAAGCCCCCAATACAGACCTGGCTACAATACAGGGCTCTACCCTCGAGGCCTGAAAGATGATCACGATCTACCACAACCCCCGATGCTCGAAGTCGCGCGAGACGCTTGCGTTGGTCGAGTCGCTGAATACCACCGGTGCGCCGTTGAATGTCGTCGAGTACCTGAAGACGCCGCCGACGGTCGAGGAACTGGAAGCGCTGCATCGGCAGCTTGGCCGCCCGGTTCGCGACATGCTTCGCGACGGTGAGGAGCCGTACAAGGCGCTGAATCTGGCGCGCGCCGATCTGACCGATGCGGAAGCCTATGCGGCGATCGCCGCTCATCCGATTCTGTTGCAACGACCCATCGTCGTTTACCGCGGCAAGGCCGCCATCGGCCGGCCGCCCGAATCGGTGCAGGCGCTGTTCGAATAATTCTTGCCCGCCGTATTTTTCTGATTGTGTCAGCCCAGCGCAAGCACTAGCACGAGCATCGGCAATTGAAGCCAGCTCGATCACCGGGCAGCCCGCCACTACGGCCCGGACGATCGCCGTCGAGCGATCCGGGCTTAGCCTTCCCCGGACGACACACCATCATCATCCGGGGCAGGCCCCCGCCCCGCCGCCGCTTTCGCGGCCGTCCGCAGCAGCGCGATCTGCCCGCGATAGGCTCTGCAGCCACTGCAGGTCGGCAGGTGTATGCGCACCTGCAGGCGCTCATGCAGGGTCAGATGCCGGTCGAGCGCATCCGACAGCAGTCGCGTCACGTCAGTACATTTCCCCGGCAGCATCTTCGGTCGTTAATCCTTGTTCGCTCAGGCAGGTTCGCAGGCGCGTGCGCGCCCGGTAAAGCAGCACGCTGCAATGATTCGTCGTCAGCGTCAATTCGCTGCAGATGTCCGTCATTTCGAAGTCGAGGAATTCGCGCATCATGAACACGCGCCCGATCTGCTCCGGCAGGTGATCGAGGCAGGCCTCGAACAGCGTCCAGAACTGCTGCTGCTGCAACAGCGTTTCGGGGCGTGGCCACGGTCGCGGTTTCGCATGCGCGGCCCAGTGCCCGTTTTCCTTGAACAGCTCGCGATCGAGCACCGATTCGCCGTCGAGCTCGGCATCGAGCGCGGACAGGCTCACCGTCCGCTGCCGCGCGCGCAGCACGTCGATCAGCTTGTTGCGCAGGATGCCGAACACCCAGGTCTTGTGCGCCGACAGCCCGGCGAAATCGCCCGCATGCGACCACGCGGCGGCGAGTGCTTCCTGCACGGCGTCTTCGGCCGCATCGGCATCACGGAGCTGGAGCCGCGCGAAGCGCAGCAGGTCGCGCCGCAGTTGCGCGAGATAAACGGGATCGTCGTAGGCGGACGGCATGAATGGGTTGCAAGTCTCGAAGCGATCGCGCGTGCGCCACAGGGCAGGCGCATCGCTGTGCGAGCAGCTTACTGGGCGCGGTGCCGGCCTGCAATGCATGTTCCGTCACGAATTCACGAAACCGGCCTGCGCACTGCGCTATGCTTGCCGAACCCTGTGTCGCGGGTCGGCAACGACTCGCGGTAGGCAATCTGTAATGTCAGAGCATAACGGCCGAGTTATCCACAATTTCTGTGGAAAACCTTGTGGAAAGTCGGCCGGACGGCCCCGTGGGGCGGTTCGCGGGCTGGCTTGCCTATAAACAGACCTTTGTCGCCCGTTCGGAAGTAATCGATCCGATTCCTCACTCACCGGAAGGAGAATGTCATGTCCTATCGCATCGCTGTGGTCGTCGGCAGCCTGCGTCGCGCTTCGTGGAACCGCGCGCTCGCACACGCCGTGATCTCGCTCGCCCCCGCCGATTTCTCGTTCGAGTTCGTCGAGATCGGCGAGCTGCCGCTATACAGCCAGGACTACGACGCGGATTTCCCGGAAGTCGCGAAGCGCTTCAAGCAGTCGATCGAGGCCGCCGACGCGCTGCTGTTCTTCACGCCCGAGTACAACCGCTCGATTCCGGGCGTGCTGAAGAATGCGCTGGACTGGGGCTCGCGCCCATGGGGTTCCAATTCGTGGTCGGGCAAGCCGGGTGCCGTGCTCGGCACGTCGCCGGGAGCGACGGGCACCGCGCTCGCACAGCAGCACCTGCGCAACGTGCTCGCGTATCTCGACGTGAAGACGCTCGGGCAGCCCGAGATGTTCATCAAGCACGATCCGGCGCGCATCGACGACCAGGGCCAGATCGTCAGCGAAGACACCCGCAAGTTCCTGCAGGGCTTCGTCGATCGCTACACGGGCTGGGTGCGCTTGCTGAAGTCGGCCTGAGCGCCCCACCCGATCACGCCGCCGGCACCGGCGCGGGCCCGCACGCAGCGGGTCACGTGCCGGCGTGCCGCGCGTGTCGTGCATCGCGCGCTTCACGGATGCCCAGCAGGATCTCGTCGAGCAGCGCGATGTCGAACGGCTTCGACAGCACGCGAACGTTGACGGTGCGCGTGCGGTCGAGCTCCTCCGCGTAACCCGTGACGAGTATCACGGGCAGTTTCTCCGGCCGTTGTTCGACCGCTTCGGCGAGGTCGATACCGTTCAGGCGGCCCGGCATGTGGATATCCGAAATCACGAGATCGAACGCGTCGTTCGCGGCCGCGCCTTCGATCAGGCGCAACGCGTCGTCGGCGGTGGGCGCGTAGGTCACCCGGTGCCCGAGCAGCGACAGTAGCGCTTCGGTGCCGGCCGCGACTTCGCCGTTGTCCTCGACGAGCAGCACATGCAGCCCGGCGAGCGCCCCCGCCCCCGCATCTTGCACGACCGCCGGCGGCCGCGCGACGACATCCTCGACGCGTGCGCGCGGCAGGTAGAGGCGCACCGACGTGCCGGCGCCGACCGCGCTGTCGATCGTCGCGAGGCCGCCCGAGCGTTCGCAGAACGCGAACACCTGCGGCAGGCCGAGCCCCGTCCCCATCCCCTGCGCCTTCGTCGTGAACAGCGGCTCGAACGCACGCGCGAGCACGTCGGGCGCCATGCCCGAGCCCGTGTCGTCGAGCGAGATCTGCACGAAATCGCCGGTGAGCGGAAAACCGTCTTCGCGACGCAGCGTCACGTTGCGCGCGCCGACGGTGAAGCGGCCGCCGGTCGTCATCGCGTCGCGCGCGTTGACCGCGAGGTTGATCACCGCGAGCTCGAGCTCCGCGACGTCGACGCGGATCGGCCAGACACCCGGCTCGATCGCGACGACCAGCGACGATTTCGAGCCGAGCGATGTCTTCAGCAATTCGCGGCACGTGCCGAGCCATTGCCCGACGTCGATCGTTTCGTTGTGCAGCGGCTGCTTGCGCGCGACACCGAGGAGCTGGCGCGTGAGCGACTGCCCGTTCTTCAGCGCGCGCTCGATCGCGCCGAGTTCCTTGTCGAGATGCTGGACCCCGCGCCGCCGCGCGATCTGCACGTTGCTCGAGATGATCATCAGCAGGTTGTTGAAGTCGTGCGCGACGCTGCCGACGAGATTGCCGAGCGCCTGCATCTTGCGCGACTGCCGGTACGCGGATTCGATCGAGCGCCGCATCGACGCTTCGGCCTGCCAGCGGTCCCACGCCTCCTCTTCCGCCTTCAGCCGCTTGAGCGACAGCCAGATCACGGACCACAGCGCGACCGACGGCGCGAACATCGAGATGAACAGCACGCTCAGGTGTTCGTACCATTCATGCCAGATCGCCGACGTGCGGTACGCGCATGTCACGTAGACGGGATAGCTGCCGACCTGGCGATACGCGACGATCTCGCTGCTCGCGCCGTCGTGGCGCACGCGCACGACGCCGGCGCGCGGATCGTTGCGCGCGTCGCCGAACGTGACCGCGCGATCGGTGTGCGCGAGTGCCGGCGGCGGCGGATATGACGCGATCACCGCGCCGTCCGAGCGCGCGAGCGCCATCGTCATCGGCGTGCTCACTCCGCCGAGCAGGTCGCGGTAGAACGCGTTGAAATACGACGACTTCAGCGCGATCGACACCATCCCGGCGAACGAACCGTCGCTATGGCGCCGCGCGACGCCCGTGTTGAACACGGGAATGTTCTCGAGCTTGAGCGGCCCCATCATCAGCCGCGAGATGTGTTCGATGACCTTGCCGTCGCGGATGCCGGCGAAGTCGTCGCGGTTCGCGATCGACGCATAGGGCGCCGGATAGTAGAGGCTGTTCGCGAGCAGCATCCCGCTCGCGCCGAAGATCGACACGGCGGCCACCTGCGGATAGCCGCCGCCGATCGTGTTCAGCGCTTCGTGGATGTCGGACTCCCGGTTGCGCACGGTCGCGTCGTCCATGTCCTGCACGAGATCGACGATGCGCGCATCGAGCGTCTCGCTCAGGTCGAACACCTTGAGCGCGTGCTCCTCGGCCACCCGCACCGTGCGCATCGTCACGTCGCTCGCGGCGGCCTCGCGCGTCTTCAGGTCGTTGTACGCCATCACCACGACGTAGATGCACGGCAGCACGATCGCCGCGACGAGCAGCACGATCAGCGTCATGCGACGCACCGCGAAATCGTGCTCGGGCGCACCGGCCGCATAGTTGCCGTCGTCCTGCCAGTCGTCGGCGGGCGGGGGGGCGGGAGCGTGGGAATCGGCGGGCCGGTTGGACATCATCGAGGAAGCGGGTGAGGCGGAGGTGCCTGCCATCATAAACGAGTTGCGACGGCCCGCCGCACGGCCCCGGACGCCAGCCATCCTGTCGATTTCGACAGGGGGAAATTGTCAGATTGAAAACGCGACGAATCCGGCAGCGCAAACGTACACAAGGAAAAATTTTGCGTACTTATCTCGAAAATGGTCGTGACTGTTTTCGGAATGGCGCGTGTTCGGACCAATTCTGTTCGAAATGCTGAAAATGGCGAGTTGCATCGCCTCCGGTTTACTCAGAGAATCGCGCCTTGCTTTCCCTATGACAGATATATGCGCCCGCCGGTGTTCGCCGCGCGGTGCGTCGCGCGCACTCCGCGTCGCGGCGCCCGCGCGCGGCCGCCAGACGGTTGCCCGCACACCCGAACGCATGGCGCCTAAAGAAGTGCGCCGCGCGGTCGTTAACGCGAGAGAGACCATTCCGTATACCGCATCGCCCCATGCCTTTGCCGATTGTAATTGCCGACGATTCGCTGCTCGCTCGCAAACTTCTGACAAAGGCGCTGCCGGGAGGCTGGGACGTCGAAGTCGCGTATGCCGCGAATGGTCGAGAGGCCTTGGCGCTCTATCGTGACGGCAAAGCTTCCGTAATGTTTCTGGACCTGACGATGCCCGACATGAGCGGATATCAGGTCCTGGAAACACTGCGCCACGAAGATCTGAACACGTTCGTGATCGTGGTATCCGCCGATATTCAGCCGCAGGCGCAAGCACGCGTGCGCGAATTGGGCGCGATCGCATTCGTAGCCAAGCCCGTGACGTCGGAGGCATTGCTGCCCATTCTCAAGGAGTATGGGTTGTATGCCTGACTCGGTGTTCACGGCGGAGCAACGCGACGCGTTGCAGGAGATCGCCAACCTCGCAATGGGCCGCGCCGCCGCGCGGCTCGCGTTGTTGCTCGGGCACTTCATCGAGCTGTCGGTGCCGCGCGTGCGGGTCGTGAAAGCGACCGACGCAGGCGACGCGCTGCGCGAGATGACGGGCATTCACGACAACGTGACCGCCGTGCGCCAGGGTTTTCGTTCCGACATCAAGGGCGAGGCGATCGTGTTGTGCCGCACCGCGAGCATCGCGCGGCTCATGTCGGTCGTCGACCGCACGTTCGGCGATGGCGTGTACGGCGGGATGGCGACCCCCGACGAAGTCGTGTTCGACGTCGCGAACGTGCTGATGGGCGCGTGCGTCGCGTCGATCCTCGACGAGCTCGGCCGCAAGCCCGTGTTCTTTCCGCCGGGGCTGCTCGGCGCGAACGTGTCGTTCGACGACGTATTCCAGCCGACCGAGCTGGCCTGGAGCGTGGCATTGCTGCTGGAAGTGAACTTCGGGCTCGAGGACCACGCGTTCCGCGCCCACTTCGTGATGCTGATGGCCGAGGATTCGATCCGGCTGATGGGCGACGCGCTCGACGCGTTGCTGTCCGCGCTATGACGGCCGCCACCTCGTCGCTGAGCGACCTCGTGATCGAGCGGGTGGGCTTCGGCCTGTTCGTGCTCGACCGCGCGATGACCGTGCTGATGTGGAATCGCTTCATGCAGGACCACAGCGGCATCCCGGCCGCGGACGTGATCGGCCGCAACCTGTTCGACTGTTTTCCCGACCTGCCGCGCGCGTGGCTGTCGCGCAAGCTCGAGAGCGTGTTCCAGCTCGGCAGCTTCGCGTTCAGCTCGTGGGAGCAGCGGCCCTACCTGTTCCGCTTCGAGCACGACCGGCCGATCACGGGCGGGGTCGACTACATGCAGCAGGACTGCACGTTCATGCCGCTCACGCGCGGCCGCGACGTCGAAGCCGTGTGCGTGACGATCTCGGACGTCACGCATGTGAGCGTGATGCAGCGCGAGCGCGAGGAAGCGGTCGCGAAGCTGCGCGAGCACGCGAATCGCGACGGCCTGACCGGCATCGCGAACCGGCGCTTCTTCGAGGCGCGGCTCAGCGACGAATTCGCGCGCTGGCAGCGCTATGGCGGCGACCTGTCGGTGCTGCTGTTCGATCTCGACCACTTCAAGACGATCAACGACCGCTTCGGGCATGCCGCCGGCGATGCCGTGCTGCGCGAGACCGCGCGTCGCGTCGCGTCGATCGTGCGTGCGCAGGATACGTTCGGCCGCTTCGGCGGCGAGGAATTCGCGCTGCTGCTGCCGTGCACGAATCTCGACGAGGCGATGCTCGTGGCCGACAAGGTGCGCGATGCGATCGGCAGCGTGCCGGTCGATGCCGAGGGGGTCAGCGTGCCGGTGACGGCGAGCGTCGGCGGCGCGTGTGCGAAGGCGGGCGCGCCGACCAGCGACGTGCTCGTCAACGAGGCCGACGCCGCGCTCTATCGCGCGAAGCGGCTCGGGCGCGACCGGTCGGTCGCGTATGCGTAGGTGGCGCATACGCCCCGCCGTGCGCGGAGCGTATGCGCCGGGCGCGTGCCGCGCTCAGCTTTTCGCGATGTCGGCCAGTACGCCGGCGAGCACGGCCGGCTGCGACATGAACGGCGAATGGCTGCTGTCGAGCTGGTGCACGTGGGTCGGGTTGCCGGGCGCGAACGCGTCGGCTTCGTCGATGAAGCGCTGCTGCAGCGCGGGCAGGATCACGCGATCCTGCAGGCACTTGATGTAGTGACGGTCGATCGCGCCCCAGCGTGCGGCCGTCGTCGGGATCGCGGTCGCGAACGGCGCGGCCGGCACGTCGCAGCTCATCAGGTTCGCGACGGCCTCGAAGTCGGCCTGCGGCACGTCGTCGTATAGCGCGCGCTTCGCGAGCTCGCGATAGGCGGGGTCGCCGCTGCGCGGATCGATGCGCAGCGCACCGGCGACGCGCGGGCTCGCCAGCATCAGCGGGCCGAGCATTTCACCCTGGTTTTCAGGTGCGCGCACGTAGTCGAGGCCCGGCACGCCCGACGCGGGCATGAAGGCCGCGAGATAGACGATCTTCGCGATCTTGTCCGGCGCGCGTTCGGCGGCCGCCGTGATCGCGAGGCCGCCCATGCTGTGCCCGACGAGCACGACCTTGCCGCGGCCGAGCGCGTACGCGTCGTCGACCGCCTGCATCACCTGCGTGGCGTAATCGTCGAGCGTCGTGTTCGCGACCGGCGACGGCTCGGCGCCGAACGCGTCCTTGTCGAGCGGGCGTGCGAAGTAGGAAGCGGGAAAACGGGCGTTGATGCCGTGCGCGGGCAGGTCACGCGCGATCGACAGGTGGCCGCGCGCGGCCAGCGCGGCCGCGACGTGCGCGTAGCACCACGCGCCGTGCCAGGCGCCGTGCACGAGCACGAAAACGGGATGATCGGACTGCGGGGTGGCGCTTGCGTTCGTCTCCATGGTGTCCGGGTCTTCAGATCTTGAGAAAGGTGTCATCTTAGACGAACCCGTGTACGCCCTGACGGGCCGGATTCGATCCGTCCCTCTTGTCTCGTACAGGCCACATTTCGTTCGTATCTGATTTGAATTTATCGCGAAGCACGCTAATTTGTTGCTTTGCCTGCGATTGCGCCCCATGAACGTCGACTATCTCTTCTACCGGAGGCCGGACAAGCCCGGCCCCTATTCGCTCGACGACCTCGGCGACATCGCGCCGGCGATCGGCCCGGGCGACCTGGTGCGTGCGGGCATCGCACGCGTGTTCGCGCAGATCGACTGGCAGGAATCGCCCGATGTGCCGGGCGCGTGGTTCGGCACGGGCGGCGCGACATTCCAGTTCACCGCGGAGCCCGACGGCCGCGTGACGAGCTTCATGGGCTCGCGCCTCGAACGCCGCTCGATGCTGCAGCTCACCCGCGAAATGGGGCTCATTGCGCTCGACCTGCAACGCGACATCGTCTACGGTTGACGCGCCGCCGGCGCCGGCGCCTGCCCGGGCCGGCCGCGCTTGCCGGTCAACGGCTTCCGGCCTGCCGCCGCATGCGGCGCGTGTCCGCCATCGAACTTCAAAGATTGCTATACTTTCGCCCAATTCCGGCTTCCGGCCGGCAATTTGTGCCTGTCTGTGTCGATCGTTCGCATATCTCGCACGCATTTGACACCCTGACCATCCCAGCCGGGCATGGCTTCTTCAATCGCCCCGCGTGGGTGTCTCCGTGGAGCTCGTCTTGGCCGTTTCCCATTCCGTCGTGGACGAACAAGAAACCGACGCCGCTGCCGTCACATCGGGCAGTTCTTTCTATCTTGCGATGCGCATCCTGCCGGCTGCGCAGCGCGATGCGATGTTCCAGGTCTACGCGTTTTGCCGCGCGGTCGACGACATCGCCGACAGCGACCTGCCGCGCGCCGAGCGCCACGCGGGCCTCGACCGCTGGCGCGCGGACATCGACGCGTGCTTCGCCGGCCGCCCGCCGCGCCACCTGGCCGCGCTCGATCGCGAGATCCGTGCATTCAACCTGCAGCGCGACGACTTCCACGCGATGATCGACGGGATGGCGATGGATGCGGTCGAAGACATCTGCGCGCCCGACGAACCGACGCTCGACCTCTTCTGCGATCGCGTGGCGAGCGCGGCCGGCCGGCTGTCGGTGAGGATTTTCGGGATGCCGGAAGCCGAAGGGATCAAGCTGTCGCATCACCTCGGCCGCGCGCTGCAACTGACGAACATCCTGCGCGACATCGACGACGATGCGGCGATCAACCGTTGCTACCTGCCGCGCGAGCTGCTTGCGCGCGAAGGCATCGCGATCACCGACCCGGCGACGATCGTGCGCGATCCGGCGCTGCCGCGCGTGTGCGCGACGCTCGTCGAGCGCGCGCTCGAGCACTTCCGCCAGGCCGACGCGGTGATGGACACCTGCGCGCGTGCGCAGGTGAAGGCGCCGCGCATCATGTCGGGCGCGTATCGCTGCATCCTCGAAGCCGCGATCGCACGCGGCTTTGCGTTCCCGCGCGCGCCGCTGCGCAAGCCGAAAGCACGCATGCTGATGATCGCCGCGCGCTACGCGCTGTTCTGAGCCGACCGAGTCGATGCCCAGGACCGTCCACGTGATCGGCGCCGGCGTTGCCGGCCTGTCGGCCGCGGTCGAACTGCAACGCCGCGGGCGACGCATCGTGCTGCACGACGCGCACGCGCATGCGGGCGGCCGCTGCCGCTCGTGGTTCGACGGGACGCTGAATACGACGCTCGACAGCGGCCTGCACACGGTGTTCGCGGGACAGCCCGCGACGCAGCGCTACCTGCGCGCGATCGGCGCGGCCGACCAGCTCACGGGGCCGGCGCTGCCTGAATTCCCGGTCGTCGACGTCGCGTCGCAGCAGCGCTGGACGCTGCGCTTCGGCGGCGGGCGCTGGCCTTCGTGGCTGTTCGATGCCGCGTCGCGTGCGCCGGACACGACGCCGCTCGACTACCTCGCGCTCGCGCCGCTCGCGTTCGCGCGCATGGGCCGCTCACTCGCACAGACGATGCGATGCGACGGCATGTTGTGGGAACGTTGGCTGCGGCCGTATTTCCTCGGTGTGCTGAACGTCGAGCCGCGTCACGCGAGTGCCGAACTCGCGCGCGCGGCGCTGTGCAGCACGTTTTCCGCGGGCGGCGCCGCTTGCCGCCCGCTCGTCGCGCGACACGGCCTCGGCAGCGCATTCGTCGAACCGGCGCTGCGGATGCTGCAGCACGGCGGCGCGCAGATCCGGCTGAACTCGCGGCTCGACGCATTCGAATTCGGCGCGCACGGCAACGCGGTCGATGCGGTTTCGGTTGGCGGCGAGCGGATCGATCTCGCGCCGGGCGACGCCGTCGTGCTGGCCGTGCCGCCCGAGGTCGCGCAGCCGCTCGTGCCGGAACTCACCGCGCCCGAGACGTTCAGTGCGGTCGTGACCGCGTATTTCGCGGTCGAAACCCCGGCCGGCAATCCGCTGCAGACCACCGTCATCAACGGCGTGGTGGATACGGTGCGCACCGGCGGCGGCCAGCTCGCGGCGACGATCCGCGACGCGGGCCGCTGGCTCGACACGCCGCGCGACACGCTCGCGCGGCGCATCTGGGAAGACGTCGCGCGCGTGACCGGCGCGAACCCGGAAACCATCCCCGCGTGGCAGCTCGTCGTCGAGCCGCGCGCGGGTTTTGCGGCGGTGCCGTCGCAGGAAATGAAGCGTCCGGCCGTGCGTACGCGCTGGACCAATCTCGTGCTGGCGGGCGACTGGATTGCCACCGGCTTGCCCGCCACGATCGAGGGTGCGATCCGCTCCGGCCAGCTGGCCGCGGACGTGCTCCAGACACAGTAAGTAAAAGAGGGACCGATGAACGATCTCACCGAAATGGCTACCCTGTCCGCCGGCGCCGTGCCGGCCGGCGTCGATACGGCCGTCGCGCGTGCGACCGACGCGCTGCTGGCCGCGCAGAACGCGGATGGCCACTGGGTCTACGAACTCGAAGCCGATTCGACGATTCCCGCCGAATACGTGCTGCTCGTCCACTATCTCGGCGAGACGCCGAACCTCGAGCTCGAACAGAAGATCGGCAAGTATCTGCGCCGCATCCAGCAGGCCGACGGCGGCTGGCCGCTGTTCACCGACGGCGCGCCGAACATCAGCGCGAGCGTGAAGGCGTATTTCGCGCTGAAGGTGATCGGCGACGACGAGAACGCCGAGCACATGCTGCGTGCGCGCCGTGCCATCCACGCGATGGGCGGCGCCGAGATGTCGAACGTGTTCACGCGCATCCAGCTCGCGCTGTACGGCGCGATTCCATGGCGCGCGGTGCCGATGATGCCGGTCGAGATCATGCTGCTGCCGCAGTGGTTCCCGTTCCATCTGTCGAAGGTGTCGTACTGGGCGCGCACGGTGATCGTGCCGCTGCTCGTGCTGAACGCGAAGCGCCCGCTCGCGAAGAACCCGCGCGGCGTGCGCATCGACGAACTGTTCGTCGATCCGCCCGTCAACGCCGGGCTGCTGCCGCGCCAGGGCCACCAGAGCCCCGGCTGGTTCGCGTTCTTCCGCGTGGTCGACCATGCATTGCGCGCGGTCGACGGCCTGTTCCCGAACTACACGCGCGAACGCGCGATCCGTCAGGCCGTGTCGTTCGTCGACGAGCGCCTGAACGGCGAGGACGGCCTCGGCGCGATCTATCCGGCGATGGCCAACGCGGTGATGATGTACGACGCGCTCGGCTACGCGGAAGATCACCCGAACCGCGCGATCGCGCGCAAGTCGATCGAGAAGCTGCTCGTCGTGCACGATGACGAAGCGTATTGCCAGCCGTGCCTGTCGCCGGTGTGGGACACGTCGCTCGCCGCGCATGCGCTACTCGAAACGCGCGACGCGCGTGCCGAGGATGCCGCGATCCGCGGCCTCGAATGGCTGCGCCCGCTGCAGATCCTCGACGTGCGCGGCGACTGGATCTCGCGCCGCCCGCACGTGCGGCCCGGCGGCTGGGCGTTCCAGTACGCGAACGCACACTACCCGGACGTCGACGATACGGCGGTGGTCGCGGTGGCGATGGAGCGCGCGCAGCAACTCAAGCAGAACGACGCGTATCGCGATTCGATCGCGCGGGCGCGCGAGTGGGTCGTCGGGATGCAGAGCAGCGACGGCGGCTGGGGCGCGTTCGAACCGGAAAACACGCAGTACTACCTGAACAACATCCCGTTCTCGGATCACGGCGCGCTGCTCGATCCGCCGACGGCCGACGTGTCGGGCCGCTGCCTGTCGATGCTGTCGCAGCTCGGCGAGACGCCACTGAACAGCGAGCCGGCGCGTCGCGCACTCGACTACATGCTCAAGGAGCAGGAGCCGGACGGCAGCTGGTATGGCCGCTGGGGGATGAACTACGTGTACGGCACGTGGACGGCACTGTGCTCGCTGAATGCGGCCGGCCTGACGCCGGACGATCCGCGCATGAAGCGCGGTGCGCAATGGCTGCTGTCGATCCAGAACAAGGACGGCGGCTGGGGCGAGGACGGCGACAGCTACAAGCTGAACTATCGCGGTTTCGAGCAGGCGCCGAGCACCGCGTCGCAAACCGCGTGGGCGCTGCTCGGCCTGATGGCGGCCGGCGAGGTGAACAACCCGGCGATGGCGCGCGGCATCGACTACCTGATCGCCGAGCAGAACGAAGAAGGCTTGTGGGACGAGACGCGCTTCACGGCGACGGGCTTCCCGCGCGTGTTCTACCTGCGCTACCACGGCTATCGCAAGTTCTTCCCGCTGTGGGCGCTCGCCCGCTATCGCAACCTGAAGCGCGACAACACCACGCGCGTGACGGTCGGGCTGTAACGCGTGGCGCCGCAATCCACCGGCTCGCTGCCCGTCATCGCCGTGACGGGGATGGCGTTCGAGGCGCGCATCGCGCGCGGCGACGGCGTCGAAGCCGTCTTTGCCGCACGGGCCGACCGCCTCGAACGCGCGCTGACCGAGGCGACCGCACGCGGTTGCGCAGGCATCGTGAGCTTCGGCACGGCAGGCGGGCTCGCGCCCGACCTGGCGCCCGGCGCGCTCGTGGTCGCGAGCGCGATCGACGGGCCGTTCGGCCGTGTCGAGACCGACGCAGGCTGGAGCGCACGGCTCGTCGCCGCGCTGCACGACACGCCCGTCTGGGCGCGCGTCACGCGCGGCACGATCGCGGCCGTCGGCGCACCGGTCATCAGCGAGCAGGACAAGACGTCGCTGCATCGCGCGAAGGACGCGCTCGCCGTCGACATGGAGTCGCATATCGCGGCGGCCTTCGCGGCGGCGCGCGGCGTACCGTTCGCGGTGTGCCGCGCGATCGTCGATCCGGCGTGGCGCACGTTGCCGCGCGCGGCAACGGCCGGCCTGCGCGACGACGGCAGCACGGCGATCCTGCCGATCCTGCGCGAACTGCTGAAGCAGCCGTCGCAGCTCGGCCCGCTGCTGCAGGTCGCGAGCGATGCGCGCGCGGCGCGCACGACGCTGATCCAGGCGCGGCACGCGTTCGAGCGTGCCGGTGCGATGCGGATCGCCTGAGCGGCACGCGCCGCCTGTCTCGCCCTTCTCCCCCCGGTTTTCCGTTTCTCGCGGACAAAAAAAGAGCGCTGCATCTGCAGCGCTCTTTGTCTTTGTGGCGGGGGCCGCTGCAGCGTTACTGCTGCACGGCCGGCGCGCTCGCGGGTGTCGCGGGTGCGGCCGCCGATGCCGCAGCCGGCGCAGCGGCCGATGCAGCAGCAGGCGCGCTCGCGGGCATCGCGTTGTCCGCGCCCGGATCGTCGTACTGGGGCAGCCCCGGCGCGGCCGGTGCATTGCTCGGCGTGGCGCCCGATGCACCGCCCGACTCGCCCGGATCCTCGTAGTTCGGCAGCCCCGGCACGGCCGGCGTCGCGGCCGGCACGGCGCCCGCTTCACCCGGTTCGTTGTAGGCCGGCAGCGCGGCCGACGACGACTGGCTGCGATACGTCAGCGACTTGCGCTGCTGCAGGTACGCGTCGCGCACGAACGAATACGGATCGAGCGCGGCCTGCTTCAGCAGGTCGGTCGCGCCGAGCAGATCCGAACGCGCGCTGATGAACTGCGCGATGTACATCGGGTTGCGCGCGGCCGGCTCGATGTAGTTCAGCAGGTTGAAGCGCACGTCCACCGCGCGGCCGACGCCGTCGCGGATCGTGCTCGGCCCGAACACGGGCAGCACGAGGTACGGGCCCGACGGCACGCCCCAGCGCGCCATCGTCAGGCCGAAGTCCTGGTGATGCTTCGGCAGCCCGGCGGGCGTCGCGATGTCGATCAGGCCGGCGACGCCGAACACCGAGTTCATCGCCACGCGCATCAGATCCTCGGTGGCATCGGTGATGCGGAGCTGCAGCAGGTTGTTCGCGATGTTGCCGAGATCGCCGAGGTTCGAGAAGAAGTTGCTGATCGCGGTGCGCACGGGCGTCGGCGTGACCTTCTGGTACCCCTTCGCGATCGGCTGGGCGATGTTCGTGTCGACGGTGTCGTTGAACTTGTACATCGCCCGGTTCATCGGCTCGAGCGGGTCGTTGGGGTTGCGGTTCGGTCCCGTCGCGCAGCCGGTCAGCGCCGCGCTGGCGGCAACGGTCGCCGCAATGATTCGCACCTTATTCATTGATTCCTTGCGATTGGTTCTTGGCGCGTTTGACGCGCGGTTTGCCCATCAGGACGGGCTGGAACACCACGGCGCCGATCAGCGTGCAGGTCAGGGCCAGCGCGAGCAGCTTGCCCATGCTCGACGTGCCCGGGTGGTGCGACAGCCACAGGCTGCCGAATGCGGTCGCCGTCGTCGCGGCGCTGAACAGGACGGCATGCGTGAGGCTCGAGTGCAGCAAGCCGGTTTGCCCCGCGCGCCACGCCATCACGAAATACACCTTGAACGCGACGCCGACGCCGAGCATCAGCGGCAGCGCGATGATGTTCGCGAAGTTGAGCGGCATGCCGAGCACGACGCACAGCTCGAGCGTCACGACGCCCGACACGAGCAGCGGCACCAGCGTGCGCAGCACGTCGCCGAAGCGGCGCAGCGTGACCCACAGCAGGACCGTGATCGAGATGATCGACCACAGCGCCGCATGCAGGAACGCGTTGATGATCGTGTCGGCCGAATGCAGGATCGAGATCGGCCCGCCGGTCGTGCCCGGCTCCGCGGCTTTCACGGCCTTCGCGAAGCGGCGCAGCATCGTGTCGTCGCCCGGGTCGACGCCCTTCGGCACCTTCGGCGAAATCTGCACGAGCGCATGGCCGTCCGGCGCGACCCAGTCGCGCACCAGCTGCGGCGGCAGCGATTCGCGCGTGACGCCCTGCGGCTGCAGCAGCGACGCGAGCTGGTTGAGCGCGATGCGCAGCGTGTCGGAGAACGCGCGTTCGGCGCGGTCGCGCGTCGCGGCATCCGCGGCGGCGAGCTTCGCGAGCGACGCCGACAGGTGCTGCGCGGCGGCCGCGCCCGGGCCCGGGTGATCTTCGGCCGCGTAGCTCAGCAGGTCCGACACGCGCTTGAGCGCGGCGACGCGCTGCGCGTCGGTCGCGGGCGGCGCGGGCGGCTGCGTCAGCGCGGGCAGCAGGTCGCTCGCGGCCGCGGCGATCGCCGCGCGCTTGGCCGGCTGGTCGGCGGGGATGAAGGTCGACAGCGTGGTCGTGCGGCCGACTTCGGGCAGCGCGTCGAGGCGCTTCGCGGCCGCATCGGCCTGCGCGAGCGACGGCGCGAGCAGCGTGACGTCGTTGACGGCGGCTTCCGGCGAATCCTTCAGCGCGAGCAGCGTCGCCATCGATTCGCTGTTCGGGTCCTTCAGGTGCAGCGGGTTGAAGTCGAAGCGCAGGAATGCGAGCAGCGGCAGCGCGCCGATCACGACCACGAGCGTACCGATCAGGATCGGCTTGCGATGGCGGTCGAGGTAATCGTCGACCGGCGCGAGCCACGGAAAGCCCGGCGTCTTCGATTCGCCCGGCGGCGCGAACAGGCGCAGCAACGCGGGCAGCAGCGTGATCGTGGTGAGCAGCGCGACGAACATCCCGACGCCCGCGATCAGGCCGAGCTCGGACACGCCGCGATAGGCGGTGGGGATGAACGAGAAGAAGCTCGCCGCGACGGCCGCGGTGGCCAGCGCGAGCGGCATGCCCATCGAGTGCGCGGCGCCGATCAGCGCATGGTCGATGCGCGGATCGCGGAAGCGCTCCTCGCGGTACTTCACGCCGTACTGGATCGAGAAATCCACGCCGAGGCCGACGAACAGCACCATGAACGCGACCGAGATCATGTTCAGCGAGCCGACCATCGCGAGGCCGAGCGCGGCGGTCACGACGAGGCCGACGAACAGCGTGACGAGCACCGAGCCGATCATCCGCTTCGAGCGCAGCGCGAGCCACAGGATGACGAGCACGGCGAGCAGCGTGAAGACGCCGTTGAGCGCCGCGCCGTCCTCGACCGACGCGAATTCGTCGTCGGCGAGCGGCTGTTCGCCGGTCAGGCGCACGACCGCGCCGTAGCGCTTCTCGAGGTCGATCGAACGGGCCGCGTCGCGGATCACCTGGCTGGTTGCCGCGCCGGCCTTCAGCGCGCCGTAGTTGACCACGGGCTGCACGGTGACGAACGCGCGCGCGGGCTGCCGCGCGGCATCGTTATCGACCAGCGCGCGCCACGAGAACGCGGCCGGCTTGCCGGCCAGCACGTCGTCGACCGTCGCGGCGCTGCGGGCGAGCAGCTTCGCCATCGTCGGCAGCTTCACCTGGCCGGTCAGCAGCGGCTGGCCGAGCGTGGTGGAGAGCGTCGTGGCGAGCCCGGTCAGGCTAGGGTTCTTCGCGAGTTCGTTGACGAGCGGGCGCGCACTCGCGAGCTGCGCGGTCGTATCGGTGACTTCCTGCGGCGACAGGAACAGCAGCCCGTTGTGCTCGAAGAACGGCCCGCCGCCGGGCTCGGCGACCTGGCCGATGCGGCCGGCGGCGGCATCCTTCTGCAGTGCTTCGGTCAGCGCCTGTGCGGCGGCATTCGCGAATTCGGGCGCGGGCGCCTCGACGACCGCGAGGATCGTGCCGTTGCGTTGCGGGAACGCTGTGTCGACGGCGTGGCCGAGCGCGGCGAATTGCGGTTCCGCATCGACGAGCTTGCTGATGTCGGTGTTGATCTTGAAATGCTGCGCGACATAGACGCCGCTGAGCGCGGCGATGACGAGCGACAGCACGACGACCCAGACGGGCCGGCGTACCGACCATGCAACGAGTCGGACGATGAGAGATGTCACCATGTGGCGGTGGGGAGCGGCTGGAAAGGGCAAAGTAGCCAAGTATACCGGCGCGGCGTGGCGGCGGTCGTGACGTTGGGGGTTACGAGAACGGAAGGAGATTTGTTCGCGGCGGCGGAATCGATACCGGTGGCTGGCCGGTTTGTAAGGGGATATTTACATAAACGGCGCCGGGCTGCTTCGACGCGCCGCCGCCGGCCTGTGACAAAGGATCTGAAAGGTAACAGTCGGTCACGGCGGCGCACCGAGGCGTCGGGCCCGGTATACTTTGCTCCGTCGGCCGGTGCAATGAACCGGTCGTTTTTTCTCATCGAGCGATATTCGTATGAAACGTCAACTGTTTGCTTTCGTCGCGGCGGCCGCCGTGTCGGTTTCCGCTTTTGCGCAGAGCGCGCCGGTCGATATCGTCCGCAATGCGGTCGAGGGTACCGTCAACGCGATGAAGGCCGATCCGGCCGCACGCGGCGGTGACATGGCGAAGGTCTCGGCGGTCGTCGAGCAGCGCTTCCTGCCCGCGACCAACTTCGAGCGCACGACCCGCATCGCGGTCGGCGACGCGTGGAAGCAGGCCACGCCGCAACAGCAGCAGGAGCTGTACAAGCAGTTCAAGCTGCTGATGACGCGCACCTACGCCGCATCGCTCGCGCAGCTCGGCAGCCAGGACGCGAAGTTCTCGTTCAAGGCCGGCGGCGCGTCGGGCGCCGACGCGCTCGTCCAGTCGACGGTCACGACGCCGGGTGACAGCCAGTCGGTCGGCTATCGTCTCGGCAAGGTCGGCAACGACTGGAAGATCTACGACATCGACATGTCGGGCGCGTGGCTGATCCAGGTCTACCAGGGCCAGTTCAAGAGCCAGCTCGCATCGGGCGGCATCGATGGGCTGATCGCGTACCTGCAGAAGCACAATTCGCGGACGAATTGATCGGCCGCTGAGCGGTCCGGATTCCGGATGCACGAAGGGCGCCCTCGGGCGCCCTTTTTCATGGCTGTGCGCTGGCGGCGCGTTACGCGCCGACGCCGAGCATCCGCAGGCAATCGTCGACCACCGCATCGACGAACGCGGCACGATCCGCTTCCGGCGCCGCGATGATGTGATCGGTCGCACCATGCACGCCCGCATAGATCAGCAGCGCGGTGACCTGCGGGTGCGCGAGCCGCCAGGTGCCGGCCCGCGCGCCGCCGTCGAGAATCGCGCCGAGCTGGTCGAGGATCGCGTTCTTGTCGGCATTCGCGCGATCGTGGTGATGGTGGTTCGTGTAGACGATGTCGTGCGTGCGGTAGGTCGCCGCGTAGGTTTCGATGTTGGCGCGGATCCACGCGCGCAGGCGCGCAAGCCAGTCGTCGGCGTCGCATGCGTCCACCGCGTGCTGCAAACGGTCGAGGAACGACGCCGTGTAGCGCTGCGCGAGCGCGGCGAGCATGTCGGACTTCGATTCGAAGTAGTGATAGAACGTGCCCTTCGCGACCTGCGCGTGCTCGACGATCTCGCTGATGGTCGTCGCTTCCACGCCCTGCGCGAGAAACAGCGTCTCGGCCGCCGCCATCAGTTCCTCGAGGCGCACTTCCGCCGGCTTCGTGCGCGGCTTGCCTGCCGGCGTGTCGTCTTTCACTGTCCTGAGTCCTGCCTTGGTCCTGTCCGTCATCGCGCGGCTCGACGCCCGTTCATGCAAAGCCCGCAGTTTAGGCCAGCGTCCCGCTCACGGCCAACGCAGTCCATTGACCGACGGTCGGTCGATATATATGATGAGAATCATTCTCATCTCGATGCCCGTCAAGGGCTGACCACCATGCCTCGCTCCCGTCGCGCCGCACTCGTCCTGGCCGCCTGTCTCGGCACCTTTCTCGCCACGCTCGACATCAGCATCGTCAACGTCGCGCTGCCGACGCTGCAGACGGCGCTCGATACCGATATCGGTGGCCTCCAGTGGGTCGTCAACGCGTATGCGCTGGCGCTGTCCGCGTTCATGCTGTCGGCCGGGCCGCTCGGCGATCGCTACGGGCACAAGCGTGTTTGGCTCGCCAGCGTCGTCCTGTTCACGGCGGGGTCGGTGGTGTGCGCATGCGCGGGCAGCATCGAGCCGCTGCTGATCGGGCGCGCGATCCAGGGGCTCGCCGGTGCGTTGCTGATACCGGGCGCGATGCCGATCCTCACGCATGCGTTTCCCGATGCGCGGGAGCGTGCCCGCGCGATCGGCGGGTGGTCCGCGTTCAGTGCGCTCGCGCTGATCGTCGGGCCGCTGGTTGGCGGCCTGCTCGTCGAGCACGGCGGATGGCAGAACATCTTCCTCGTCAACGTGCCGATCGGCATCGTGACCGTGCTGCTCGGCGCATGGGGCATTCCGGAGCGCCGGCATCCGCAGCACGCGGCGTTCGATCCGCTCGGCCAGGCGCTGAGCGTGATCTGGCTCGGGTTGCTCACGTACGGGCTGATCGGCATCGGCGAAGCCGGCGCGTGGCACGCGAAGGTGCTCGCGCCGCTGGCGGGCGCAGCGGTGGCGTTCGTCGTGTTCGTGCGAGTCGAGACGCGTGTCGAGCGGCCGCTGCTGCCGGTCTGGCTGTTTCGCGACCGGCGGCTGGTGCGCGCCAATCTCGCGTCGTTCGTGCTCGGGTTCTCGGGGTACAGCAGCCTGTTCTTCCTGTCGCTGTTCCTGCAGCAGGCGCAGGGGCGCACGCCGGCCGAGGCCGGCTGGCAACTGATGCCGCAGTTCGTGATGACGGCGATCACGTCGATGCTGTTCGGGCGCATCGCGGCGCGTATTCCGTTGCATGCGCTGATGGTGGGGGGATACGGGCTGATCGGCGCGATGCTGTCGCTCATGGCCGGCTTCGGCGCGGACACGTCGTATGTGCCGGTCGGTGTCGCGCTGGCGTTGCTCGGCGTCGGCATGGGGCTCGCGGTGCCCGCGACCGGCATGACCGTGATGGAACTGGCGCCGGCCGAACGCGCGGGCATGGCGTCGGCGACGATGAACGCGTTGCGTCAGACCGGGATGAGCATGGGCATCGCGGTGCTCGGCAGCGTGATGAGCGTCGGGGCGCTGCACCGGATGACGGCCGCGATGCTGGTGGCCGGCAGCGCGCAAGCGGATACGCTCGCGCGACAGGCGGTGATGGAGCATGTATTTGCGGCAGGGCAGCCGGCGCTGCTCGGCGCGTATCGGGATGCGATGGCGCACGGGTTTTCGGTCGCGGTTTTGTGTTCCGGGATCCTCAGTATTGTGGTTGCGGTGATGCTGATGGTGCGGCGTGAAGTCAGTCGAAAGCAGGGTATTGCGCCGGTGTCGTGCTCGACGCAATCGCGGCCGGAACGACCGTGACCGGTCAACTTCGCCACCTATCGAATCACATATGACGCGATGTAGATCAGCATCGTGGGCGTTGCCAAGGCGGTCAAGGAAAGCACCAATTTTCGTGCTGTGACACGTTGACGCGCGATCCGCCAACCCGCGAAGGCGAATGCAAGCGATGGGCCGAGCAGCAACACGATGAGCAGCGCGAAAACTGGCCAGGGTGGTGAACAGAGATCGATTTCGCGGCAGGAATGCTGACCGAAGTGCATTCGCCAACCGGTATGAATCCGCCAATCGATCCGGCTTCCGATCCAGCATGCGAGCCAGGTAGTTACCAGACCTGCGATCCTGTACAAGAGCGAGAGTCCTACACGTCTTATTCTTGGCCGCATGTCCGAGGATTAACGTGATTTCCTGCGAGTCACGATGCTCGCCGAAACGATCGCAAAGATGGCAGACAGCCCACCCCATCCTGCGAAGAACGCATCCGCGATTTCCGGGTTCGTATCGAAAAGGCTACCTCTGCCATGCAGGACGAGTGTTCCGTATGCGTAGAGAGAGCCCCAGCAGATCAAGGTGGCGAAGGCTACGCCGACAAGTGCGCTCGCTACAGCGGCAACGAATTTCATTTGACGGGAAAGAACAAAATGGTTTTTGAGTTGCGGAAATCCGACCAGAAACCCGCTATGACAATATTCCACGAAATCCGAATGCCTGATGCGAAACCGGTGAGCCTGCCTCCATTCCAGAGGTCGATATGGCCGCCGCTCAAATTGTCCGGCGAATCGCCGTCCTGCAGCCAATAGCCATCGAAGAAGACAATTTCGGTTCGACTTGCTACCTTGCTCGCCCAATCGCGTCCCGTAATGTTCTCGGGAGCCAGTACGCCGGCGACCGGCCGTAGCTTCAACCATTCAGCAAACTCGTATGCGCGTGTGGCGGTCGATTTGCCGTTGAGCATGAGGCGGCCCAGTGTCGGCTTGCCTGGCATTGGCCGGACCCGCTTCTGCGAAAACGACTTCATCTCGATGCCGACGTTGTGCAGCGTTACACTCATCCGGATGGCGCACTGGTTCTGGTACTGTCCGTTTGGATCGTCGTATGGATTTCCGTGAGCATAGTTGCTCCAGAGTTCGGAAAACGTCACCGACTTCAGTTGGACTTCCTTGTGCGAGTTTTGCACGGCGGTCGTCCTCACGACTGTTTTTGCGTTTGGCATTACGCATCTCCGCTCAGTCGTGCGAGCGCTTCGTCGCCCCAATAGACCGTGTACGTGCCCTCATGGCTCGTATGAACACGCGGCAGGTATCCGGTGGCATCGAGTCGGCCCGAGTGAACACGCCCGTCCGATGTTTCGATGATGTACGGATAATCCGGCACTGCGCCGTTTCCGACGGCGCGAACGCATTCGTCATAGGCGCCCGCGGCTACGGCCGCCGTATTGCGTTGCGGATTCGATCCGGACGAAACGACGCCTTCCGTTTCCGCTTCGTCATCGCACCATGAATTGCCGGAGAGCACCGCGATGATGCGTGGCGGTGTCGCACATCGACATAAAACGATGTCGCCATCGGCCGCCGTTTCGCCCATGAATGCGATGCGCTTCGGTCCGCCGGCCTTGGCAATCTGTCCAGTACTTCCGCATGCTTTGCAGAACGCGAGGCCGCCGATCAGCGCAACCTGATGGCCAGCGTCGCCAAACGTGAATGGCGGCCCTGCGTAGGCAACAACGTGTCCTCCGGTTTCCAACTCGTCGCCGACAACGGCGATGCGGCGCATCATGATTTCGCTCCTCGGTCCAGATCACCGATATCTGCCGGTGATGCCGGTTGCCGCACGACGAGTTCATGCAGGCGTCATGCGAAACACGAGCACGATGCTCGTTCCGGCAAGCGAAAGGATTCCATCGACCCGGGGAGCGGTCGATTGGACGAGTATGAAATTGGACGGCGAATCGTGAGGTGGATGCCGTTGACGTGCTGGCCTACCTCCGCCGATGCTCGACCGCGAACTTGATCAGCTCGGCCTGCCCTTCTATCTCCAGCTTGCGCTTCAGATTGAGCCGGTGCGTCTCGACCGTGCGCACCGACAGCCCCGTCTGCTGCGCGATCTGCTTGCTCGACAGCCCTTCCGCCAGCGCGTCGAGGATGTCGCGTTCGCGCGGCGTGAGCCGGTCGAGCGGCGACGCGGTCGCGCTCGCGTGGATCATCCGCGCGGCGAGCCCCTCGCTGAAGAACGTCTGGCCGGCCAGCACCGCGCCGATCGCACGCACGATCTCGCTCGCGGGCGAATCCTTCAGCAGGTAGCCGCTCGCGCCGGCACGCACGGCCTGCGTCACGTATTCGATGTTGTCGTGCATCGACAGCATCAGCACGCGGATGGCCGGAAAGCGCTCGTGGAACACGCCCGCGAGCGTGATGCCGTTCATCCCGTTCATGCCGACGTCCATCAGCGCGAGATCGGGTTCGAGCGACGCGGCAAGCGCGAGCGCCTCGTCGGCGTTGCCGGCTTCGCCGACCACGGACAGGTCGGCCGCTTCGAGCCGCATCCGCAAGCCGTCGCGCACGAGCGGGTGGTCGTCGACGAGCAGCAGTCGGGCGACGGGCCGGGCAGTGTCGGGGGCGCTCATGCGTGAAAGGTCTCCTGTGATGGGGCGCGTCATGACGCGGCGCGGGGCAGCGGCACGCGCGCGGCGACGATCGTGTGGCCGACCTGCGACGTGATCGTCAGCATGCCGCCGAGCGCGTCGAGGCGCTCGCGCATGTTGCGCAGGCCGATGCCGCGCCGCGCGTCGGCTTGCGAGCGTTCGGCGTCGAAGCCGCAGCCGTTGTCGGCGATGGTCAGCAGGACGGATTGCGCGCCGACGTCGAGCGTGACGGCCGCGCGCGACGCCTGCGCATGATGCACGATGTTGCTGAGCGCTTCCTGGGCGATCCGGAACAGCGCGGTGTTGACGGCTTCGGGCAGCGGCCGGGCGCCGCTGTGCGCGACCTGCGTATAGCCGATGTCGATGCCGCTTTCGGCGCCGAGCTCGCGCACCAGTTGCTCGAGCGCGGCTGCGAGGCCGAGGTCGTCGAGCATCGACGGACGCAGCGCATGCGAGATGCGCCGCACTTCGCGCAGCGTGTCGCCGAGCCGCCCGACGCCCGATGCCAGTGCCTGCTCGGCTTCGGGCAGGCGGGCCGTGCCGCGTTCGAAGCGGGCGAGCGCGGATTCGAGCATCAGCTTCGCGGACACCATCATCTGGCTGATCCCGTCATGCAGCTCGCGCGACAGCCGCGCCCGCTCCTGCTCCTGCGATTCGACGACACGCTGCGCGAGCAGCTTGAGCTTCGCGTCGGCGCTGCGCGACTCGCTGACGTTCAGCACCAGCGCGCACACGGCGATCGCCGCCGCGCCGGTGAGCGCGATCGCGGTCAGCCAGCTCATCGTGCGCTCGATGTTCGCGGATGCGCGTGCGTCGATGCGCTGTAGCGCGGTGTCGACGTCGTCGAGATAGATGCCGGTGCCGACCATCCAGCCCCAGCGCTCGAGCGCGACGACGTAGCCGAGCTTCGGCGCGACGCGGCCCGTCGACGGTCGCTGCCATGCGTAGCGCACGTAGCCGCCGCCGCTCGACGCCGCGCCGATCAGCTTCTGGATCGTCAGCGCGCCCTGCGGGTCGCGCATCGACCAGTAGTTGTGGCCGACGCGCTCGGGCTCGCGCGGATGCATCAGCGAATTGCCGTGCAGGTCGTACACGAAGAAATAGCCGTCCGGGCCGAAATCCATCTTCTGCAGCATCGCGAGGGCCTGCGTCCGCAGCATCGCGTCGTCGCGCGCGTTGCGGCCGCTCGCGTCGTAGAGCGGCATGATCGCGCTCGTCGCCAGCTCGACGTAGTGCTTCAGCTCGACTTCCTTGCTCGACAGGTACGCGGCCTGGATCGTCGCGTGCTGCGTGCGCGCGAGGGACGTCGCCTGCTGGCGCACGCCGAAGCCGATGCCGGCGATCGCGAGCAGGAACGGCACGATGGCCAGAAGGAAGATCTTTGCCTTGAGTCTCATGGTGGTGCGAAGCGGCCGTGCACCCGCGCGGGCCGGCCGGGTGCGTCAGCCGTGCGGCGGCAGGTCGAGGCGACATTGTCGGCGATTTTGCGCACGGGCGGCGACGGCGGCCCGGCGGCCGCCCGGCCGTTGCGCGGCCGTCGCCCGGCGGCGTGGCGTGTCCGGCCGTTCAGGCCTGCCGCGCCGCGAGGCCGCCGGAAGCGGCCGGGTGCACGACGATGCGGTTGCGCCCGCCTTCCTTCGCGCGATACAGCGCGTCGTCGGCGAGCTTCAGCGCGCCCTGCATGTCGTCGTCGTGTTCCGGATAGCTGGTCGTCACGCCGATGCTCACCGTCAGTCGGCCGGCGGCACCGGCGTCGTGCCGGATGCCGAGATCGAGGATGCCGGTGCGGATCGTCTCGGCGATCGTCACCGCGCCGTCCGTGTCGATGTCGGGCAGCACCACGACGAATTCCTCGCCGCCGTAGCGCGCCGCGTAATCGGCCGGGCGGCGCAGGCAGCCGGCGATGCAGTGGCCGACCGCGGCAAGCGCGTCGTCGCCGGCCTGGTGCCCTTGCGTGTCGTTGTAGCGCTTGAAGTAATCGACGTCGATGAACAGCAGCGACAGCGCGTGCTGCGAGCGCGCGGCGCGGCGCCATTCGCGCGCGAGCGTGACGTCGAGCATCCGGCGGTTGTCGAGGCCCGTGAGGCCATCGGTGCGCGCGAGCGCCTGCAGTTCGGTTTCCGCGCGGTGGCGCTTGCGCAGCTGCACGTCGAGCAGCAGCGACAGGCCGACGAAGCCGATCGCGAGCGCGACCATCGCGGAGCCGATCGGAATCGCACGGTCGTACCACGCGGCGTAGGTATCGGCTTCCGAGCGCGCGACCATGATGATGAGCGGCAGGTTCTCGAGGTGCCGGAACACGTACAGGCGCCGCACGCCGTCGATCGACGCGGTGTCGGCGAAGCTGCCTTGATTGGCGGTCATGAACCGCCGGAACGTGCTGGCATGGCTGATGTCGCGGCCGACGATCTTCGGGTCGTACGGCTCGCGCGCGAGCATCCTGCCGTCCGTGTTGATCAGCGCGATCGAGCCGCGATCGCCCAGCGACAGGCGGGAGAACAGGTTCTGGAAATATTCGAGCCGGATCGACATCACGGCGACGCCGCCGAACGAGCCGTCGGGCTTCGTGATCCGCCGGCTGAGCGCGATGCTCGGCGAGCCGCCGCGCATCCGCGAGTGATACGGGGGGCTGACGTACAGGCCGGCGTCGGGGTGATCGCGGTGCACGACGAAGTAAGGTTCGTTGCCGAAGTTGGCCTTGCGCGGCACGTCGCTCTTGCCGTCGACCTCGATGTCGCCCTTCGCGTCGAGCACGTAGATCCCGCCAAGGTACTTGGCGGTCGTCGCACGGTCGAACAGCACCTGGCGCCGCAGCGGCATCGGCAGCTTGACGACCTCGGGGTCGTTCTCGCCTTCGACGACGGCCTGCAGCGACAGCGAATAGATCTCGATGTTGCGCTCGATGTCCCACGACGCCATCAGCGCAAGATTCTGCTGCATCGCGGCCGAACGGTCGCGCGCGTCGATGCGGCCCTCGTACAGCACGACCCCGCACAGGAGCAGCAGGACCAGCGCGATCAGCAGCCCGGTATAGAAGATCAGGTGCGGCAGCAGGAACCGGCGCAGATGCGTGGCGACACGGCTCGTCAGGCCGGATTCGCTGGGCATTGCGTAGTCGGTTTCTGCCATGGTCGGTGGATCGGTGGGCATTGCCGCCGGGAGGCGGGCCGATGCGATTGTTCGTATGTCGTGCCGGCGGCGATCCGGTACGCGGCCATTCCGACGCCTTCCTGCCGGCCGGCGGGGAAAATGGACGCCGATTATCGTTAATCGCGGCCAGATATACCGGTAAATCACGCATTCACTGGTGACATCTGCGCCGATTCAACGATCCGACGAATCGGGCAACGCGAATTCAACGGAGTATAACGCGCGCATCCGCACGCGCGAGAAATGTTGCGGGCGGTTGATCCGGATCAAATTACTGTGTAATCCCGTGCTTGCGAATCCCGGGCAGAGCGTTGTGGCACAAGGCTTTGCGGCATGAACGGTCGTGGTGTGCGGCATGCAGCCGCCAATTCCGTCCGGTGAGCGACATACGCACGCGGAAAAGAAGGCATGCGATAGGCGCCGATTATTCGTTTCAACGGCCGGGCGAACGTGAAAACGAAAAACGGGCGGCCGGGGCGGCCGCCCGTTTCGTGAAGCACGCCTGCGCTTAACCGCCGTGCTGCTGTGCCTTGAACGCGAGGCGGAACCGGTGCAGCAGCGGCTCGGTATAGCCGCTCGGCTGCGACGTGCCCTGCAGCGCGAGCGCGCACGCGGCCTTGAACGCGGTCGACTGGTCGTAGCCGGGCGCCATCGGGCGATAGTTCGGGTCGCCGGCGTTTTGCTGGTCGACGACGCGCGCCATCCGCTTGAACACGTCGAGCACGAATGCCTCGGTGATCACGCCGTGGCGCAGCCAGTTGGCGATGTGCTGGCTCGAGATGCGCAGCGTGGCGCGGTCTTCCATCAGGCCGACGTCGTGGATGTCGGGCACCTTCGAGCAGCCGACGCCCTGTTCGACCCAGCGCACGACGTAGCCGAGGATGCCCTGCGCGTTGTTCTCGACTTCGCTCAGGATCTCGGCCTCGCTCCACGCGGCGCGCTCGACGACCGGCACGGTCAGCAAGCCTTCGAGCAGCGCGTCGCGTTCGCTGGCGTACGGCGTCTTCTCGAGTTCCTGCTGGACGGCCTGCACGTCGACGAGGTGGTAGTGCAGCGCGTGCAGCGTCGCGGCGGTCGGCGACGGCACCCATGCGGTGTTCGCGCCGGCGCGCGGATGCGCGATCTTCTGCTCGAGCATCGCGTGCATCAGGTCCGGCATCGCCCACATGCCCTTGCCGATCTGCGCGCGGCCACGCAGGCCGGCCGACAGGCCCGCGAGCACGTTGTTGCGCTCGTACGACTGGATCCACGCCGACGACTTCATGTCGCCCTTGCGGATCATCGGGCCCGCTTCCATCGCGGTGTGCATCTCGTCGCCGGTGCGATCGAGGAAGCCGGTGTTGATGAACGCCACGCGTGCGGCGGCCGCGGCGATACATGCGGCGAGGTTCACGCTGGTGCGGCGCTCCTCGTCCATGATGCCCATCTTCAGCGTGTTGCGCGGCAGGTTGTACAGATCCTCGATGCGCGCGAACAGCGTATCGGCGAACGCGACTTCGACCGGGCCGTGCATCTTCGGCTTCACGATGTAGATCGAGCCGGTGCGCGAGTTGCGCTTGGCCTTCAGGTCGTGCAGCGAGCACAGCACCGTGACGACGCCGTCGAGGATCCCCTCCGGAATCTCGTTGCCGTCGCGGTCGAGCACCGCGCCGTTGGTCATCAGGTGGCCGACGTTGCGCACGAACAGCAGCGAGCGCCCGTGCAGCGACAGCGTGCCGCCGGCCGGCGTGGTGTACTCGCGATCGGCGTTCAGGCGGCGCGTGAAGGTCTTGCCGCCCTTCGCGACTTCCTCGACCAGCGTGCCCTGCATCAGGCCGAGCCAGTTGCGGTAGAGCTGGACCTTGTCTTCCGCGTCCACCGCCGCGACCGAATCCTCGCAGTCGATGATCGTGCTGACCGCGGCTTCGAGCACGACGTCCTTCACGTTCGCGAGATCGGCGCGGCCGATCGGCGTCGACGCGTCGATCTGGATCTCGAGGTGCAGGCCGTTGTGCTTCAGCAGGATCGCGGACGGCGCGTCGGCCGCGCCCTGGTAGCCGACGAACTGCGCCGGCTGCGCGAGAGGCACGACGCCCTTCGCGGTTTCGACGGCGAGCTGGCCGTCCTGCACGCGGTAGCGCAGCGCGTCGCGGTGCGAGCCGCTCGCGAGCGGCGCCGCGTTGTCGAGCACGTTGCGCGCGTAGTCGATCACGCGCTGGCCGCGCGTTGGGTTGTAGGCCGTGGTGCGCTCGGCGCCGCCGTCTTCAGGCAGCGCATCGGTGCCGTACAGCGCGTCGTACAGGCTGCCCCAGCGGGCATTCGCGGCGTTCAGCGCGTAGCGCGCGTTCGACAGCGGCACGACGAGCTGCGGGCCGGCCTGCGTGGCGATCTCGCTGTCGACGTTCGCGGTGGCTGCCGCGACGTTCGACGGGACCGGCACGAGGTAGCCGATCTGTTCGAGGAACGCGCGATACGCGGCGTGGTCGCGCACGGGGCCGGGGTGCGCACGGTGCCAGGTGTCGAGTTCCTGCTGCAGGCGGTCGCGTTCCGCGAGCAGCTCGCGGTTACGCGGCGCCAGGTCGTGCACCAGGGCCGAGAAACCGCTCCAGAACGCGGCCTTGTCGATGCCGGTGCCCGGCAGCGCTTCGTTTTCAATGAACTGGCTCAGCGCTGGCGCGACTTGCAGTCCTGCTTGGTCGATCATCGTTAATCCTCCCGGGGAAAAAATCGCGCGCGGCTTTGGCTGGTTACGCTGCGACGCTTTGTGTGCCGGCGCGGGCGATCTGCGCGTCCTGTTCGGACTTTACGCCAGACACGCCGATCGCGCCCGCGATCCGGCCGCCGACCGTGACCGGCACGCCGCCTTCGAGCAACCCCGTCAGCGGCGCGCTGAGAAACGCGGTGCGGCCACCGTTGATCATATCCTCATACGCTTTCGTCTCGCGCCGGCCGAGCGCCGCCGCGCGCGCCTTGTCCTGCGCGATATACGTGCTGGCCGGCGAGGCACCGTCCAGGCGCGCAAAAGCGAGCAGGTGGCCGCCGTCGTCGACGACGGCGATCGACACGGCCCAGCCGTGGCGCTCCGCTTCCGCGCGGGCGGCGGCGAGCATGCGGTCGGCATCGGCGAGTTCGAGTTCGGGTTTCGTCTGCATGGCAATCCTCCGGAATCAGTCAGTTGACGAGATGGTTGTCGACGAGCTCGATCCAGTGGCGCACGGGCGTGCGGCCCGCGCCGTTCAGATGAGTCTGGCAGCCCACGTTGGCCGTGACAATCAGGTCCGGCCGCGCGGCTTCGAGCGCATCGAGCCGGTTGTCGCGCAGTTTCGTCGCGAGTTCGGGCTGTGTCAGCGAATACGTGCCGGCTGAGCCGCAGCACAGATGGCCGTCGGCGACATTCGTCAGATCGAAGCCGAGCTGCTTCAGGATGCGTTCGACCGCGCCGCCGAGGCGCTGCGCGTGCTGCAGCGTGCACGGGCAATGCACCGCGATGCGGCGTGGCGTCGAACCGGCCAGCGCGTCGAGCGGCTCGGCCTCGATCACCTCGGCGAGATCGCGCGCGAGCGTGCTGACGCGCTGCGCTTTCTCTGCATAGACGGGGTCGGAGCGCAGCAGGTCGCCGTATTCCTTGACGAAGGCGCCGCAGCCGCTCGCCGTCAGCACGATCGCTTCCGCGCCGGCTTCGATCGCGGGCCACCAGGCGTCGATATTGCGGCGTGCGCGGGCGAGGCCGGCCTCCTGCGCGTTCAGGTGATATTCGGTCGCGCCGCAGCAGCCGGCTTCGCGCGCGGGGCTCACGCTGATACCGAGCCGGTCGAGCACGCGCGCGGCGGCTGCGTTGGTGTTCGGCGACAGCGACGGCTGCACGCAGCCTTCGAGCATCAGCACGCGTCGCGCGTGGCGCACGGGCGGGCGCGGCGCGGCCGCGGGGACGGCGGCCGGGATCTTGTTTTGCAGCGTGCCGGGCAGTAGCGGGCGCAGCGCGCGGCCGGCCTTCAGCAACGCGGCGAACGTCACCGGGCGCGGCACGACATGCCGCAGCCCCGCGCGCAGCAGGCGCTCGCGTGCCGGCCGCTGCACGCGCTTTTCGGCTTCCGCGCGGCCGATGTCGAGCAGCGTGTGATAGCGCACGCCGGACGGGCAGGTCGTCTCGCAGTTGCGGCACGTCAGGCAGCGGTCGAGATGCTGCTGCGTGCGCTCGCCGCACGGCTCGCCTTCGAGCAGCTGCTTGATCAGGTAGATGCGCCCGCGCGGCCCGTCGAGCTCGTTGCCGAGCACCTGGTAGGTCGGGCAGGTCGCGTTGCAGAAGCCGCAGTGCACGCACGCGCGCAGGATCGCTTCCGCTTCGTCGGCCCGGGCGAGGGCCTTGCTTGCTTCGCTGAGATTGGTTTGCATCGGCGGGTCGGGATCGGGTTCGCGTCAGAAATCGGCGTACAGGCGGCCGGGATTGAAAATCGCATGCGGGTCGAGCTGTGCCTTGAGCTGCCGATGCACGCGCAGCAGCGCGGGCGGCAGCGGCTGGAACGGCTCGCGCGTCGCGCCCGGTGTGAAGCAGGTTGCGTGGCCGCCCCATTGCGCGGCGAACCGCTGCACGTCGGCCGGTGCCGCGTCGCTCTTCAGCCAGCGCTGCGCGCCGCCCCAGTCGACGAGCTGCGCGCCGGGCAATGCGTCGAGCGGTGCGGAGGCCGGCACCGACACGCGCCACAGCGGGCGCGGATCGTCGAAGAACGGCAGCGCCAGGTCGCGCAGCCGGGCCCAGAATGCATCGTCGCGATCGTCCATGCGTTCGCCGCCGATCGTGTCGCGCGCGGCCTTCACCGAGCCCTCGCCGCCTTCGATCCGAACGCGCAGCACGCCGTCCGCGTGGCATGCGCCCGCGAGCGGTAGCCCCGCGCGCCGCCATGCGGCGACGCGCTGCACGGCTTCGCCCACGCCAAGCTGTAATGCGAGATCGCCCGTCGCGCGCGGCTTCGGCAGCACCTTCAACGACACCTCGGTCACGACGCCGAGACAGCCGAAGCTGCCCGCCAGCAACCGCGACACGTCGTAGCCCGCGACGTTCTTCATCACCTCGCCGCCGAAGCGCAGGTGCTTCGCCTGGCCGGTGATCACGCGGCAGCCGAGCACGAAGTCGCGCACCGCGCCGGCCCACGGGCGGCGCGGGCCCGACAGCGCCGCCGCGAACATGCCGCCGACCGTGGCCGCGCCGCCGAACGTCGGCGGCTCGCACGGCAGCATCTGGCCGGCCGCGTCGAGCATCGCTTCGAGTTCGGCGAGCGGCGTGCCCGCGCGCGCGGTGACGACGAGTTCGGTCGGGTCGTACGACACGACGCCGCGATGCGTGCGTACGTCGAGCGTGCGGCCTTCGACGGGACGGCCAAGGAATGCCTTCGTGCCGGCGCCGCGGATGTGCAGCGGCTGGCGATCGTGGATCGCCGCGTCGACCTGCGCGACGAGCGCCGCGCTGTCGTCGATCGATTCGATGTCGCGTCGCATCAGAAGCGCTCCAGTTCGGGAAACGGCAGCTTGCCGTGATGGACGTGCATCGCGCCAAATTCGGCGCAGCGGTGCAGCGTCGGGATGTTCTTGCCGGGATTGAGCAGGCCCTGCGGATCGAATGCGGCTTTCACCGCGTGGAAGAACGTGATTTCGTCGGCGTTGAACTGCACGCACATCTGGTTGATCTTCTCGCGGCCGACGCCATGCTCGCCCGTGATGCTGCCGCCCGCCGCGACGCACAGCTCGAGGATCTTGCCGCCGAGCGCTTCCGCGCGGTCGAGTTCGCCGGGCCGGTTCGCGTCGAACAGGATCAGCGGGTGCATGTTGCCGTCACCCGCGTGGAACACGTTCGCGACCGGCAGCGCGTATTCGGCGGACAGCGCGGCGATGCCTTCGAGCACGCGCGGCAACTCGCGGCGCGGGATCGTGCCGTCCATGCAGTAGTAGTCCGGCGACATGCGGCCGACTGCCGGGAATGCGTTCTTGCGGCCGGCCCAGAAGCGCTGGCGCTCGGCTTCGTCGCGCGCGACGCGGATCTCGGTTGCGCCCGCGTCGCGCAGTAGCGCGGCGACGCGTTCGGCGTCTTCGTCGACGTCGGCCGGCGAGCCGTCGAGCTCGCACAGCAGGATCGCCTGCGCGTCGACCGGGTAGCCCGCGTGGATGAAATCCTCCGCCGCGCGGATCGCGAGGTTGTCCATCATCTCGAGGCCGCCGGGGATCACCCCCGCGCCGATGATTCGCGCGACTGCCGAGCCGGCTTCCGCGACGTCGTCGAAGCTCGCCATCAGCACCTTCACGCTCGGTGGCTTCGGCAGCAGCTTCACGGTGACTTCAGTGACGATGCCGAGCATTCCTTCCGAGCCGGTGAACAACGCGAGCAGATCGAAGCCGGGGGCGTCGAGCGCGTCGGCGCCGAGCGTGAGCGTCTCGCCGTCGATCGTCAGGATCTCGACCTTCAGGATGTTGTGCACCGTGAGCCCGTACTTCAGGCAGTGCACGCCGCCCGCGTTTTCGGCGACGTTGCCGCCGATCGAGCAGGCGATCTGCGATGACGGATCGGGTGCGTAGTAGAGGCCGTAGGGCGCGGCCGCCTGCGAGATCGCGAGGTTGCGCACGCCGGGCTGCACGCGCGCGATGCCGGCATCGGGGTCGATGTCGAGAATTCGGTTGAACTTCGCCATCACGAGCAGCAGGCCTTTCTCAAGCGGCATCGCGCCGCCCGACAGCCCGGTGCCCGCGCCGCGCGCGACCACCGGCACGCCAAGCGCGGCCGCGACGCGCAGCACCGCGCGCACCTGCTCGACCGTATCGGGCAGCACGACCGCGAGCGGCACCGTGCGGTACGCGGCGAGGCCGTCGCATTCGAACGGCTTGAGCGCCTCGCGTTCGTGCAGCACGTCGAGGCCGGGCGCCGCCGCGTGCAGCGCGGCGACGAGTGTGTCGCGGCCGACGGTCGCGAGTGGGCCGTCGATCCGTTCGTCGTAGATGAAACTCATCGGGGTTGTCTCCGTCTTCTTCATGCGGCGGCCGCGATGGGCGATGCGCCGGATGGACGGGATTCTTGGTGGGCGGCGCGCGCGTGTCCAGACGTGGCGAATGTGGTCATACCAGTTTTTATGAGGCGGCCGGAAATCTGCTATATCGGTCGCCATAAAACTGAATGGCTAAAAGGGTTTGTGGGAAAATCGCCGATATCCTTCCGGAGTGGTCATACCAGTATGGAAACGCAGGATCGAGTGGGCCCGGCGCGGAACGTGGCCGACGTCGTTGCCGAGCGCATCGAGCAGCTGATCGTCGACGGCGTGCTGAAGGCCGGGCAGGCATTACCGTCCGAACGGCGGCTGACCGAGAAGCTCGGCGTGTCGCGCACGGCCGTGCGTGAAGGGATGAAGCTGCTGCGTGCGCGCGGGATCATCGACACCACGCACGGCAAGGGCTCGTTCGTGGCGAGCCTGACCCCGCAACGCGAGATCACGCCGATGATGCATCTGCTCGGCTCGCAGCCGCGCACGCTGTACGATCTGTTCGAGGTGCGCGGGATGCTCGAGACGGAGGCCGCGCGGCTCGCGGCGCTGCGTGGGACGCCGGCCGATTTCATCCTGATCAAGCGCCGCTATGAGGAGATGACCGCGGCCGATGCGCAGGATCTCGACCCGGCCGCGCGCGCGAAGCTCGATCACGCGTTTCATCTGGCGATCTGTGAGGCGTCGCATAACCCGGTGCTCGTGAATACGCTGCAGTCGTTGACGGATTTGTTGCTGAGTTCGGTGTTTGCGTCCGTGAACAATCTCTATCACCGCGAGCCGTTGAAAAAGCAGATAGATCGGCAGCATGCGCGGCTTTATAACGCGGTGACGGGGCGGTTGCCCGATCAGGCGCGCAAGGCGGCGAGCGAGCATATCCGGCAATGCGTGGAGTATCTGCGGGAGATTGAGCAGGAGGAGCAGCGGTTGGTGCGGTCGACGTTGAGGCTCGAAGGGTGGACTTGAGGTCGGCTGTGCGTGGCGGTGTGTCTTGATGCGCATCAGGCACAGCGGGTCGGCTGCAGACGCGTGTCACAGGGCCATGTCAGACTGTGAGCCATTCTTCGTGTGGCCCCGCTGTTGTCAGCCGTGATGCGTGGACGCTGTCGTGAGCGCAGTGCCCGCGGATTCACGCCGGGCGAACCGGTGCGCCACGCTTCCTGAACGGAGGACATCGCATGTCGAACCGGACCCACGACGACGGGAACGACGCCCGCCCTGCCAAAGCAGCGGAAGAATTCGCTGATGCGCAGCGCGACGCGTTGCTTGTGTTGTTGAATGAGCTGCTGGAAGCCGAGCGCGCAGGTGCGCGGGTTGCGTCGGAGACGGCGGCGGAAATCGACGATCCCGAACTTCATCGGCTCGTCGCGAGTATTCGGCAGGATGAGGCGCACTGGTGCGCGGTACTGGTCGATGCGATTCGGTCGCTCGATGCGACGCCAACGCATGCTACCGGGGCGTTCTATGAGAAGGCGATGGCGATCGAGGACCTGGCCGAGCGGCTGGCGTTTTTGAATCGTGGGCAGCGGTGGGTTGTGCGGAAGCTGCAGGCGTTGCTGCCGACGCTTGTGCAGCCGGATATGCACCATGCGCTCACGCAGATGCTCGTGGCGCATGAGAAGAATATTGGGGCGGTTGATGTGCAACTGCGGATCAAGGGTGGTGGCCCGAGTGCGGCATAGCGACGGTGGTGCGAAAGACGTTGTTTGCGGATGCCCGCCGATGTCGGACCCGCAAGGAACGGTCGCCCATATGCAACGCGGCCGTTCAGACAGAGTCCGCCGGGCGCAGTGTTCAACGAAATGCCTGCCGGATTCCCAGCGCAATCATGAGCCCGCCACATGTGAGGTCGATCCACGCCTTCGCGCGACGATATGCGGTCGCGATCGCCGCGTGCGACAGAACGAGCGCGACTGCTCCGTACCAGCACGTCGCCGATACACCGACAGTAGCCAGCATCTCGACGAACGTCGGCGTGGAAACATGGGAGGGCACCGCTGAGGAAAACACCGCCGCATAAAAGGCGATGGACTTCGGGTTCGCGATATTTGTCGCGATGCCTTGCAGGAACGCGCTGCGAAACAGCGGCGCCTTCGTTGGGTGACGTGATGCTGGTGGGGTTGAACGTGCCGACGCAACGAGCCGTAGCCCAAACCAGATCAGATAAGCCGCGCCAGCAAGCCTGACGCCGACAGCGAGCCACGGGAAAATGGCGAACACCATTCCGAGACCCAGGATGGCGCAAGTCGCCCAGAACAGATTTACCGTCACGATTCCGGCGACAAGCGCGAGCGCATCGGCACGTGTGCCAGTGACCGCCTTGTGAGTGATTGCGACGAAGTTCGGCCCGGGTACGACGGCCCCTGCAGCATAGACAGAAGCGACTGTCGCAATAGCAGACCAATCAACCATTTGACGCCTCACTGAAATGGGGTCGTACAAAACGTGGCGTTGCTTCATCAGTCGGTATTCTGAAGCAATTCACGACGGACCGCTGGTGGCAGCCGACATCTGGCTACTTTGCCTTGCCGAAAAATTGCTGACGCATTTTCGAGAATGCAGTGGGGTTAGGTCGAGTCCGCAACCATGCCAGTACGGACTGGCCGCACTCGAGTGCGTTTGTAAACGACGTATCGATGACGTGATCGTAGTGCCGGTCAGCATGAATCGAGTGGAATTGAGACTTTGCCAATCCGATCTTACGGTCGCCACGGGCAAGCTCGCGCTCGATCAGAATCTCGAGCGAACAAAAGACTCCGACGATGAGGACCGGGAGACCGACCAAGTCTTCGAGCATGTAGTGCCATGCATCGGATGAAAGGACATGGTCAACGATCACTGGCTGACCATGCCTGGAAAAAGTCGCGGCAGTGGCATTGATTGCTCGGCACAGCGCGGCCATACGAACCTCTATCTCCTGCTTCTCAACTTCCCAGTAGTTTGCTGGCTCCATGTGTCGGAACACGTCCAGCTCCACGTGCAAATGATGTTCAATCAAGTTCTCGCATAAATACCTGGCCAGCGTACTTTTTCCTGCACTACTCGGACCGTTGAGCACAACAACGGCCCCGTATGGTCGATGCGGCAATTCCGTGATCGGCATAGAGGTACCCGTCAGTGGTCCGTGAATGCAGGCGGCGCTCAATTGTCGGCGAACCGAGATGCGATGTCGAACGGCTTCTTGTGGTTGAAAATGAGCGGCATATACCGCGTTCCCAGTCAATTTACGCCAACAAAAAAAGCCCGCCGAAGCGGGCAACCTCACGATGCGGAGGGGGAGATACGAATACGCGAAGCTGCGCGTTCAGCCTTTGGTCGCACCAAACGTCAGCCCCGCCACGAAATGCTTCTGCATCGCGAAGAACATCGCGACGGACGGCAACGCCGCCAGGATCGACCCGGCCGACACGAGATTCCAAGACGTCGTCCACTGCCCCTTCAACGCGGCAACGCCAGCCGTAATCGGCGCAGCCTCGTCCCCTTGCGTGAGACACAGCGCCCAGAAGTAGTCATTCCACACGAACGTAAAAACGAGAATCGCCAGCGCGGCCAACGCGGGCCGAATCAACGGCAGCACGATCCGGTAAAACACCGTCCATTCCCCCGCCCCTTCGATCCTTGCCGCTTCGATCAACTCGAACGGCAGTTGCTTGATGAAGTTACGCAGGAACAGCGTGCAGAACCCGGTCTGAAACGCGACGTGAAACAGAATCAGCGCCTCGACGGTATTGAACACGCCGAGCCGCAGCGACAGATCCCGCACCGGAATCATCAACACCTGCACGGGCACGAAGTTACCGGCAACGAACGTCCCGAACAGCGCCGTGCTCCCGCGAAACTTGTAGGTCGCCAGCGCGAATCCGGCCATCGCCGCGAGCGCGATCGACCCGACAACGGAAGGCACCGTAATCTGCACGCTGTTCCAGAAGTAATGCAGCATCGGCGACGTCGTCAGCGCGTCGCGATAGTTCTCGATCATCGAGAAGTGCCGTGGCCAGCCCCAGTAGTGGCCCTCGACCAGTTCCTCGGTCGAGCGCACCGACGTAATGAACACGGCAATCATCGGCAACAGCCAGATCAGCAGCGCAACCGGCAGCGACAACTTGTACAGCCTGCGCGAGACAGGCTTCCATTGGGCAACGGGAGTCGGAAACATGATGGCCACCGGTCAGGTTATTGCTCGTTGCGCAGCAGGCGGCGCAACTGGAACACGATGTAGACGAGCATGATCGCGAACAGCACGACCGCAATCGACGCGGAATAGCCGAGCCGGTAGTACTTGATCGCCTGGTCGTACATGTAATACGCGAGCACGGTCGAGCTCTCGAACGGGCCGCCGCTCGTCATCACCGAGATCAGGTCGAAGCTGCGCAGCGCGCCGATCACCGTGACGACGATCGCCATGAAGGTGGTCGGTCGCAACTGCGGCAGCACCACGTGCCACAGCAGCGCGAAGCCGCGCGCGCCTTCCATCCGTGCGGCTTCGATCTGTTCCGGGTTGAGCGACGTAAGGCCGGTGAGGTACAGGATCATGCAGTACGCGGTCTGCGGCCACAGCGCGGCGAACACGATGCCGAACGTCGCATAGCGCGCGTCGCCGAGCACCGGGATGCCGTGCCCGGCGATCAGCGCGAGCAGCCCGAACGTCGGATCGTAGAACCACGAGAAGATCAGCCCGACGACCACGCCGGACAGCACGAACGGCGCGAAGAACAGCGACTTCACGAGCCGGATGCCGGCCACCGCCTGGTTCAGGTACAACGCGAGCGCGAGGCCGAGCGGCGGCGCGAGCATGAAGAGCGCGAGCCAGATCACGTTGTTGCGCAGCGCGGTGTAGAACGTCGGCGCATGCAGCAGCTCCGCGTAGTTCGCGAGACCGACGAAGGTGCGCTCGGTCATCCCGTCCCAGTTGTACAGGCTCAGCCACAGCGTCGACAGGATCGGCCAGATCACATAGACGGCCACCATCGCGCAGGCCGGCGCGAGAAAGAGCCATGCGGCGCGCTGTTGCCGCCGCACGGCAGGTGACGGGCGACGTGCGGGCAGGGCGGTGGCGGCGGATGCGCCGCGCGGCGGCGGCGCGGCGCCCGCGCCGGCGGGCGGGGTGGACGTGATCGGACTGGACACGGCAAGCCTCCTGAACGGGCACGGCGGCACGAGGCCGCCGGTTGAGTCACACGGTCACTTCTTGTAGATGCGCTTGCGGGTCTGTTCGAGTTGCGCGAGCACCGTATCGAGCTGCGCGGGATTCGCGACAAACTGCTGCATCCCCTTCATCCCCTCGTCGGCCATTTCCTTCGTCATGTCGCGGTCGTAGAACTGCGCGACGCCGCCCTTCGTGTCGGCGAGGATCCGGAAGCCGATACGCGAGATCGGATCGGCCGGCTCCGGCGACTTGCTGTTGGCCGACAGCGAGCCGAGCCCTTCCGCGAGCTTCGCGCCCATCTCGGGCGTTTCGACGAACGCGAGGAACGTGTGCGCGTCGGCCTTGTTCTTCGCCTTCGTCGGAATGTGCAGCGATTCGACCGGGCCGTCTTCGGCGGTCGGCACCTTCGGGTCGATGATCGGGAAGCGGTAGTAGCCCATTTCCTGCTTCACGTTCGGCGGAAAGCCCGCCGCGATGAAGGTGCCCATCAGCATCATCGCGGCCTTGCCCTGGAACAGGAACGGCTGCGCGCCGTCGAGATCGTAGGACAGCGCGTTGTCGATGAAGTAGCCCGCGTCGATCAGCGATTTCCACGTCGTGTAGACCTTCTTCACGCGCGGGTCGGTGTACGGCACGTCGCCGGCCATCAGCTGCTGGTGGAACACGTTGCCGTTCAGGCGCAGGTCGAGATAGTCGAACCAGCCGGCGAGGGTCCACGCGTCGCGGCCGCCGACCGCGATCGGCGTGATGCCGGCCGCTTTCAGCTTCTTGCACGCGTCGAGAAACTGGTCCCACGTCTTCGGCTCGTCGGCGATGCCGACCTTGTGGAACAGGTCCTTGCGATAGAACAGCCCCCACGAGTAGTAGACGGTCGGCGCCGCGTACTGCTTGCCGTTGTACGAGGATGCGTCGCGCGTCGACGCGTACATCGTGCCCCAGCCGTTCTTCGTCCAGTCGCCGCTCAGGTCCTCGAACAGCCCGCGCTTCGCGTAGTACGCCATCCGTTCGCCGGCGTGCCAGTTCACGACGTCCGGTGCGACGGTCGTGAGCCAGGCGGGGAGCTGCACCTTGTACGCTTCCTCGTCGACGAAGGTCGCCTTCACGTCGATGTCGGGATGCGCCTTGTGGAACGCTTCAATCGTCGACTGCCAGACCGCGCGCTGGCTGGCGCCCTTGAACGCGATGTTGATCGTCAGCGTGCCGGCATCGGCGGGCGCCGTCATGCCGAGCGATGCCAGTGCGACAGCGGCGGCCGTGGCGAGCCGAACGGCGGTGCGAAGGGGGCGATGGGTCATACGTGTCTCCAGTCCTGGGTGTCGTTGTGCGTGACCGGCGCGTCGTGGCGCCGGTCGCGGTTGCTACGGACGGCTTCGATACACGGCCACGTCTTGCGGCCCGACTTGCGTCGTGCCGAGCACGAACGCGGACGGCGGTACCGCGTCGATCGTGTGCGGCGCGTCGCCATAGTTGAAAACGTAGGTCAGGCCGCCGCGCCGGCTTACGCGTACGCCGTCGCCGAGCGGCGCGGGCGCGAGGCCGGCTTCGGCCGCGACATCGGCGAACAGCCGGGCGGTGGTCGCGTCATCGAACAGCGCGGCCCAGTAGTGCAGCGTGCCGTGCGATACCCACGCCGGGTGACCGTCGGCGAAGCGCGCACGCACGACGCCGTGCGTGTCGTCGTGCAGCTCGACGAAGTCGCGCCAGTGGCGTGCGTTGCCGGCGAGCGGCGCGCCGTCGCGCAGCGTGCCGTCGATCCGCTCGGTCACGTTCGGCCGCAGCGATTCGACGCGCCACACGCGCACCGGCAGGATCGACGCGAGCGGGCCGGGCGGCAGCGTCGGCGGGATCTGCAGGTCGACGGTCTTCGAACCGGTGCGCGGGCCGAGCACGACATGCGCGCCGGAGGCGGCGAGCCGCGTGGCGAAATCGTTCGGCACGACCGGCAGCGGCGGCACGACGACGAGGCGGTAGCCGTCGAGCGGCGCGTGCGCGGAAACGATGTCGACGTCGAGGCCGAGCGAGCGCAGCGCCGAGTAGTACTCGAACGCGAAGCGCGGGTAATGGAAATCGGCGCCCTGCGGCTGCACTTCGAACAGCCACTTCGCTTCGTAATCGAAGACCAGCGCGACGGGAGCGCGCACGGCGCCGTCCGCATCCGCGCCGGCGTCGTGCACGGCCGCGATCTCTTGCGCCACGCGTTGTGCCTCGCGGCCGCCTTCGTCGAGCTTGTCATCGGGGGTATGCAGGCCCGCATGCATCTGCTCCTGCGCGAACGGCGCCTGCCGCCAGCGGAAGTACGACACGCAGCCGGCGCCGTGCGCGAACGCTTCCCAGCTCCACAGGCGCACCATGCCCGGCAGCGGTGCAGGGTTCCACTGCGCCCAGTTCACCGGGCCGGGCTGCTGCTCCATCACCCAGAACGGCAGTTTCGACATGCCGCGATAGAGATCGTGATTGAACGACGCGAAGTCGGGATGCCCGGTGCGCAGCCAGCGCGCTTTCACGTCGGGTGCGAACCATTGCTCCTCGAGCGCGCCGAGCGGATAGCTGTCCCAGGTCGCGATGTCGAGGTCGCGCGCGACTTCGTAGTGATCGAACTCGGTGAACAGCTGCATGAAGTTGTGCGCGACGGGGCGGCCCGGCGAATGCGCGCGGATCACGTCGACCTGCATCCGGTGATAGCGCGCGACTTCGTCCGACGCGAAGCGCCGGTAGTCGAGGCGATGCGACGGGTGGGCCTCGGTCACGGTGCCGACCGGTGCGTCGATCTCGTCGAAATGGCGATACTCCATGCTCCAGAACACGGTGCCCCACGCGCGGTTCAGCGCGTCGATCGTGCCGTAGCGCGCCTTCAGCCACGCACGGAAACGCACGAGCGCGGCCGGCGAGTAGCTGACGACGGTCTGGTGGCAGCCCAGCTCGTTGTCGGTCTGCCAGTAGCGCACGGCCGGGTGGCGGCCGTAGCGTTCGGCGACGGCCGTGCAGATCTGGCGCGACGCCTCGAGATAGGTCGGCGACGAGAAGTCGTAGTGGCGGCGCGAGCCGAACGCGCGCGGCCGGCCGTCCGCGCCGATCGCGAGGATGTCGGGGTGGCGATCGACCAGCCATTTCGGCGGCGTCGCGGTTGGCGTGCACATCACGATCTCGAGGCCGGCCGCGCCGAGCACGTCGATCGCGCGATCGAGCCAGCCCCAGTCGTATTCGCCCGGCGAAGGCTCGATGCGGCTCCACGCGAATTCGGCGATCCGCACCTGCTCGATGCCGAGGGCTTTCATCCGGCGGGCATCGTCGGCCCACATCGTTTCCGGCCAGTGTTCCGGGTAGTAACAGACTCCGAGGCGCATGCCCGATCCTTATGCGTAGTGGTGAACGTGGACGTCGGCGCGCGCGGGCACCGCGCGGCCGTCGTCGGTGAAGAGATGGCAGGCCGCGGCCGGCGCATGCACACGCACGCGTTCGCCGCTGCGCACCTGCGCGTCGCCGGGCACCTTCGCGATGATCGAGTGGCCGCCGGGCTGGTCGAGATGCACGTAGGTCTGTTCGCCGAGGCGTTCGACGAGTGCGACGTCGCGCGCGAGCGCCGTCGCGTCGTGTGCGGCGCCGAGCGTCAGGTGTTCGGGGCGAATGCCGAGCGTCACGGTGGCGCCCGCGCCGAGCGCCGAGCCGTCACGTGGCAGTACGAAGGTTTCGCCGGACGGCGTGAGCGTGACGGTCGTGCGATGCGCGTCGCAGGCGGTCACGACGGCCGGCAGGAAGTTCATGCGCGGCGAACCGATGAAGCCCGCGACGAAGCGGCTCGCCGGGTGGTGGTAGAGGTCGAGCGGCGCACCGACCTGCGCGATGCTGCCGTGCTGCGCGGTATCGGCGCCGGCGTGCAGCAGCACGATCTTGTCGGCGAGCGTCATCGCTTCGGTCTGGTCGTGCGTCACGTAGACGACGCTCGCGCGTTCGAACTGCCGGTGCAGCTTCGCGATCTCGATGCGGGTCTGGCCGCGCAGTGCGGCGTCGAGATTCGACAGCGGCTCGTCGAACAGGAACACGCCGGGCTCGCGCACGATCGCGCGGCCGATCGCGACGCGCTGCCGTTGTCCACCCGACAGCGCCTTCGGCTTGCGATCGAGCAGCGTATCGAGCTGCAGGATGCGCGCGGCATCGCGCACCTTCCGGTCGATCTCGGCCTTCGGCACGCGCGCGAGCTTCAGCCCGAACGCCATGTTCTCGTAGACCGTCATGTGCGGAAACAGCGCGTAGCTCTGGAACACCATCGCGACGCCGCGTTCGGCGGCCGGCACGTCGTCGACGCGGCGGCCGTCGATCGACAGCTCGCCCGCGCTCAGATCCTCGAGCCCGGCGATCATCCGCAGCAACGTCGACTTGCCGCATCCGGACGGCCCGAGGAACACGCAGAACTCGTGCGCGCCGATCTCCAGATCGACGTCGCGAATGACCGGCGCGTGATCGCCATAGGCTTTCTGCACGCGCCGCATCGAGATGCTCGCCATTGTCTCCGCTCCATGTTCTAATGCGCTTTCATCAGTGATTAAGCGCTTAATCATCGCGATCAAAAAAAGAGGCGATGCGATCGCGGCCGAGTCGCGCCCGTCGGTCGGGCGGCAGGGTGTGCGGCGATAGTGCGCCGCTTCGGTAAGCGAAGCAAATACTGGATAGACGTCTCATATAGTGAGCAAGCGATGGCAACCCTGGATGAAGTAGCGCGCCGCGCCGGCGTGACGGCCGCGACCGTGTCGAACGTGCTGCGCGACCGCGGCCGGGTGGGCGAGGCGACGCGGGCGCGGGTGCTGGAGGCCGTGGCGGCGCTCGGGTATCGGCCGCATCTCGCCGCGCGGGCGCTGGCGGAAGGGCGTGCGCCGACGGTCGCGCTGATGGTGTCGAGCATCGCGAACCCGTTCTATCCGGAGTTCGCGCTGGCGGTCGAGCGTGCGGTGCGGCGCAACGGGCAGTTCCTGATCGTCTGCAACACGAACGAAGATCCGTTGCAGGGGCGTGCGTATCTCGACCAGATCGCCGGCACGATCTCCGAAGGCATTCTCGTGACCAATGCGAACCTGCATCTGCCGGATCTGCGCGACGTGGCGGCACGCGGCGTGCCGGTCGTGCTGTGCCTGTGGGAGCGGCCCGAGGCGCCGCCCGACGGGTTGCCGTGCGTGGCGATCGATTTCCGCGAGGCGGGGCGGATCGCGACGCGGCACTTGCTCGAACTGGGCCACGAGCGCATCGGCGTGATCATCGGCGGGTCGGCGAGCGGCGTGCAGGCGGCGCGCTACGACGGCTTCGTCGACGTGATGCGCGAAGCGGGGCTCGATGCGTCGATCGTCGCGGCCGAGCCCGATTCGATCGAAGGCGGCGTGCGCGCGGCGGGGTGGTTGCTCGATGCGCACCCGCGGTTGACCGCGCTGGTCGCGACCAACGACCTGCCTGCGATCGGCGCGATGCATGCGGCGGCCGATCGCGGCCGGCGTGTGCCCGATGATCTGTCGATCGTCGGGATCACCGACATTCACCTGGCGAGCGACACGCGGCCCACGCTGACGACCGTCGCGATCCCGACCGCCGAGGCCGCCGGGCTCGCGGTCGAACTGCTCAATGCGCTGCGCGAGGCGGGTGGTCACAGCGATGCGGCATCGCGCGTGCGGACCGCGTCGCTGCCGAAGCTGGTGGTGCGGGGTACGACGGGGCGCGTACCGGGCGGGGGCGCGACGCCGTCGGTTTGATGCGTGGCGGCGGCGAGTAGGTTGAAGTCGCTGTCGTGATCGTTGCGACCCGGCATCGGGTGGCGCCCGCCTTGGCAAACGGCACATGGCAAGCGGCAAACGCACCGCCGTCCTCACCTGCCTTCGACGAGCCGCATCACGATGCTTCTGGCCGATTCCAGATGCGCGACCGTCATCGAGCGCGCTGCACGCGCATTGCGTTCACGGCACGCCTGCAGGATCTCCTCGTGCTCGACCTGGAACGACGGCGTATCCGCGAGCAGCGTGGCCTGCAGGCGCTCGTACCGTTCAACCTGGCTGCGCAGTTCCGCGATCGTCTTCAACTGCCGAGCGTTGCCGCAGCACGAATACAGCAGCGCGTGGAATTCGCGGTTCAGTTCACCCTGCCGGCGCGGCACGGCCGCGTCACCGAGCAAACGATGGACGAGCTCGGCGCGTGCGAGCGTCTCGTCGTCGAGCCGCTTCACGCTCCGGTAGATCGCGTCGCCTTCGAGCAGCGCGCGCAGGTCGTAGATTTCCTGCACGTCCGACGCACTCAGCATGCGCACGACGGCGCCGCGATTCCTGAAGATGTCCAGCAAGCCTTCGCGTTCCAGGCGCTGGATCGCCTCGCGCATCGGAATCCGGCTGATGCCGAACCGGTCGGCCAGATCGCGCTCGACGAGCCGCTCGCCGGCTTCCAGTTCGCCGTTGATGATCATGTCCCGCAACGAGGCGGCGACCGCGTCCGCCGTGGAATCGAGTTTGGCTTCCATGCCTGCATGTTCCGTCAATTTGGAATAATGGTATACCAAATGGGAATCCGGTGCCAAAATGGCGAGCGCAGGCGGGCTTCGCAAAGCGACATCCGGCCCGGCCGAAGCAACCCACATCAATGGAGAGCGAGATGGCATCTGGCGAACACACGTATCGCGTCGCAGTAGAGTGGACGGGCAATCGCGGCACCGGCACGTCGGGGTATCGCGAGTACGGGCGCGATCATCTGATCCGGGCCGGTTCCAAGCCGGATATTCCCGGTTCGTCGGACGCGGCGTTTCGCGGCGACGCCGCGCGCTGGAATCCGGAAGACCTGTTGCTGGCGTCGGCATCGGCGTGCCACAAGCTCTGGTACCTGCATCTGTGCTCGGAAGCGGGTATTCGCGTGCTTGCGTATGTCGACAACGCGGAAGGCACGATGGTCGACAGTGCCGATGAAGGCTGCTTCACGGAAATCGTGCTGCGCCCGCATGTGACGATCCAGGCCGGCGACGATCGCGAACGGGCGGCACATCTGCATCATGACGCGCACGCGAAGTGCTATATCGCGAACTCGGTCAACTTTCCGATCCGCTGCGAACCGGTGATCGAGTTCGCCGCCGCGTAGTCGACTGGAACCGCCGCGACGACGTCACAGCGCGACACCGTAAACCTCCCGCGCCGCCGCGCGAATCGCATCGGCCATCATCGCGACGGCCGGCGAATGCAGCCGGTCGGTGCGCGTGATGATCCCGAAGTCGTCCATCCGGCAATCCATCTCCAGCGGCAGCACCGTGACGATCCCGTGCCGCGCGTAGTAGCGCGCGACGTCCTCGGCCAGCACCGCGATCATGTCGCTCTGTTCGAGCAGTTGCGTGATGAACAGCAGCGCGGACGTCTCGACGAGGTTCGCCGGCGGCGCGAGGCTCGCGCGCTGGAACACGAGATCGAAGCGGTGGCGCAGCACGCTGCCGGCCGGCGGCACGACCCACGCGGCGCGCTGCACGTCCGCGAGCGACAGCGGCGCTTGCGCGAGCAGCGGATGGCCCGTCCGCACGACCGCGGCCACCGGCTCGCCGGTCAACGGCTCGTAGCGCAGCCGCAGCTTGTCGTGTTCGGCGGAGAGCCGGCCGATCACGATGTCGATTTTTTCCTGTGCGAGATGTTCGAGCAGCACGTTGCTGGTGTCGATCTCGACCGACACGTGCAGGCCGGCATGCGTGCCCTTCACCGCGGCGACGGCCGGCGGCACGAGCCGCAGCCCCGGTGACGTGATCGCCCCCACCGCCACGTGCCCGAGATGGCCGGCCTTCAGCGCGGCCAGCTCCTCGTGCGCCTGGTCGAGGCTGCCGAGCGCCGCGCGCGCATGGCGGATCAGCGCATCGCCGTAGAGCGTCGGCCGCATCCCGCGCGGCAGGCGCTCGAACAGCACCGCGCCGATCGATTCCTCGAGTTCGCGCAGCAGCTTCGACGCGGCCGGCTGCGTCATGTTCAGCGCGGCCGCCGCGCGGTGAATGCTGCCTTCGTCGGCAAGCGCGACGACCAGCAGAAGCTGGCGCGTCTTCAGGCGGCCACGGTTTCCCCACGGGCTGGCTTCGGGCATCGTACGGGTTTATATCGATATCGGAATCGATATCGTAATCGCCAAAAACGTCATTAGCCAGTTATCAAAATTCTGCCTAGACTGCGCCGGTATCCCGTCACCACAGGACTGACGATGTCGGCAACGAAACCCAGGCTGCGCTCCACCCAATGGTTCGGCACGAACGATAAGAACGGCTTCATGTACCGGAGCTGGATGAAGAACCAGGGCATTCCCGATCACGAGTTCGACGGCCGGCCGATCATCGGCATCTGCAATACGTGGTCCGAACTGACGCCGTGCAACGCGCACTTCCGCAAGCTCGCCGAGCACGTGAAGCGCGGGATCTCCGAGGCGGGCGGCTTCCCGGTCGAGTTCCCGGTGTTCTCGAACGGCGAATCGAACCTGCGCCCGTCGGCGATGCTCACGCGCAACCTCGCGTCGATGGACGTCGAGGAGGCGATCCGCGGCAACCCGATCGACGCGGTCGTGCTGCTGGCCGGCTGTGACAAGACGACGCCCGCGCTGCTGATGGGCGCGGCGAGCTGCGACGTGCCGGCGATCGTCGTGTCGGGCGGCCCGATGCTGAATGGCAAGCTCGAAGGCAAGAACATCGGCTCCGGCACCGCCGTGTGGCAACTGCACGAAGCGCTGAAGGCCGGCGAGATCGACGTCCATCACTTCCTGTCGGCCGAAGCCGGGATGTCGCGCTCGGCCGGCACCTGCAACACGATGGGCACCGCGTCGACGATGGCGTGCATGGCCGAGGCGCTCGGCGTCGCGCTGCCGCACAACGCGGCGATTCCCGCCGTCGATTCGCGCCGCTACGTGCTCGCGCACATGTCCGGCATCCGCATCGTCGAGATGGCGCTCGAAGGGCTCGTGCTGTCCAAGATCCTCACGCGTGCGGCGTTCGAGAACGCGATCCGCGCGAATGCGGCGATCGGCGGCTCGACCAACGCGGTGATCCACCTGAAGGCGATCGCGGGCCGCATCGGCGTGCCGCTCGAACTGGAAGACTGGATGCGCATCGGCCGCGATACGCCGACGATCGTCGACCTGATGCCGTCGGGGCGCTTCCTGATGGAAGAGTTCTATTACGCGGGCGGGCTGCCGGCGGTGCTGCGCCGGCTCGGCGAAGGCGGGCTGCTGCCGAACCCGGATGCGCTGACGGTGAACGGCAAGTCGCTGTGGGACAACGTGCGCGAAGCGCCGAACTACGACGACGAAGTGATTCGCCCGCTCGACCGGCCGCTGATCGCGGACGGCGGCATCCGCATCCTGCGCGGCAATCTCGCGCCGCGCGGCGCGGTGCTGAAGCCGTCGGCGGCGAGCCCCGAGCTGCTCAAGCATCGCGGCCGCGCGGTGGTGTTCGAGAACCTCGACCACTACAAGGCGACGATCAACGACGAGGCGCTCGACATCGACGCAAGCTCGGTGATGGTGCTGAAGAACTGCGGGCCGCGCGGTTATCCGGGGATGGCCGAGGTCGGCAACATGGGGCTGCCGCCGAAGCTGCTGCGTCAGGGCGTGAAGGACATGGTGCGGATTTCCGACGCGCGGATGAGCGGCACCGCGTACGGCACGGTCGTGCTGCACGTCGCACCGGAAGCCGCCGCCGGCGGGCCGCTCGCGGCCGTGCGCAACGGCGACTGGATCGAGCTCGACTGCGAGGCCGGCACGCTGCATCTCGACATTACGGACGACGAACTGCAGCGCCGCCTATCGGACGTCGATCCGACCGCGGCGCCGGGCGTGGCCGGACAGCTCGGCAAGGGCGGCTACGCACGGCTGTACATCGATCACGTGCTGCAGGCCGACGAGGGGTGCGACCTCGACTTCCTGGTCGGTACGCGCGGCGCGGAGGTACCGAGCCATTCGCATTGAGCGGCTGCGCGGCTGCGCGGCAGCCGGTTGCGGGCTCTCACGGCCCGCGCAACGTGAAACCGTAAACGCATGACGGCCGGTCGTCACCGAGGCCGAAGCAGGACGCGAACCATGACATCGAGCAGCGCGCCGCGCTATCGCGGCATCTTCCCCGTCGTTCCGACGACGTTTACCGATACGGGTGAACTCGACCTCGCGAGCCAGAAGCGCGCGGTCGATTTCATGATCGACGCGGGCTCGGACGGGCTGTGCATCCTCGCGAACTTCTCCGAGCAGTTCGCGATCACCGACGACGAGCGCGACGTGCTCACGCGCACGATCCTCGAGCACGTCGCGGGCCGCGTGCCGGTGATCGTCACGACGTCGCATTACAGCACCCAGGTGTGCGCGGCGCGCAGCCTGCGCGCGCAGCAGCTCGGCGCGGCGATGGTGATGGCGATGCCGCCGTACCACGGTGCGACGTTCCGCGTGCCCGAAGCGCAGATCTTCGAGTTCTATGCGCGCGTATCCGATGCGATCGCGATCCCGATCATGGTCCAGGACGCGCCCGCGAGCGGCACCGCGCTGTCGGCCCCGTTCCTCGCGCGGATGGCACGCGAGATCGAACAGGTCGCGTACTTCAAGATCGAGACGCCGGGCGCCGCGAACAAGCTGCGCGAGCTGATCCGGCTCGGTGGCGATGCCATCGAAGGGCCGTGGGACGGCGAGGAGGCGATCACGCTGCTCGCCGACCTGCACGCGGGCGCGACCGGCGCGATGACGGGCGGCGGGTTTCCGGACGGCATCCGGCCGATCCTCGAAGCGTGGCGCGAAGGGCGCCATGACGACGCCTACGCGCGCTACCAGGCCTGGCTGCCGCTGATCAATCACGAGAACCGCCAGTCCGGGATCCTCACCGCGAAGGCGCTGATGTGCGCAGGCGGCGTGATCGCGTGCGAGCGGCCGCGGCATCCGATGCCGGAACTGCATCCGGACACGCGCGCGGAACTGCTCGCGATCGCGCGCCGGCTCGACCCGCTCGTGCTGCGCTGGGCGCACTGAACGGTCACCGAACGATTCGCGAAGGAGGCATGCACGATGAGTGATCAGGTTTCGCTGGGGGTCGTCGGCATCGGCAAGATTGCGCGCGACCAGCATCTGCCGGCGATCGACGCCGAACCGGGTTTCAAGCTGACCGCGTGCGCGAGCCGCCACGCGGAAGTCGCCGGCGTGCGCAACTATCGCGACCTGCGCGCGCTGCTTGCCGCCGAGCGCGAGCTCGACGCCGTGTCGCTGTGCGCGCCGCCGCAGGTGCGCTATGCGCAGGCGCGCGCCGCGCTCGAAGCCGGCAAGCACGTGATGCTCGAGAAGCCGCCGGGCGCGACGCTCGGCGAAGTGGCCGTGCTGGAAGCGCTTGCGCGCGAGCGCGGCCTCACGCTGTTCGCGACCTGGCATTCGCGCTGCGCGAGTGCGGTGGAGCCCGCCCGCGCCTGGCTCGCGACGCGCGCGATCCGCGCGGTGCAGGTGCGCTGGAAGGAAGACGTGCGGCGCTGGCATCCGGGGCAGCAATGGATCTGGGAGCCGGGCGGCCTCGGCGTGTTCGACCCGGGCATCAACGCGCTGTCGATCGTTACGCGCATCCTGCCGCGCGAGCTCGTGCTGCGCGAGGCGACGCTCATCGTGCCGAGCGACGTGCAGACGCCGATCGCCGCCGAACTCGATTGCGCGGATACCGACGGCGTGCCGGTGCGCGCGGAATTCGACTGGCGGCACGGCCCGGTCGAGCAATGGGAGATCGCGGTCGACACGGCCGACGGCGTGCTCGCGATCAGCCGCGGCGGCGCGCAATTGTCGATCGCGGGCGAGCCGGTCGAGCTCGGCCCCGAACGCGAGTATCCGGCGCTGTATGCGCACTTCCATGCGCTGATCGCGCGTGGCGAAAGCGACGTCGACGTGCGGCCGCTGCGGCTCGTCGCCGATGCGTTCCTGTTCGGCCGGCGCGTGCAGACCGACGCGTTCGGCCGCTGATCACGCGGGCGCGCCGCGGCGCGATCGCACACGACGAATCATTACGGCATAAGCCGATATCAAGGAGACACCGCATGAACCGCACGACTCACACGATCCGCCGCCATACCTTGCGCGCGCTGCTTGCCGCACTGTGCATCGCGCCGCTCGGCATGCAGGGCGCCGCGCGCGCAGACGCACCGCTGAAGATCGGCTTCCTGGTGAAGATGCCCGAGCAGGCGTGGTTCATCAACGAGCAGAACGCGGCGTCCGCGCTTGGCCAGAAGGAGAATTTCTCGGTCGTGAAGATCGGCACGCCCGACGGCGAGAAGGTGCTGGCCGCGATCGACAACCTCGGCTCGCAGGGCGCGCAGGGCTTTGTGATCTGCGCGCCGGACGTGCGCCTCGGCCCGGCGATCGCCGCACGCGCGAAGCGCTACAACATGAAGTTCGTGACCGTCGACGACCAACTCGTCGATTCGACCGGCAAGCCGCTGCCGAACGTGCCGCACCTCGGGATGTCGGCGACCAAGATCGGCAACCAGGTCGGCCAGGCGATTGCCGACGAGATGAAACGGCGCGGCTGGAAGCCCGAGGAAGTCGGCGCGCTGCGGATCACGAACTACGAGCTGCCGACCGCGAAGCTGCGCACCGACGGCGCGACGCAGGCGCTGCTCGCGAACGGTTTCCGCAAGGAGAACATCTTCGACGCGCCGCAGAAGACGACCGACGACGAAGGCGGCTTCAGCGCGGCCGCGCCGGTGCTCGCGCGCCATCCGAACGTGAAGAAGTGGGTGGTCTACGCGCTGAACGAGGAAACCGTGCTCGGCGCGGTGCGCGCGACCGAGCAGCTGCATATCCCGGCGGCCGACGTGATCGGCGTGGGCATCAACGGAGCGGGCGAGGCGTTCGCCGAATTCCAGAAGAAGGAGCCGACCGGCTTCTACGGGACGATCGCGGTCAGCTCGACGAATCACGGCAAGGACAGCACGCAGAACCTCGTCGAATGGATTCGCGACGGCAAGACGCCGCCGGCCGACACGCAGACGAGTGGCAAGCTGATGACGCGTGCGAACTGGCAGGCGGTGCGTGCCGAGCTCGGCATCTGAGCGCACGAGGCGAGAACGCGATGACGACGCAGACGATGACGGCCGTATCCGGCAACGATGCCGCCGAGACGCCGCCGGGCGGCCCGCTGCTCGCGCTCGACGGCATCACGGTGACGTTCCCGGGCGTGCGCGCGCTCGACGCTGTGTCGCTGTCGGTGCGCGCGGGCGAAGTGCACGGGCTGATGGGCGAGAACGGCGCGGGGAAGTCGACGCTGCTGAAGGTGCTGTCCGGCGTGAACCAGCCGCAGGCCGGCACGCTGACGCTGAACGGCACGGTGCAGCGCTTCGCGTCGACGCGCGCGGCGCTGGAGGCCGGCATCGCGATCATCTACCAGGAGCTGCATCTGGTGCCCGAGCTGACGGTCGCCGAAAACCTGATGCTCGGGCAACTGCCGAGCCGGCTCGGCGTGGTCGACGAACGCACGCTTGCCGCGCGCGCGCTCGATGCGCTGGAGCGGCTCGGCGAGCATATCGATCCGGGTATTCCGGTGAAGTACCTGTCGATCGGCCAGCGCCAGATGATCGAGATCGGCAAGGCGCTGATGCGCGACGCGCGCGTGATCGCGTTCGACGAGCCGACGAGTTCGCTGTCCGCGCGCGAAACGACGCAGCTGTTCCGGATCATCCGCGCGCTGCGCGCGGAAGGGCGCGCGATCATCTACGTCACGCACCGGATGGAGGAAGTGTACGAACTGTGCGACCGCGTGACGGTGTTCCGTGACGGCCGCCGCATCGACACGTTCGATTCCGTCACCGATCTCGACCGCGACCGGTTGATCGGCTGCATGGTCGGCCGCTCGATCGAGGACGTGTACGGCTACCGGCCGCGCCCGGCCGGCGACGTGCTGATCGAGGCGAAGGGGCTGGTGGGGCCCGGGTTGTCCGAGCCGGTGTCGTTCACCGCGCGGCGCGGCGAGATCGTCGGCTTCTTCGGGCTCGTGGGCGCGGGCCGCTCGGAGCTGATGAAGCTGCTGTACGGTGCCGCGCGCCCGAGCGCGGGGCATGTCGAGCTGAACGGGAAGCGGGTGGCGTTCGGGAGCCCGCGCGACGCGGTGCGCGCCGGCCTCGCGCTGTGCCCGGAAGACCGCAAGCAGGAGGGCATCGTCGCGATCGCGTCGGTGGCCGACAACCTGAACATCAGCGCGCGCCGGCATTTCAGCCCGGCGCGGGTGCTGCTCGACGGGCGGCGCGAACGCGAACTCGCGCAACGCTACATCGAGCGGCTCGCGATCAAGACCCGCGACGGCGACACGCCGATCGGCGCGCTGTCCGGCGGCAACCAGCAGAAGGTCGTGCTCGCGCGCTGGCTGGCCGAGCGCATCGACGTGTTCCTGATGGACGAGCCGACGCGCGGCATCGACGTAGGCGCGCGCGCGGAAATCTACAACCTGTTCTACGAACTCGCGGAAGCGGGCCGCACGGTGATCCTCGTGTCGAGCGACCTGGCCGAGGTGATCGGCGTGTCGGACCGGATCATCGTGATGAAGGAAGGGCGGATCGCGGGCGAGGTCGCGAAGGCGCAGGCGACGCCCGACGCGCTGATCAAGCTCGCGCTGCCGCGCTAGCGCCCCGCAACGATCAACCGGATGCAAACGACATGAGCCAGGCAATGCAACCCCAACGCACTTCCCCGTCCCCCGATGCCGCCGTCGTACCTGCGCGAGCGCGCGGCGGCGTGTGGCAGCTGATCAACCGCTCCGGCATCGTGATGGTGTTTCTCGTGCTGTTCGCGACGCTGTCGCTGACCGTGCCGGACTTCCTCACGCCGCGCAACATCCAGGGCCTGCTGCTGTCGGTCACGCTGATCGGCTCGATCGCGGTGACGATGATGTTCGTGCTCGCGCTCGGCGAGGTCGACCTGTCGGTCGCGTCGATCGTCGCGTTCTCGGGCGTCGTCGCGTCGACGCTGATCACCGCGACGCACAGCGTCGTGCTCGGCATCGCGGGCGGCGTGCTCGCGGGCGGCGCGGTCGGGCTCGTCAACGGCGTGCTGATCGCGCGCTGGCGGATCAACTCGCTGATCGTCACGCTCGCGATGATGGAAGTCGTGCGCGGGCTCGCGTTCATCACGTCGAACGGCGACGCGGTGATGATCTCCGAGGAACGCTTCTTCGATCTCGGCGGCGGCTCGTTCCTCGGCATCTCGTATCCGATCTGGAGCAACATCGTCGGCTTCGTCGTGTTCGGCTTCCTGCTGCGCAAGACGGTGTTCGGCAAGAACGTGCTCGCGGTGGGCGGCAACGGCGAGGCCGCGCTGCTCGCGGGGCTGCCGGTGATGCGCATCAAGATCACCGTGTTCGTGCTGCAGGGGCTCGTGACGGGTTTTGCCGGCGTGATGCTCGCGTCGCGGATGAGCCTCGGCGACCCGAAGACGTCGGTCGGGCTCGAACTCGGTGTGATTTCCGCGTGCGTGCTGGGCGGCGTGTCGCTGACGGGCGGCGTCGCGACGATCTCCGGCGTGCTGGTCGGCGTGCTGATCATGGGCTCCGTGCAGGATGCGATGAGCCTGCTGAACGTGCCGACGTTTTACCAATATCTGATACGCGGCGGAATTCTGTTGCTCGCGGTGCTGTTCGACCAGTATCGTCGCAACCAGCGGCGCGCGATGAAGATCTGACCCTGGCGAACGCGCGGCCGCCTGCATAAGCGACAGATATCGGGAGACGGCATGCAACAGATTCATCCGGCGGGGCAGGCGACGCTGCTGGCGGACACCCGCAACATGCTCGGCGAAGGCGCGACGTGGTGCGACAGGACGCACGCGCTGTATTGGGTGGACATCGAAGGCGCGCAACTGTGGCGCTGCCGTGCGGATGGCTCCGACCTCACGCCGTGGGCGATGCCCGAGCGGCTCGCGTGCTTCGCGCTGACCGACGACCCGGACGTGCTGCTCGTCGGGCTCGCGACGCATCTCGCGTTCTTCAATTTGCGCAGCGGCGCGTTCACGCGGATCGTCGACGTCGAATCCGAGCTGCCGACGCGGCTGAACGACGGGCGCTGCGACGGTTCCGGCGCGTTCGTGTTCGGGATGAAGGACGAAGGCAGCGAGCCGCCGCGCGCGGTTGGCGGGTTCTATCGGCTCAATGCCGATCTCACGCTCGAACGGCTTGCGTTGCCTGCGGCCGCGATTGCGAACAGCATCGGGTTCTCGCCGGATGGCACGAAGATGTACTTTTGCGATTCGCTCGTGCGCGAGATCTTCGTCTGCGATTACCGTGCGGGCGGCGATGTCGCCAACGTGCGGCCGTTCGCGCGGCTGATCGATCCAGATGGCGACCCGGACGGCTCGATCGTCGATCGCGACGGCGGCCTGTGGAATGCGCAGTGGGGTGGCCGGCGGGTCGTGCGCTACGGGCCGGACGGTGTCGAGACGGATCGCGTGGCTGTACCGACCGCGCAGCCGAGTTGCACGGCGCTCGACGGTGAGGGCCGCCTGTACGTGACGAGCGCGCGCATCGGGTTGAGTGACGATGCGCTGGCCGACGACCCGCACGCAGGCGGCATGTTCGTCGCGCAGACGCGGCACGCGGGGTTGCCGACGGCGCGGTTTGCGGGAACGCCGCGCGGCTGAGTGCATACGGAAAGCCGTTAATGGGATGCCGCTGACGCAGCGGGTTTCGCGGCCGGGCCGGCGGTTCGCCATGCGCGCGTGAGTGCGCAGCGGCTGTCCGGCATGCCTGGAACGCCCTGTTCCCCTCCCGACGTGCTGGTAAGATGGCCCGCAATTCCATCCCGCCCGCACCATGAGTTCCGCACCGACCAAACCCGCGAATCCGAAGAACGCCACGAAGCCCGCCGCCCGCGCAACGGGAGACAAGCCGAAGGCGCGCGTGCAGCAGCGCCTGACCTACGTGATCGGCGGTCTCGACCGGCTGCTGCGCCGCCACATGACCGACGCGCTCGCCCCGCTTGGCATCACGCTCGCGCAGTACACGGCGCTGTCGGTGCTCGAGGCGCGCGGCGCATCGTCGAACGCGCAACTGGCCGAGCGCTCGTGGATCACGCCGCAATCGGCGAATGAAGTGATGAGCGTGATGGCCGCCCGCGGTTTCGTCACGCGTGAAGCCGACCCGTCGCACGGCCGCATCATCCTGCTGACGCTGACCGACGAAGGCGCGGCGATGCTGCGTGAATGTGAAGCCGTGCTGCGCCCGCTCGAAAAACGCATGCTCGGTGACATCTCGGCCGACGACGCCGCGCACGTGCAGCGCGCGCTCGAACTGTTCTCGCGCAACCTGCGCGGCTGACCGCTTCCCCGATTTTCACGACACGGGCCCGCCGGGCCCGCGCTCGCTTCGTCCGCGCCATCGACGGCCGCCCGACCGCTCCCTGATTTCCCCGCCGCTTTCTCCGCGTTCCGCTCCGGGTTTACACCGGCGCTCGTGCCGCTTGCAATATCAGGTAGCCTGATATTAAATGAAGCCGTCCGCAGCAGGAATGCTGCGCACCGAATCGCACTGGAAACGAACGACAGGAACAGACATGAGCAAGTACGACAACCGCTGGCAGACCGTTGAAGTGAACGTGGAGGCCGGCATCGCGTGGGTGACGTTGAATCGCCCCGAGAAGCGCAACGCAATGAGCCCGACGCTGAACCGGGAGATGCTGGAAGTCCTCGACGCAGTCGAGTTCGACGACGAGGCGAAGGTGCTGGTGCTGACCGGTGCGGGCGCCGCGTGGACGGCCGGCATGGATCTGAAGGAATATTTCCGCGAGATCGACGGCGGCTCCGACGCGCTGCAGGAAAAAGTGCGCCGCGACGCATCGGAATGGCAATGGCGCCGCCTGCGGATGTACAACAAGCCGACGATCGCGATGGTGAACGGCTGGTGCTTCGGCGGCGGTTTCTCGCCGCTCGTCGCGTGCGACCTCGCGATCGCGGCCGACGAAGCGGTGTTCGGGCTGTCGGAGATCAACTGGGGCATCCCGCCGGGCAACCTCGTCAGCAAGGCGATGGCCGACACGGTCGGGCACCGCCGCGCGCTGCACTACATCATGACCGGCGACACGTTCACCGGCACCGAAGCAGCGGACATGGGCCTCGTGAACAGCAGCGTGCCGCTGGCCGAACTGCGTGAAGCGACGATTGCGCTCGCCGCGCGTCTGATGGACAAGAACCCGGTCGTGCTGCGCGCGGCGAAGCACGGCTTCAAGCGTTCGCGCGAACTCACGTGGGAACAGTGCGAGGATTACCTGTATGCGAAGCTCGACCAGGCGCAGCTGCGTGACCCGGAGCGCGGCCGCGAGCAGGGTCTGAAGCAGTTCCTCGACGACAAGACGATCAAGCCGGGCCTGCAGGCTTACAAGCGCTGATACAAGCGCGGACGCAGCCGCCGGCTTCCCCGCCGGCGTAATCGCAAGAGACAGGCAAGGCAGGAGACAACATGACCGACAGACGGATGCTGATCGCCGGCGAGTGGTGCAACGCTCGCGACGGCCGCACTTTCGACCGCTTCAACCCCGCGACGGGCGCGCTGGCGTCGCGCGCGCCGGCGGCCGGCCTCGCCGACGCCGACGCGGCGATCGACGCCGCGCACCGCGCGTTTCCCGCCTGGTCGGCGCTCGCGCCGACCGAGCGCCGCCGGCTGCTGCTGAAGGCGGCCGACCTGATGGACGCGCGCATCGACGCGTTCATCGCGACCGGCGTGGCCGAAACCGGCGCGACGCCGGGCTGGATCGGCTTCAACGTGACGCTCGCGGCGAACATGCTGCGCGAGGCCGCGTCGATGACGACGCAGATCGCCGGCGACGTGATCCCGTCCGACGTGCCCGGCAATCTCGCGCTCGCGATGCGCGTGCCGTGCGGCGTCGTGCTCGGCATCGCGCCGTGGAACGCGCCGGTGATCCTCGGCACGCGCGCGCTCGCGATGCCGCTCGCGTGCGGCAACACGGTCGTGCTGAAGGCATCCGAAGCGTGCCCCGGCGTGCATGCGTTGATCGGCGCGGTGCTGGATGAAGCGGGGCTCGGCGCGGGTGTGGTCAACGTGATCACGCACGCGGCGGCCGACGCACCCGAACTCGTCGAGCGGCTGATCGCGCATCCGCACGTGAAGCGCATCAACTTCACCGGGTCGACGCATGTCGGGCGCATCATCGCGCGCCACGCGGCGGCGCACCTGAAACCGGTGCTGCTCGAACTCGGCGGCAAGGCGCCGGTGCTGGTGCTCGACGATGCGGATCTCGACGCAGCCGTCGATGCGATCGCGTTCGGCGCGTTCTTCAACCAGGGGCAGATCTGCATGTCGACCGAGCGCGTGATCGTGGCGCGGGCGGTTGCCGATACGCTCGTCGAACGCCTCGCCGCGAAGGCGCGCACGCTGGTCGCAGGCGATCCGCTGGCCGGCCATCCGCTCGGCACGATGGTCGACGCGGCGGCCGCCGCGCGCGCGGCGTCGCTCGTCGAGGATGCGCGGGTGCATGGCGCGAATCTGCCGCTCGGCTGTCGCGTCGAAGGTGCGACGATGCAGCCGGCGATCGTCGATGGCGTGACGCGCAACATGCGTCTGTATCGCGAGGAATCGTTCGCGCCGGTCGTCGCGATCCTGCGCGCGGACAGCGACGACGAAGCGGTCGCGCTCGCGAACGACAGCGAGTTCGGGCTGTCGTCGAGCGTGTTCAGCCGCGATATCGCGCGCGCGATGGCGGTCGCGCGACGGATCGAATCGGGGATCTGCCACATCAACGGCCCGACCGTACACGACGAGGCGCAGATGCCGTTCGGCGGCACGAAGGCGAGCGGCTACGGCCGCTTCGGCAGCCGTGCATCGATCGCCGAATTCACCGAGCTGCGCTGGATCACCGTGCAGACCACGCCGCGGCATTACCCGATATGAGCGAGGCGACGATGAATGTAGCGAAGCCTCCGGGCGAGGCCGCACAAGATACCGGCGGCGTGCGCTATCGCGCGGCGGCCGTCGCCGTCGGCGCGGCCGAGATTCGTCGCGCGGAAAACGGCGCGTGGTACCTGCGTTCGCGCGAACCGCTCGGCGACTACCCGACGCGCCTGACCGACTGCCTCGTGAACGGCGCGCAAGCGCATCCCGATCGCGTGCTGGCCGCGAAGCGCGGCGACGACGGCCGCTGGATCGAGATCACCTACGCGCAGATGCTCGACCGCGCCCGCGCGCTCGGACAGGGCCTCGTCGATCTCGGGCTGTCGGCCGAGCGTCCGCTCGCGGTGCTGTCCGGCAACGATCTCGAGCATCTGCAGCTGATGTTCGCGGCGATGCTGGCCGGCGTGCCGTACTCGCCGATCTCGCCCGCGTATTCGCTGGTATCGACCGACTACGGCAAGCTGCGTCATACGCTCGGCGTGCTGAAGCCGGGTGCGGTGTTCGTCGCCGAACGCGCGCCGTTCGCGCGTGCGCTCGACGCCGTGTTGCCGGCCGATGCGGCGCTGATCGTCGCACGCGACGACGATGCCGATGTCGACGCCGACGGAAAGGGCCGCGCGGTGCCGCTCTCGCACTTGCTCGCCACCCCTCCGCGCACGATCGACGCGATCCACGCGGCGGTCGGCCCCGATCATCTCGCGAAGATCCTGTTCACGTCCGGCTCGACGAAGCAGCCGAAGGCCGTGCCGACCACGCACCGGATGCTGTGCAGCAACCAGCAGATGCTGCGCCAGACGATGCCCGAACTGACGCGCGAACCGCCGGTGCTGGTCGACTGGCTGCCGTGGAATCACACGTTCGGCGGCAGTCACAACCTCGGCATCGCGCTGTACAACGGCGGCTCGCTGTATATCGACGACGGCCGCCCGATGCCCGGCCGCTTCGACGAAACCGTACGCAACCTGCGCGAGATCGCGCCGACGATCTACTTCAACGTGCCGAAAGGCTGGGAAGAGCTGACGGCCGCGCTCGAACGCGATGCCGAGTTGCGCGACACGTTCTTCTCGCGCGTGAAGCTGTATTTCTTCGGCGGCGCGGGCCTGTCGCAGGCCGCGTGGGACCGGCTCGACCGCGTGACCCACGCGCATTGCGGCGAGCGGATCCGGATCATGGCCGGCCTCGGGATGACGGAGGCGTCGCCGTCGTGCCTGTTCACGACGGGGCCGCTGATGCGCGCCGGCTATATCGGGCTGCCCGCGCCCGGCTGCGACGCGAAGCTCGTGCCGTGCGGCGGCAAGCTCGAACTGCGTTTCAAGGGGCCGAACGTGATGCGTGGCTACTGGCACGCGGACGTCGATCCGCGCGACGTGTTCGACGACGAAGGCTATTACCGCAGCGGGGATGCGGGCGTGTTCGCCGATCCGGCGCGGCCGGAGCTCGGGCTGCTGTTCGACGGGCGGCTGACCGAGGATTTCAAGCTGAGCAGCGGCACCTTCGTGAGCGTCGGGCCATTGCGCGCGAACGCGGTGTCGAGCGGTGCGCCGTACGTGCAGGACGTGGTCGTCACCGGGATCAATCGCGACGACATCGGGCTGCTGGTGTTTCCGCGCGTCGACGCGTGCCGTGCGTTGGCGCGGCTCGCGGCCGATGCGTCGGTGACCGACGTGCTGCGCGCGCCGGCCGTGCGCGCGGTGTTCGAGCAATGGCTCGTCGAGCTGAACCGGCAGGCGAGCGGCGGTTCGACGTTCGTCGCGCGCATCCGGCTGATCGACACGCCGCCGTCGCTCGATCTAGGCGAAGTGACCGACAAGGGTTCGCTGAACCAGGCGGCCGTGCAGAAGCATCGCGCGGCGACGATCGACGCGCTGTATGACCCGGCGCGGCGCGATCCCGACGTGATTTACGCGTAAGCAGTACGCGCGAGCAGTAAGCAGCAACAAGCACGCACAACGACCGGCCGGCCACGATACCGGCAGGCATGCTTGCGGCCAGTGAATCAGGTTGCCTGATAAAGGCGGCCGTTCGGACGACACCTTGCGCGCCGCATCGCCACTGGCCGGCGACGGCGCGCGGCGGCCGTTACCGGGCTGACCGACTACAAGACATGGGACTGGAGACAGGATGAACACTTACGTTGCCGAAAAACCCACGGTCGCGACCACGCTCGCGCTGTGTTTCGCGATCGCCCTCCTCGAGGGGCTCGACCTGCAGTCGGTCGGCGTCGCCGCGCCGCGCATGGCGCGCGAATTCGGGCTGTCCGTATCGCAGATGGGCATCGCGTTCAGCGCGGGCACCTTCGGGCTGTTGCCGGGCGCGATGCTCGGCGGGCGGCTCGCCGACCGGATCGGCCGCAAGCGCGTGCTGATCGCATCGGTCGTGCTGTTCGGGCTGCTGTCGCTCGCGACCGCGCAGGTATCGACGTTCGCGATGCTCGTCGTCGTGCGCGTGCTGACCGGCATCGGCCTCGGCGGCGCGATGCCGAACCTGATCGCGCTGTCGTCCGAAGCGGTCGAGCCGCGCTCGCGCAGCAGCGCGGTCGCGACGATGTACTGCGGGATCCCGTTCGGCGGCGTGATCGCGTCGGTGATCGGCGTGCTGCTCGCGGGCGACACCGAATGGCGACACATCTTCTACGTCGGCGGCGTGGGGCCGCTGCTGCTCGTGCCGCTGCTCGTGTGGTTCCTGCCGGAATCGCGTGCGTATCTCGACGTAGCGGGCACGCCGGCCGCGCGGTCCAGCGTCGCACGCACGCTGTTCGGCGACGGCCGCACGACGTCGACGGTCGCGCTGTGGGTCAGCTACTTCTGCACGCTGATCGTCCTGTACTTCCTGCTGAACTGGCTGCCGTCGCTGATGGCCTCGCGCGGGCTCGATCGCGCACACGTCGGCCTCGTGCAGATCGCGTTCAACGTCGGCGCGGGGCTGGGTGCGCTCGGCATCGGCGCGGCGCTCGACCGGATGCGCGCGTCGCGCGTGGTGGGCGGCATGTATATCGGGATCGTGCTGTCGCTCGCCGCGCTCGCGGCCGCGCCCGGCTTCGCGTCGCTCGCGGCCGCCGCGTTCGCGGCCGGGATGTTCGTGGTCGGCGGCCAGTCGGTGCTGTATGCGCTCGCGGCGATCTACTACCCGACCGCGATGCGCGGCACGGGTGTCGGCGCGGCGGTGGCCGTCGGCCGGCTCGGTTCCGTCGTCGGGCCGCTCGCGGCTGCGACGCTGCTGGCCGCGGGCCGCAGCGCGCCGGTCGTGATCGGCGCGAGCATCCCCGTCACGCTCGTCGCGGCCTTCGCTGCATTCGTGCTGATTCGCCGCCCGCAAGCCGGCGACTGACGGTTCGTTTTTATCAATGCGCGCCGTCAGAGCGCGCTTACTCAAGGTCTGGAGACGCAACGAATGAAAACGAAGACAAGGAACGGCCTGCTGGCCGCCGGCGCGTGCTGCGCATTTGCCGCGCCGGTCGCGCACGCGCAGTCGAGCGTGACGCTGTACGGGATCATCGACACGGGCGTCGAATACGTGTCGCACGCGAACGCGGCCGGCGACCACGTCGTGCGGATGCCGGGCGTGACGGGCGAGCTGCCGTCGCGCTGGGGGCTGCGCGGCACCGAGGATCTCGGCGGCGGCTATCAGGCGGTGTTCACGCTCGAAAGCGGCTTCAACGTGCGCGGCGGCGATCTCGGCCAGGGCGGCCGGTTGTTCGGGCGCCAGGCGTTCGTCGGGCTGAAGAGCGGTTTCGGCACGCTCGCGTTCGGCCGTCAGTACACGATGACCTATCTCGCGCTGCAGGGCGCGGACATCATCGGCCCCGACATCTACGGGCTCGGCTCGTTCGACGCGTACGTGCCGAACGGCCGCGCCGACAACGCGGTGACCTACGTCGGCGCGTATCGCGGCGTGACGTTCGGCGCCGCGTATTCGTTCGGCCGCGACGGCGCGGGCACCGGCAACTCGCCGGGGCAGGGCACGTGCGCGGGGCAAGTGCCGGGCGACGCGGTGCAGTGCCGCAACTGGTCGGTGATGCTCAAGTACGACAGCGCGTACTTCGGTGCGGCGGCGTCGTACGAGGAACAGCGCGGCGGCACCGGCGCGGCCGCGAACTTCTTCGACGGCGTGGCGCCCGTTCCGTTCACCAGCAGCGGCGGCAAGGACGCGCGCGCGCACGTGAGCGCGTATGCGCAGGCGGCCGGCGCGAAGATCGGCGCGGGCTGGATCGGGCGGCGCGTGTCGACCGGTTCGCCGGCCGCGGCCGGCGCGCATTCGGACCTGTTCTTCGTCGGCGCGTCGTATGCGGTGAAGCCCGATTTCGTCGTCGACGGCGAAGGCTACCGGATCATCAACAGCGCGCACGACACGCGCGCGACGATGGCCACGCTGCGCGCGACCTATCTGCTGACCAAGCGCACGGCGGTCTACGCACAGTCGTCGTATCTGTGGAACAGCGCGCATGCGCGCTACTCGGTCAGCGGCGGCGGGCCCGGCACGACACCCGGCGAAGGGATGGGGCAGCTCGGCGCGATGGTCGGCGTGCGGCACATGTTCTGATTCACCGGCGTGACGAACCGAACGGGAGTTATCTTGAACAGGAAATCTGCATTCCTCTGTATTGCGCCGCTGTCCGCCGCCGCGATGCTCGCCGGTTGCGGCGGCGACGATTCGGTGAATTCCGCACCGACGCACCTGAGCGCCGCGACACCGGCCGCGATGGCGCAGACCTGCGACGCGCTCGCCGCGAAGCTCGCGTATGCGAACACGTCGTTCACGTCGGTGACGACCGCGGCTGCCGGCGCGCTCACGGTGGCCGGCAAGCCGATCGCCGAGCACTGCGTGATCGAAGGGAAGATGAACGAGCGCGTGAGCACGGTCGACGGCAAGACCTATGCGATCGGCTTCGAAATGCGCTTGCCGAAGGCGTGGAACGGCCGCTTCTTCTACCAGGCGAACGGCGGCCTCGACGGCAACGTCGTGACCGCGACCGGTGAGATCGGCGGCGGCGGGCCGCTGACCGACGCGCTGAACCAGGGCTTCGCGGTGATCAGCTCGGATTCCGGGCACAGCGCCGCGCAGAACCCGCTGTTCGGCCTCGATCCGCAGGCGCGCATCGACTACGGCTACGGCGCGGTCGATGCGCTCACGCCGATGGCCAAGCAGGTGATCCGGCTCGCGTACGGCAAGGCGCCCGACCGCAGCTATTTCGGCGGCTGCTCGAACGGCGGCCGTCACGCGATGGTCACGGCGGTGCGCAACCCGGCGGACTACGACGGCATCATCGCGGGCGATCCGGGCTTTCATCTGCCGAAGGCGGCGATCGGCGAGATGTACGGCGCGCAGCAGTTCGCGAAGATCGCATCGGCGACCGGCTCGAACGGGCTGCCGGATATCCGCAGCGGCTTCACCGACGCGGAGCGGCAGTTCGTCGGCGCGAAGATCCTCGAGAAATGCGATGCGCTCGACGGCGCGGCCGACGGGATGGTGCAGGACGTTGCCGCGTGCCAGGCGCACTTCAGCGTCGATACGGACATCCCGACCTGCGCGAACGGCACGCGCACGGGTGCCTGCCTGACGACCGCGCAGAAGACCGCGCTCGAGAACGTGTTCACCGGCGCACGCAACAGCGCGGGCACGGCGCTCTACGCGGGCTTTCCGTACGATCCGGGCATCGCCGGCGGCGGCTGGGCCGCGTGGAAGCAGTCGAATTCGATCACGCTCGACCCGGCCGCGATGGCGTTCACGTTCATGTCGCCGCCGAAAACCGCCGCGGCGCTCGCGAACCTGCCCGGTTTCGCGCTCGGCTTCGACATGGACAACGACGCGCCGGCGATCTTCGCGACCAGCGGCGTGTACACGCAATCCGCGTGGACGTTCATGACGCCGCCCGACGAGACCAACCTGTCCGCGCTGAAGACGCGCGGGGCGAAGCTGCTGGTCTATCACGGCACCGGCGACCCGGTGTTCTCGTTCGACGATACGCGCGACTGGTACTCGCGGGTTGCGCAGGCGAACGGCGGCGATGCGTCGGATTTCGCGCGCTTCTATCCGGTGCCGGGGATGAACCATTGCTCGGGCGGCCCGGCGGCCGACCAGTTCGACCTGCTGACGCCGCTCGTCGCGTGGGTCGAACAGGGGCAGGCGCCGGGTGCGGTGGTGGCCACCGCGCGCGATGCGACGAACGCGGTGCCGAATGCGGACGTGCCAGCGTCATGGGGCGCGGGACGTACGCGGCCGCTGTGCCCGTATCCGCAGGTGGCGCGCTACAACGGATCGGGCGACGTGAATTCGGCGGCGAGCTTCAGTTGTCGCTGACGTAGCCGTCGATGGGAGGCGGCCGGCGCATGCATTCGTGCGCCGGTCGCCTCATGTGTGCAACTGTTCACTTATTCGCCCGGTTCGACCGGCACTTCGAGCCCAACCTTCACGCGGCTCATGCTCACCAGCGTCTTGAACCGCTTCACGTTGTTGTTCGCGAAGAACAGCTCGCGCGTGAGCGCGTTGTACTGATCCATGTTGCGCACGGCCAGGATCAGCACGAAATCCCATTCCCCCGTCACGTAGTAGCACTGCTGGATCTGCGGGCAGCGCTCGAAGCTCCGCTTCATCGCGTCGAGCTGGTCGATCTGCTCGCTTTCGACCTCTACGTTGACGACGATCGTCAGCGGATGATCGACCTTGTCCGGCGCGACGACGGCCGTGTAGCGCTCGATCACGCCTTCGTCGGCGAGACGTTTCAGGCGCCGGTTCACGGCCGCGGTCGACAGGTTGACGCGCGCGCCGAGTTCGCTTTGCGGCGTTTGCGCGTCGCGCTGGATTTCCATCAGCAGCTTGCGATCGAACGCATCGAGTGGGGTGGTCATGATGGCGCGTGAAGCCTCGAAAGAATGAGAAATTTTTGCGTGGCGGCCGCCGATTTGGCGATTTTATTGATCCGCATGCGCAATATTATTTTTCGAACCGGCGGCGCGTGCAACCCGTGCGCGCCCGACCCGAACCGACTCACGGAGTGCTGCCCGCCATGCTGATCGCCAACCCCCGCGCCTCGCGCGCCGCCTATCCCCACGCGCTGCGCCGCGTGATGAACATCGCATCGGCCGACGAGAGCGGCGCGTGGCTGTCGCACTGGCCGCTCGTCGGCAACGCGCGCACGCCGCTGCGCGCGCTGCCCGATCTCGCCGCGCGGCTGGGCGTCGCGAGCGTCAGCGTGAAGGACGAGTCGTGCCGTTCGCCGCTCGGCAGCTTCAAGGCGCTTGGTGCGCCGATCGCGCTGGTGCGGCTCGTGAAGCGGCTGCGACGCACGCAGGATCTCGATCCGCAAGGGCTCGTCACCGGCCGCTACGCGGCGGAACTGGCCGACCTGACGGTGATCAGCGCGACCGACGGCAATCACGGCCGCGCGCTCGCCGCCGCCGCGCGTGCGATCGGCTGCGGGTGCGTGATCGTGCTGCACGCAAACGTCGACGCCGAGCGCGAACGCGCGATCTCCGCGTACGGCGCGCGGATCGTGCGCATCGAGGGGAACTACGACGAGTCGGTCGTCTGCGCGGCGCAGCTCGCGCAGGCAAACGGCTGGTATGTCGTGTCGGATACGTCGTACGACGGCTACGAAGCGATTCCGCGCGACGTGATGCAGGGCTATGGCGTGATCGCCGCCGAGGCGGCCGCGCAGGCGGCTGAGGACGACGGGCGGCCGTTCACGCACGTGCTGCTGCAGGGTGGCGTGGGCGGCCTCGCCGCGGGCGTCGCGAGTTACCTGTGGGAGCGCGACGGCGCGCAGCGGCCGCGTTTCGTCGTCGTCGAGCCGCGCCAGGCCGACTGCCTGTACCAGAGTGCGCTCGCGGGGCGCGCGTCCAGGGCGACCGGCAGCGTCGACTCGGTGATGGCCGGGCTCGCGTGCGGCGAGGCGTCGCCGCTGGCGTGGGACTTCCTCGAGATGTGCATCGACTACTTCATGCTGATCGACGACGAAGACGCGGTGCAGGCGATGCGCGGCCTCGCGGCCGGCAGTGAACGCGACGTGCCGCTCGTGGCCGGCGAATCGGGCGCGGCCGGCGTCGCGGGGCTCGAGGTGCTGATGCGCGACCCGGCGCTCGCGCGGCAGGTGGGGCTCGATGCGCACTCGCGCGTGCTGGCGATCAATACGGAAGGCGCGACGGCGCCGTCCGTGTACCGGAACTGCGTCGGCGAAACGGCCGATGCCGTGCTCGCGCGGCAGCGCGCCTGGCTGGACCGCGCGGCAGTGGCGGCCTGAACGACATCCCGACCGATCCCGATCGACCACGACTGACGAGGCCAACGCGATGGACGCAACCGAAGAAAGCACGCTGCAGGGGCAACTGAAGGCCTGGCGCCGCCACTTGCACCAGCATCCGGAGACGGGGTTCGAAGAGGTGAACACGTCGGACTACGTCGCGCGCATCCTGACGACGCTCGGGCTCGACGTGCATCGCGGGATCGGCGGCACGGGGCTCGTCGCGAACCTGACGGCCGGCACCGGCAAGCGCGCGATCGGCATCCGCGCGGACATGGACGCGCTGAACATCGCCGAGCACGCGCCGGGCCGCGAACACGCGTCGCGCACGCCCGGCAAGATGCATGCGTGCGGGCACGACGGCCACATGTCGATGGTGCTCGGCGCCGCGCAGCTGCTGGCCGAGCGCAAGGATTTCGACGGCACCGTGCGCTTCATTTTCCAGCCGGCCGAGGAGCACGGTCGCGGCGCGAAGGCGATGATGGCCGACGGGCTGTTCGAGCGCTTCCCGGTCGATGCGATCTTCGGCGCGCACAACATGCCGGGCATGCGCGCGGGCACGTTCTCGACGCGTGCGGGCGGCATCATGGCGAGCGAGGACAACTTCGTGATCCGGATCGACGGGCGCGGCACGCACGCGGCGCGCCCGCACATGGGCATCGATCCGATCGTGATCGGCGCGCAGGTCGTGCTCGCGCTGCAGACGATCGTGTCGCGCAATCTCGATCCGGGCGAGCAGGCCGTGATCTCGTGCACGGAGTTCATCACCGACGGGCTGCGCAACGTGCTGCCGTCGACGGTGACGATCAAGGGCGACACGCGCAGCTATTCGCGCGACGTGCAGGCGCTGCTGGCCACGCGGATGCGCGAGATCAGCGAAGGGATCTGCCGCACGCACGGCGCGACCTGCGCGTTCGAGTACACGCACGAGTTCGCGCCGACGGTGAATTCGCCGGAATGGGTCGACACGGCCGTGCGGGCCGCGGCGCAGGTGGCGGGCGCGGAGAACGTGGATGCGAACGTCCAGCCGATGATGATCTCGGAAGACTTCGGCGCGTTCTTGCAGGCGGTGCCCGGCAACTTCGTCTTCATCGGCAACGGCGAGGCCGCCGGGCGCGGCGGCGTGCCGCTGCATAACGCGGGCTATGACTTCAACGACGAGATCCTGTCGATCGGCGCGCGGTATTTCGAGGCGGTGGCGCGGCAGGCGTTGAAGGCGGCGTAGCGCATCGCTGCATGAGGCGGATGCGACGGGAAACGGCTCGCTGTGCGGCGGTCCGTTTCACTGTCACGCGACACGAGCGACGCCGCAGCCGCAGGCAACACATCGTGGCCGCGCTCGCGCGATGTGTTGCCTGCCGCGAATGTCACTGCATCACACCAGCTCGCCGAGACACGCGTCGAACTGCGCGACGAGCCGGTCGACATCATCGGCCGTCGTCTGCGGACATACGAGCATCATGTTGTGGAACGGCGTGATCAGCACGCCGCGATTCAGCAGGTACAGGTGCACGATGTGTTCGAGCTCGCTGTCGAGCTGCGCGCCGGCGAGCGTGCCGTTGCGCGGCGGCACGGGCGCGAATTGAAACTCGGTGCGCGCACCGATGCGCGTCACGCACCACGGCAGTTTGTGTTTCGCGATCGCCTGTTCGAGCCCCGTCGCCAGCCGCGCGGCGAGTTCGAACATATGCGCATAGGCCGCGTCGGTCGCGACTTCGGCGAGCGTCGCACGCATCGCATGCATCGCGAGCATGTTCGCGGTGAGCGTCGTGCCGATCCCCGAGTGGCCGGGCGGCGCGTTCAGCTTCGCCTGCTTCGCGCGTTCCGCGAATTCGGCGCTGAACCCGTACACCGCGCACGGCACGCCGCCCGCGATCGGCTTGCCGACCACCAGCATGTCCGGCTCGAGATCGTGCGCGACCGCATAGCCGCCCGGGCCGCTGCTGATCGTGTGCGTTTCGTCGATCACGAGCAGCGTGCCATGGCGGCGCGTCAGTTCGCGCGCGGCCTCCCAGAAGCCCGGATCGGGCAGCACCATCCCGATGTTCGTCATCGCGGGCTCGGCGAGCACGCAGGCGACATCGCCGCCTTTCAGCGCGGCTTCGAGCGCGGCGAGATCGTTGAATTCGACGACGCGCGTGTTCGCGAGCAGGTCGTACGACTGCCCGAGCAGGCTGTCGCGCTGCACGGGGCGGCCATCGACGAGATCGACGAAGACGTCGTCGACCGTGCCGTGATAGCAGCCGTTGAACACGACGATCGTGTTGCGGCCGGTGGCCGCGCGCGCCCAGCGCAGCACGAAGCGGTTCGCGTCGCTCGCGCTCAACGCGAATTGCCAGACCGGCAGCTTGAAGCGGCGCGCGAGTTCGCGCGACACCCACGCGGCATCCTCGCTCGGCAGCATCGTCGTGTAGCCGCGCGTGGCCTGCTCGATGAGTGCCCGCGCGACGGGTTCGGGCGCGTGGCCGAACATCGCGCCGGTGTCGCCGAGGCAGAAGTCGGCATAGCGGTGGCCGTCGACGTCGGTGAAGGTCGCGCCGCGCGCTTCTTTCACATACAGCGAGAACGGCGTCGACCAGTCCTGCATCCAGTGCAACGGCACGCCGAACAGCAAGTGCTCGGACGCTTCCGCGGACAGGGCGCGGGAGACCGGCATGGCTTCGGTGAATGCACGGCGCTCGCGATCGAACAGCGCGCGGGCGCGGATGAGGTCGACTCCGTGGCGGGAAGGCAAAGGCAGCTCCTGGGCTGTGAGGATGACGAAGACGATAGCGCGGAGCGCGGGGGGCTGAATAGAGGCGGAATTACGGAGGCGGACGCAGGTGCTCGGACGCGGTGATTCAATGATGCGCATGTTGACGTGCGAGCAGCACGAAGGCCAGGCTCATGTTTCCATTCGATTCAATTTGATTGGGGGATAGCATAGGTAAATAAAAAACGGAAATCGGCATAAAGGTTTCCATGTATTTGATTCCGGTTTTTCGCAACCTATCGTTGACGCATGTCGTTGCGTGAATATGTCCACATGGCTAGGTGAATACTGCCTTACGGGAGGGTGGCGGCAGGGTGGGCAGGCTGGCGAAAGGGCATTGCCGGCCCCGTGCGCGCAATGGCGTAAATGGCATTCCACGGGGATATTGCATTCAAATTTCGAGATACTGGAATATCGACTTTGAATGGAATGGGCGGAATGTTTTGTCCGAATCGAACCGCTCATGGGCGGCGTTCGGATTTCACGAAACGGCCTGAATATGGAATAGAAAAATGAAGATCGGCAAATACCTCATCGCGGCGGGCGCATGCATTGCATTCACCGGCCTCGCCCAGGCGGGCCCGACGTCGCCGCACGCCGTCGTCAAGACGATCCGGCTGACGGCGCACATTGGCGACAGCCTGTTCGTGTCGACCTCGGGCGATGCGGCCGCCCATGGCGTGGTCGAGCTGAATGCGACGGACGGTTCGCCGCAGACGTTCGGCGCAACGCTGCCGATCCACGTCTACACGACGAATCCCGACGTCCGCGTCGCGCTGCTGCAGCCGCTGAGGCTGTCGAACGGCCGCTACGACATGACCGACGCGAAGGTCGTGCTGGCGGACAAGGCCGGCGGCGCGGACATCGCGCACGACGGCGCGCGCACGCTCACCCTGGTCAAGCCCGGCATCAATGGCTACGACGAAACCCGCAACCTGACGATCCGTGCCAATGCGCCGGCTACGCGCGGGGCAGCCGGGATCAACGGAAGCTATCGGGGCGATCTGGTGCTGATGTTCGAACCGGTCGCGTCGGCGGGGGACGATACGATCCCGGGCGGCGGGGTGGCGGCGGTAGACAAGTAAGGATCTGGCCGGCCGGGTTGCTGCAATAAAAGTTTTTGCGCATAAACCGACAGCGGCACGACTGGCCGCTGTCGTATTGCATGGAAAGTTAGTGTGTGCTCACATTCGGGCTGTTTCGTTCGACGTGTGTTCGGCGCCGGTCCATGGTGTGCCGACGTCGCTGCGAATGACGGGAGCGTCGACGCGCGGTGCCGGTGAGTGGGTGCTCGCTTGGCGGTGCCTGGCGCTTCCCGTTCGCAGCAGCGGCACGCTACGCCAGCGTCTTGACCATGTGGTGTTCGTCGTAGAACCGCCCATCGACGAACATCGAGCGCGGTTCCGTCCCGAACCGCACGAACCCTTGCGACGCATACAGCCGCTCCGCGGTGGCGTTGACCTCGTTCACGCACAGCATCAGCTGCTTGCAGTCCCATTCCCGCGCCGCGTGCGTGGTCGCGCTTTCGAGCAGCGTTTGCGCGATGCCTTGCCCGCGATACGCGGGATCGACGAACACGCCCCAGATCGTCGCCTTGTGCGCGATCTTCACGCGCGCATCGCGGCGCACGCCCGTGATGCCGACGAGCGTATCGCCGTCGAACGCGCCGAACACGGCACGTTCACGGGTCGGCGTGATGCGCGTCGCGAATTCGTCGACCGGCACCTGGGATTCTTCGTCGAGCGTCGGCAGGAATGAGGTGGGGGCGGTGTCGACCGCACGCAGGCGAACGGTCTGGAAACGGGCGGCGTCGGCCGCATCGAGCAGGCGGGTGGTGATCGTCATCGGGGTCGTTCCGGTTGATGGTCTTGCATGCCGGCGCGAGCCGCTGGGGCCGCGGGATGCATCGTCCTTATCGTAATAGGAATCCCGGTGTTGCGCGGCGACGTTCGGCACCGCCGCGTGATCGCATTCAGACCGTCAGATCGCGTCGCGCGGCCGCTTGGCATCGCCGTCGACGCAGCACGCGAGCACCTCGGCATCGGTGTCGCCGAGGCTCAGGTACACGTGCCCGACCGCACTGTCGAAATACAGGCTGTCGCCGGCGCCGAGCCGGTACGCATGGCCGTTCTCGAAGCGCAGCTCCAGCTCGCCGCTCAGCACGAACACGAACTCCTCGCCGCTGTGCCGGATGTAGTCGGCGAAGTCCGACAGCTTGCGCGCATGAATGCGCCCGCGCACGGGCACCATCCGCTTGCCGGTCAGGTCGTTCGCGAGCATCCCGTACGCGTAGTTCGGCGTGTCATAGACCATCTGCTGGCCGGCCGGCGTGAACGACGGCGTCATCGCGCCGGCCGGCGCGGGGCGCCCGAACATCGTGTCGAAGTCGAGCGCTAGCGCATGCGTGAGCGCCGCGAACTTGTCGTAGGTGAGCGCGATGTCGCCGCGCTCGGCCTTCGAAATCGTCGACACCGCGATACCGGAGCGCTCGGACAGTTGCGCGAGCGTCAGGCCGCGCGACTTGCGCGCGTCGCGCAGCCGCGCGCCGACCGTCTGGTGGTCGAGCTGCGGCGCGGCGTCGGTGGGCGGCGGAACGGGGACGGTGGATTTGGGCATGCGGATACGGGGCGCGGCGTCCGTGACGTGAATACGGGTTTTGTCGTATACGAGAATAAATTTTCTCGTATATGATAATTTTCGTCGAAATCGCCGACGGTGGGCGTGACGGCCACTCTAGCATCGGACGGCGCGAAACTCGCGGAGCCGGTGCGGCCGGCGTGAACGACACGTGTGCGTATCGGCGCAGCTCGCCCGTGCGGCGGTTGCCCGACGATTCCGCACACGGCAGCGGCTTTCCCAGCCATTTATTTTCCCGGCCGGTCGCGGCCGGCCTTGCGAAGGTGCAAACCATCATGTCCAGTGAAATCCAACGTCTGCAGACGAGCGCGCGCATGAGCCAGGTCGTGATCGCGAACGGCTTCGTCCACCTGGCCGGCCAGGTGCCCGATACGGCCGGCGCGCCGATCGCCGTGCAGGCGACCGAAATCCTCACGCGCATCGACGCGCTGCTCGCATCGGCCGGCATCGACAAGACCCGCGTGCTGACGGCCAACATATGGCTCAGCGATGCCGCGCACTTCGACGCCTTCAATGCGGTGTGGGACGCGTGGGTGCCGGCCGGCCACGCGCCGACCCGCGCCTGTGTGCAGGCGTTGCTGATGAAACCCGGTCTCGACGTCGAGATCGCCGTGACCGCGCTCGCCTGACGCCCGCGCCGCGCGCCCCGAGGCACTCACGATGACATTCGACACGCTCGTTCTCGGCGGCGGCATGATCGGCGTGTCCGTTGCCGTGCACCTGCAACAGCGCGGCCTGTCGGTCGCGCTCGTCGACCGCAAGGCGCCCGGCAACGAGACGTCGCTCGGCAATGCCGGGCTGATCCAGCGCGAAGGCGTGTATCCGTATGCGTTTCCGCGCGGCTTCGGCACGCTGCTGAAATACGCGTGCAACCGCTCGCCCGATGTCCGATATCACTTTGGCGCGCTGCCGAAACTGATTCCGTTCCTGTACCGCTACTGGCGCAACTCGCATCCGGCGCGCCATGCGGAGATCGCGCGCGCGTATGCGCCGCTGATCGAACACTGCGTGACCGAGCATCGCGCGCTGATCGACGCGTCCGGCGCCGGCGCATTGCTGCGCGAAGGCGGGTGGCTGAAGGTGTTCCGCACGGCCGCGACGCGCGATGCCGAAACGCGTGACGCCGAGCGCTGGCGCGCCGAATACGGCGTGACCTTCGACGCACTCGATGCGGCCGCGCTGCGCGACGCCGAGCCGAACCTGAGCCGCGCGCTGGTCGGCGCGCTGCGCTACACGGGCTCCGATTCGATCAGTGATCCGAATGCACTCGTGACCGCGTATGCGCGCCGCTTCGAGCAGCTCGGCGGCCGCATCCTGACCGGCGATGCGCTGACGCTGTCGGCCGCGAACGGCTGGCGCGTCGACACCGCGCAAGGCCTGGTCGATGCGCGCGCGGCAGTCGTCGCGCTCGGGCCGTGGTCGGACCTGCTGTGCGAACGGCTCGGCTACACGCTGCCGCTCGCGGTCAAGCGCGGCTATCACATGCACTACGCGGCGCAGCCGGGCGCGCGGCTGAACGGGCCCGTGCTCGATGCCGACAGCGGTTTCCTGATCACGCCGATGACGCGCGGCATCCGCCTGACGACCGGCGTCGAGCTCGGGCTTTGTGATACGCCGCCGACACCCGTCCAGCTCGCCGCCGTCGAACCGGTCGCGCGCGAGCTGTTTCCGCTCGGCGCGCGCGTCGACGGCGCGCCGTGGCTCGGCCGCCGGCCGTGCACGCCCGACATGCTGCCCGTGATCGGTGCGGCGCCGCGCCACCGCGATCTGTGGTTCGCGTTCGGGCATGCGCATCACGGTTTCACGCTCGGCCCCGTGACCGGCCGGCTGATCGCCGACCTGATGACCGGCACGCAGCCGTTCGTCGACCCGACGCCGTTTCGCGTCGAACGCTTTCTGCACGGCCGCTGAACCGGCGACCGTGCGCTGCAGCAGGGCGGCCGGCACACGACGCCGGCCGCTCCATCCAGCGGCCGGCCGATCCGGCTCGCCGCGACGATCAACGACTGGAGACAACATGCAACAGCACACGATGCGGCGCGAACTCGGCGCGCGCCAGATTTCGTTCATGGCCCTCGGCATGGCCATCGGCGTCGGTCTGTTCCTCGGCTCGGCGTCCGCGATCAAGGCGGCCGGCCCCGGCGCGCTCGTCGCCTATCTGATCGGCGGCGCGATGATCTTCCTGATCATGCGCGCGCTCGGCGAGATGGCCGTGCATCGGCCGGTGTCCGGCTCGTTCGGTGCGTATGCGTTCGAATATGTCGGGCCGTTCGCCGGCTACGTGGTCGGCTGGAGCTACTGGCTGCTGATGGTCGGCGTCGGCGTCGCGGAGACGACCGCCATCGGCATCTACATGGGCTTCTGGTTTCCGGATGTGCCGCAGTGGCTGTGGGTCGTGTCGGCGATCGCCGCGATCTCGGCGTTCAACCTGCTCAACGTGAAGGTGTACGGCGAGCTGGAGTTCTGGTTCGCGATCGTGAAGGTCGTGACGATCGTGCTGATGATCGCGGGCGGCGCGCTGATCGTGTTCACCGGGATCGGTCATGGCGGCGAGCCCGTCGGGCTGTCGAACCTGTGGCGCCACGGCGGCGTGTTTCCGCACGGCGTGCTCGGGGTCGTGAGCGCGCTGCCGATCGTCGCGTATTCGTTCGCGGGCGTCGAGATGATCGGCCTCACCGCCGGCGAGGCGCGCGAGCCGCAGAAGATGATCCCGCGCGCGATCAACTCGGTGCTGTGGCGCATCCTGATCTTCTACGTCGGCGCGCTGTTCATCATCATGGCGCTGTATCCGTGGCACGAGCTCGGCGAGCATGGCAGCCCGTTCGTGACGACGTTCGAATCGCTCGGGCTGCGGCAGGCGGCCGGCATCGTCAACTTCGTGGTCGTGACGGCTGCGTTGTCGAGCTTCAACTGCATCGTGTTCAGCGGCGCGCGCATGCTGTCGAGCATGGCCGGCAACGGCCTCGCGCCCGCGTCGTTCGCGGCGCTGAGCGCAAGCGGGTCGCCGTCGCGCGCGGTGCGGGCGACCGTGCTGTTCATGTCGGTCGGCGTGGTGCTGAACTATGTGATTCCGGCGCGCGTGTTCGGCTGGCTGATGTCGTTCCTGTCGTTCGACGTGGCCGTGATCTGGGCGATGATCGTGCTGACCCACATGCGGTTCCGGCGCGCGCTGGCCGCGCGCGGCGAGACGGTGGCGTTCCGCATGCCGTACGCGTCGGTCACGTCGTGGATCTGCCTCGTGTTCGTCGCGTTCGTGTTCGTGATGCTCGGCGTCGATCCGTCGACGCGCGGGTCGCTGTATGCCGGCGCGGCGGTGATGGCGCTGATGGCGATTATTTACCGGCGTTCGCGGCACCTGCAGGCGGCAGCGCGGTCGACGCGCGTCGGGCTAGGCGTCGAGCGGGTGTGACGCCGATGCCCGGGGCACCGGTGCGGGTGAGCGTGGGAGTGATCGCGCGACGGGGGCGTTGCGGGCGAGGGTGTCGCGGAAATATCGGCGGCGCGTGATGCGCGCCGCGCGGGCATGAAGAACGTGAGCGAGGTGAAACAGGCGCGCCGTCGCGCCGAACCGGTGCCCGACGCCAAACGCGCGACGAGGCGCCCGATCAGGTCAGGCGCTCCGCATCGGAATCAATAACGCGACAATTGATTGCCGTTGATCTGCACGCGATCGCCCGGACGCAGGTTGCCCGGCGACTGCACGTCGAACGAGCGCATCGTGCCGTCGCTGACCTGCACGTCGATCCGGTAGCTGCTCGGGCCTTGCGCGGCGCCCATCTGCTGGCCGATCTGGTTGCCGGCCACCGCACCGCCGAGCGCACCGATCACGGTGGCCGCATCGCGGCCGTGACCGCGGCCGAACTGGTTGCCGACCAGGCCGCCGACCAGCGCACCGACGACGGTGCCGGCGACGCCCGACGGGCCGACCGAGCCGTTGACCGGCTGGATGTTCGAGACCGTGCCGTATTGCGTGCCGTAGCCGTTGCCGTACTGCTGCTGATTGCCGTACTGGTCATACGGCTGCGACCCGTATTGCTGCGGGTTGCCGTACTGATCGTACGGCTGCGGCGCCTGGTTCGGATACGGCTGTTGCTGCTGCACGTAACCCGGTTGCGAATACGCGGGCTGCGCGTAGCCGGGCGTCGCGTATTGCTGCTGCTGCGGATACCCCGGCTGCGCGCCGTAGTAACCCGGCGCGACGCAGGCGGTCAGCGGAAGCGCCGCGACGGCGACGAGCGAGGCGAACAGAACGGTCTTCGTGGAAGGCATGCGCATCATGATGTTTCCTGCATCGGCAACGGGTTCGCCGACGAATGCCGGAACGGGTGGCGAACTCGGCGTGAGTATAAGGAATGGCCGGAGGCGCGTCCGGTGCGGCCGGGTAACAACGTGTAAAGTCTGTTGCCGCGTAAATCGCCGCGCGGGCGGCGCGCGAAAGCGACGCCCGGCAAGGGCGCGACACGCCTTCCGGACATCCGCCTTCCGGCGATGCCGATACTGCGCGACCTTCGGCCTTTCCGCCGTCTTCCCCGTGATCCCGCCCCATCGCCGTGCCAGGCCCGGCGGCCGCGCGCGCCGCGCATCGCGAAATCGAATGCGCGGCATCGCGACATTTAATTGGCCTCGGGAGACGGCGTCCGATATCGTGGCCGGATCCCCTGTCAACGGTCGCGCCGTGCCGGCTGCGGTGCCTTCCCCTGTCCGCGCCGGCGACGTGCCGCGACCGCCCCACATTCCGAGCCATGACCGATCGTCTCTTCATCAACGCCGTCGACGCCGGCGGCCAGCCCATCCACCTCGTCGTCCGTGACGGCCGCTTTGCCGCGATCGGCGCCGATTGCGCCGCCGCGCCCGGCGCGGAAACGATCGACCTCGACGGCCGCGTCGTGCTGCCCGGCTTCGTCGACGGCCACATCCACCTCGACAAGAGCTTCGTCGCCGATCGCTGGGTGCCGCACGAACCGGTCGGCACGCTGCGCGAGCGGCTCGCGGTCGAAAAGCGCCAGCTCGCGGCCGCGCCGCCGATCGTCGAGCGTGCGAACGCGCTGATCGCGCAGGCCGCCGCCTTCGGCACGGTCGCGATGCGCAGCCACGTCGACGTCGATGCAACCACCGGCCTGTCGAACCTGCAGGCCGTGATGGCCGCGCGCGAGCAATGGCGCGGGATCGTCGATATCGAACTCGTCGCGTTTCCGCAGGCCGGCGTCGTCACGTGCCCGGGCACCGCCGGGATCCTCGACGCGGCCGTGCGCGAAGGCGCGGACGTGGTCGGCGGGATCGACCCGACGACGCTCGACGGCGATGCGGACGGCCAGCTCGACATCGTGTTCGGCATCGCCGAGAAGCGCGGCGCGAAGATCGACATCCACCTGCACGAGCCGGGTGAAACGGGCATCGCGCAGCTGCTGCGGATCGCGGCGCGCACGCGCGCGGCGGGGCTCGGTGGCCGCGTGAACGTGAGCCATGCGTATGCGCTCGGCCAGGTAAGCGATGACGACGTGCAGCGCACCGCGGCGGCACTGGCCGACGCCGGCGTGTCGATCCTGACGAATGCGCCGGGCGACTGCGCGTTTCCGCCGGTGCAGGCGCTGCGCGACGCGGGCGTGCACGTGTTCGCGGGCAACGACAACATCCGTGACGCCTGGTGGCCGTACGGCAACGGCGACATGCTGCAGCGCGCGATGATGGTCGGCTATCGTTCGGGCTTCTACACCGACGAAGCGCTCGGCATCGCGCTCGACATGGCGACGCACGCCGGTGCGCGCGTGATCGGCAAGGACAACTATGGAATCGCAGTCGGCTGCGATGCGACGTTCGTCGCGGTGCGTGCGCCGAATGCGGCGGCGGCCGTCGCGGGCGTGCCGGCCGAGCGCTGGGTGTTCCGTCGCGGCGAAAGCGACACCGGCGCGCCGTTCGCTCCCGCGCTGCGCTTCACGCGCTGACCGACCTGACCGGCGGCACGGCATGCGCCGTGCCCCCTTCGCACTGAACGCACTCACTGCACTGACCGACCTCACCGGAACCGACATGACGAACCTGCTGATCCGCAACGTCCGCCCGAACGCCGACGCCGCGCTCGACATCCTGATCGAAGGCGATCGCATCGCGCGCGTCGGCCCGTCGCTCGACGCGCCCGCCGGCTGCGCGATCGAGGACGGCGCGGGCGCGCTCGCGCTGCCCGGCCTCGTCGAAGGCCACACGCACCTCGACAAGACGCACTGGGGCATGCCGTGGTATCGCAACCAGGTCGGGCCGCGCCTCGTCGACCGCATCGAGAACGAGCGCCACTATCGCGCGACGAGCGGCCATGACGCGGGCGCCGCGTCGCTCGCGCTGGCGCGTGCGTTCCTCGCGGCCGGCACGACGCGCATCCGTACGCACGTCGACATCGATACCGAAGCCGGGCTGCGGCATCTGCACGGTGTGCTCGCGACCCGCGAGACGCTGCGCGGGCAGGTCGAGATCCAGATCGTCGCGTTTCCGCAATCGGGCGTGCTCAAGCGGCCGGGCACCGCTGCGCTGCTGTCCGAAGCGCTGGCCGCCGGCGCCGATCTGCTCGGCGGGCTCGACCCGTGCGCGATCGAAGGCGATCCGGTCGAAGCGGTGGACGTGCTGTTCGCGATCGCCGAGCGTCACGGCCGCGGGCTCGACCTCCATCTGCACGAGCGCGGATCGATGGGCGCGTATTCGCTCGACCTGATCCTCCAGCGCACGGCTACGCATGGCATGCAGGGCAAGGTGACGATCAGCCACGGGTTCTGTCTCGGCGATATCGCCGAACGCGAGCGCGATGCGTTGCTCGCGCGGATGGCCGAACTCGGCGTCGGGCTCGTCACGACCGCGCCCGCGGCGGTGCCCGTGCCGCCGGTGGCCGCGTGCCGCGCGGCGGGCGTGACGGTCATCGGCGGCAACGACGGCGTGCGCGACACGTGGACGCCGTACGGGTCGCCCGACATGCTCGAACGCGCGATGCTGATCGGCATGCGCAACGATTTCCGCCGCGACGATGCGCTCGAAGTCGCGCTCGACTGCGTGACGCATGGCGCGGCGCGCGGTTGCGGCTTCGACGGTTACGGGCTGCAGCCGGGCAGCCGCGCGGACGTCGTGCTGGTCGACGCGCTGACGTTCGCCGAGGCTGTCGTTGCGCGGCCGGTGCGGCGGCTCGTCGTGTCGTCGGGGAAGATCGTCGCGCGCCACAGCGCGCTGGTCTGAGTGAAGCGTGAGCGCAGCGTCGCCCCGGTATGATCGGGTTTTCAGCGGGATTGCCCGGGAGACGACGATGCGACGCACGACAGCGGCACGGGCCGCACGATGGATGGCGGCGGCCCTGTTCGCCGTGACCACCGCGCACGCGGTGGCGGCCGGGCCAACGGACGCGCAGCAGGAAGCCAACCGGCGGACGGTGCTCGCGTTCTACGAGAAAGGCCTGAACGAGAAGGACGCCGACGCCGCGCTCGCGTACGTCGGCGATCGCTACGTGCAGCACAACCCGAACGCGGCCGACGGCCGCGACGGCTTCCGCAAGTTCGTCGCGTTCCTGCGCGACAAGTATCCGCAGTCGCACAGCGAGATCAAGCGCTCGTTCGTCGACGGCGACTACGTGATCCTGCACGTGCATGCGGTGCGCGAACCCGGCACGCGCGGCAGCGCGATCATGGACATCTTCAAGCTCGAGAACGGCAAGATCGTCGAGCACTGGGACGTCAATCAACCCGTGCCCGAGCAGGCCGCGAACGGGAACACGATGTTCTGACGGGGGCCGGGCGCTCGGGCATGTCGACGCGCCCGCGATCTCGTCGCATCGGCCGTGCCGGCGGTGTCCTTGACATGGCCGCCGCATCCGGCCTGCTTGCTACTCCTCCAACTCCAGCATCGTCGCGAGCGCCTTCGTCAGTTCGCTGACCATCGGGTCGGCCGTCGGCCGATGCAGGATCGCGATGTCCATGTGCTCGATCGGCGCGAAACCCTGTTTGGCGGTCAGCACGACGTGCTCGTCCGTCACGACGCGCGCGGGCAGCACGCTGATGCCGAGCCCGTCCGCGACGGCGGCCTGGATGCCGCTCAGGCTCGACGTCGTGAAGCTGATCCGCCAGCGGCGGCCGCGCTCCTCGATCGCCTTGATCATGTCGTCGCGATAGAGCCCGCGCGGCGGGAAGACGACGATCGGCACCGGGTCGAGATCGATCGTCGGATGCTTCGCGCTGTCGATCCAGCGCAGCTTTTCGGGCCAGCGCACGACGGCCTCGCGGCTGTCGCGCCGCTGCTTGATCAGCACGAGATCGAGCTCGCCGCGGTCGTATGCCGCGCTGATGTCGCGGCTCAGCCCGCACGTCACTTCGAGCTTCACCTGCGGATGCGCGCGCTTGAACGCCGCGAGCGCATGCGTCGTGCGGCCCGCCGCGAAATCGTCGGGCACGCCGAGCCGGATCGTCAGCGCGACCGTGGCGCCCGACAACGCTTCCAGCATCTCGTCGTTCAGCGCGATCATGCGGCGTGCATAGCTGAGCACCGTCACGCCCGCGTCGGTCGGCCGCACGTCGCGCGTGCCGCGGTCGAGCAGGCGGTGCCCGGCGATTTCCTCGAGCCGGCGCACCTTCTGGCTGACCGTCGACTGCGTCGAATGCAGGCGCGCGGACGCCGTCGTGAAGCTGCCGCAGTCGGCGACCATCACGAGCGCGCGCAGCAGGTCGAGGTCGAACAGGGGTCTATTCATTTATGCACTTCTGTGGATTCGAACATTTCATTTCCAAATGCGTGCGACGACTTTTAACATGGCCGGACGGAGTGGGCAATCGCGGTTTCGCCGGACGGGGCGTGGCGTCACGGGGTGCCATTGGGGCGCCTGACGTATTGCAGCGGCCGCATATCGGCGTGCGCGGCACGCAAGGAGGAAACGGAATGTTGTTCAAACGGATCGCGATCATCGGCGCGTTCGCGTTGACCACGCTTACGTCGGCGGTGGCCGCCGCCGACGGCGGCGCGCTCGAAGGCCGGTTGCGCAGCGCGGCGGAGCGCGGCGATGCGGGCGAAGTGCGCACGCTGCTCGAGCGCGGCGCGCAGATCGATTCGCGCGACGGGCAGGGTCGCACGGCGCTCCTGATTGCGACGCACGGCAATCATGTCGATGCGGCGCGCGTGCTGATCGACGCGGGCGCGGACGTCAACGCGAAGGATGCGATCCAGGACAGCCCGTACCTGTATGCCGGGGCGCGCGGCCATCTCGACATCCTGCGGATGACGCTCGCGCATGGCGCCGACCTGCGCAGCACGAACCGCTATCGTGGCACCGCGCTGATTCCGGCGGCGGAGCGCGGGCATGTCGATACGGTGCGCACGTTGATCGATGCGGGCGTGAACGTCGATCATGTGAACCGGCTCGGCTGGACCGCGCTGCTGGAGGCGATCATGCTCGGCGACGGCAGCAAGCGGTATGTGCGGATCGTGCAGCTGCTCGTGGATGGGCACGCGAACGTCAATCTGGCCGATTCCAACGGCGAGACGCCGCTGCAGCATGCGCGCAGCCGAGGGTATGCGCGGATCGAGCGGATTCTGGTGGCGGCGGGAGGGCGGTAGGTATCAGTGGAGGGTACGATTTGCGCGTGAGTACGCCGTTGGTACTCGGTCGATCCACCGCAGCCGAGGCGACAATCCTATTCGCTTTCGTGCGAGCTTTGTATGCGACGTACGTCAATTGGACGAGTCTGATTTTTATTGTTTCGTAGTATTTAAGAAACGTTTGTCGTTGTGTAACGCTTTGCTTTCGATGCTTCGGGTTATGGTTCATCGGTCGAATTCAGACCAGCAGAAGAACGATGAACAAAGAGACCCACCGTCTGGTGTATTCCAGACGCCGAGGGATGGTGGTGGCGGTTGCAGAAACCGCGACTGCTACGGGGAAATCAGCCGATGGTGAGACTCGTGCTCTTCGCGTGTTGCGCAGCGCGTCGATTGTGGCCATCGCCACCGCGCTGGGCGTCATGCCTGCAATCGCACCGGCGCAAATCGTGCCGACACCGGGCGCGCCGACACACGTCCTCCAGACGCCGAACGGCTTGCCGCAAGTCAACATCGCCGCACCAAGCGGCGCGGGTGTATCGATCAACAACTACAATCAATTCGACGTCCAACGCAACGGCGCGCTGCTGAACAACTCGCCGACGATGGTCCCGACGCAGCAGGCGGGGATGATTAACGGCAACCCGAACTTCGGGCCCGGACAGTCGGCACGCATCATCGTCAATCAGGTCAACAGCACGGCTGCAAGCCAGATTCGCGGCTACGTGGAGGTCGCAGGCAATCGCGCGGAAGTCGTGCTCGCGAACCCCGCCGGCATCGTGGTGGACGGCGGCGGCTTCATCAACACCAGCCGCGCCACATTGACGACTGGCCAACCGTACTACGGCGCTGACGGCTCGCTTGCGGGCTATCAGGTCAACCGTGGACTGATCACGGTCCAGGGCGCGGGCCTGAACGCGTCGAACGTCGACCAGGTGGATCTTATCTCCCGTGCCGTACAGGCCAATGCGGCGATCTATGCAAAGAACCTGAACGTGATCGCCGGTTCGAATCAGGTCGACCACCATGCACTCGCTGCCACGCCGATTCAAGGCGACGGCGCCGCGCTGGGTGTGGCAATTGACGTCAGTCAACTGGGCGGCATGTATGCCGAGCGCATCCTGCTGGTTTCGAATGAGCGCGGTGTTGGGGTTGCCAATGCCGGAACAATCGCCGCACAGTCGGGCGACCTGACGCTGCAGTCGAATGGCCAGCTCGTGCTGACCGGCAAGACGAGCGCCGCCGGCAATCTCGCGGTCACGGCGCAAGACGGCATCCAGAACAGCGGCACAACGTACGGGCAGCAAAACGTCTCGGTGTCGACGGCCGGTACGCTGTCGAATAGCGGCGCATTGGCGGCGCAGCAGGCGCTGAACGTTTCGGCCGGCAGCGTTGCGTCGACCGGCTCGCTTGGCGCCGGTGTCAATGCGGATGGCGCGGTCAGCAGCAATAGTGACCTGACCGTCACCACTGCCGGCCGGTTGACGGCGACCGGCCAGAACGTCGCGGGCGGCAACGTCACGTTGACGGGCAGCGGTATCGATCTGTCGGGCTCGAAGACGGCTGCGAACGCAAACGTTTCGCTGCTCGCGCAGGCGGGCAACCTCAACCTGACGAACGCGACGACCAGCGCGCAACGCGCGATCGAAGCGCGTGCCGCGGGCACGCTCGTCAACGACCACGGCACGCTGTCGAGCCAGGCCGGCACGACGCTCGAGGCAGGCGCCCTGTCGAACCGGGGCGGACAGGTCTCCGCAGTCGGCCCGCTCGCAATCAATACGTCAGGACAGGTCGCGAACCAGGACGGGACGCTCGTGACCGACGGCGCCCTGACGCTGAATGCGGGTGATATCGAGAACGTCGCCGGCACGATGCAGAGCGGCGGCGCCCTGTCGGTGTCGGGTACATCGCTCGACAACTCGGCGGGTCGGATCGTGTCACTCAATGGCGACGGCCTGTCGTTGTCCACGACCGGCCAGCTGACGAATGCCGGGGGTACGACGGCGACCGGTGCGCAAGGCGGCGTGATCGGCGGCAACGGCGACGTGACCGTGAAGGCCGGCGCTGTCATCAACCGCGGCAGCCTGACGGCACGGCAGGCGCTGAAAGTCACGACGGCCCTGCTCGACAACCGCGACGGCGCAATCGCCGCGGACCGGCTGAACGTAAAGGCCACGGACCTGCACAATGCGCACGGTTCGCTCACACAGTACGGCAATCAGGACACGACGCTCGACGTCAGCGGCACGCTCGACAACGCGAGCGGCACGATCCAGACCAACGGCACGAACCTGACGCTCGCGCCGGCGATGCTGAACAACGCAAGTGGCACGATCATTCACGCTGGTACGGGCGCGTTGATCCTGATGCCCGGCCTCGGGTCGGGGCGGCTGACGAACGCCGGCGGCTCAATCGTGAGCCGCGGGTCGGTCGGGTTGTCGGCGGGCACCTTCGACAACATCGGTGGCATGCTGGCTGCGCTCGGTTCGGTCTCGGCGAGCGTTGGCGGTGAACTGAACAATGCGGGCGGCTCGGTCGCGGCCAACGGTGACGTGTCGCTCGACGCTGGCACTGTGACCAACACCCAAGGCGGGCGGCTCGGCGGCGCGAACGTGCAGCTTCGTACGGACAGCTTGATCAATGACGTCGGTCGAATCGGCGCCGATGGCGACGTCGATATCACGACGACCGGAGCGGTATCCAATGCGGGTGGCCAAATCGGCGCGACGCGAAATCTTTCCGTCAACGCGAGCTCGCTCTACGGCGGTGGTGCGTACAGCGCGGCGAACGACCTGGCGCTGTACCTGCAAGGAGACTTTACGAACACGTCGGACTACCAGTTCAACGCCGGTCGCAATCTGGCGTTTACGCTGCCGGGTACGTTCAACAACGTCGGCGGCCTGATGAGCGTGAACGACCTGAGCATCGACGCCGGCGACATCGCCAACAGCGGCACGATGGCGGCCGGCGGCCTGCTGCGTACGCAGTCGGACGTGCTGATCAACACCGGCACACTGGTGGGCGGCAGCGTATCGCTGGCCGCAGCGTCGACGATCGTGAACCTCGGCCCGACCGCGCTGATCGGTGCGTCGGACAGCGACGGACTGCTCGAGCTGCTCGCGCAGAACATCGAGAACCGCGACGATACGACCGCGACCGATACTCCGGCGCTGACCGCGATCTACGGCCTGGGTCGCGTGGTGCTGGCGGGCGGCAAGGATGCGGCCGGCCACTACACGAAGGCTGCGCATATCCTGAACCAGTCGGGATTGATCCAATCGGACGGCGACATGGCACTGCATGCCGGTCTCGTGACGAACACGCGTCGCGAGATGCAGACGGCGTGGACCTCGCAGGTTGATGCTGCGCTGCTCGAGAGTCTTGGCATCAGCCTTTCCGGCCGCACTGGTCAAGTCGGCGTGAAGAATCCCGACAGCATCGGCGGTGTCTACGTCGAGCCGCCGCACGGTGGCGAATACAACAGCACGTACCAGTACACGACCTATGCGGGCACGCCGCTGGCGAACCTGATCTCGAAGATCACCCCGGAAGCGCAGATTGTGGTGGGCGGCAACCTGAATGCTTCGTCAGTCGACACGTTCCAGAACTACTGGAGCCGGGTGACGGCAGCCGGTGACATCGCGATGCCCGGCACGCTCGATCAGGACAGCTGGAAGGGGCAGCTTGCGCCCCAGATCAAGGTGACCTACACCGGCAATTACTGGTACCGCAACTACGACGGCACCAAGTTCTGGAGCTATTCGTTCTGCGATACGCCGGGCTGCAACGCGCCGTCGGACCTGCGCGAGTACGCGCTGCCGGGCTACGAATCGAGCTTCGTCGCAAACGGTACGCTCTCCGGCACGGGCGTGAGCATCGACAACCCGGCCGGCAATGCGGGGATTCCATCGATCGGGCTGCCGCCGGGCGTTGACGTGAGCGCCGTCGGTGGCGGCATCGACCGGGTAATCGCTAGTGCGACGGCAGTCGACGTGCTGACGAACCTGACGATTCCGCAGGGCGGCCTGTTCCACCCGAACCCGGTGCCGAACGCGAACTACCTGATCGAAACGAATCCGGCATTCACGAACACGCGCTCGTTCATGTCGAGCGACTACTACCTGCAGCAGCTCGGGCTGAACCCGGACCGGACGGAGAAGCGTCTGGGCGACGGATTTTATGAGCAATGGCTGGTGCGCAATCAGCTCACCTCCCTGACCGGCAAGGCGGTGCTGGGGCCGTACACGGACATCGAATCGATGTACCGGGCGCTGTTGTCGTCCGGTGCCGATCTGGCGAAGTCGCTCAATCTGCCGCTCGGGATCGGTCTGTCGGCCGAACAGGTCGCACAGCTCACGAGCAACGTGGTGCTGCTGGAGACGCGCGTCGTCGACGGTCAGTCCGTGCTGGTGCCCGTGGTGTATCTGGCCAAGGCAAGCCAGCAAGACATGAACGGCCCGCTGATCGCCGGCGGCGATATCGATCTGAAGGAGGTGCAGTCGTTCTCGAACAGCGGCACGATCCGCGCAGCGGACAGCCTGTCGATCGGTGGCCAGAGCCTCCACAACCGCTTCGGCGCGCTGCAAAGCGGCGGCCAGATGACGCTGGCGACGACCGGCACGGTCGACCTGACCTCGGCGAGCGTGAAGGCCGGCAGCCTGGCGCTGGTGGCCGGCGGCGACCTGATCCTCGATACCGCGACGCAGACGCGAAGCGAGACAAACGCCGACGGCGCGACGCGTGTCTCGACGACGCTCGGGCCGCAAGCGAGCATCGACGTCGCCGGCGACGCGGCGATCGTGACCGGCGGCAACTTCCAGCAGAACGCCGGCAATCTGAGCATCGGCGGCGATCTCGGGATGCAGGTCGGTGGCGACTGGACGCTCGGCGCGCAGCAGGTCGGCGAGCATAAGGTGGCCGAGCGCGCAAACGGCGTATCGGACACGGACATCAACCGAAGCGTCGGCAGTTCGGTCAAGGTCGGCGGTGTCTCCGGCATCGCGGTCGGCAACGACCTGACGGCGCACGGTGCACAGATTGAACTGGGTGGCGGTGGCGCCGTCGCCGCTGGCGGCACCGTGACGCTGGGTGCCGCGAGCGCGACGTCGACCGTGAACAGTAACAGCTCGGGCGGCGGCGGTGGCCGCAGCTATGCGGAGACGCTGCATACATCGGATCAGGCCTTGACCGGCACGACGCTGACCGGTGGCGACAGCGTGGCGATCGTGGCCGGCAAGGACCTGAACGTGATCGGTAGCGCGATCAGCCTGGACCAGGGCAATGCGACGCTGGCGGCGGCTGGCGACGTGAACATCGGTGCCGCAACCGAGACGCACGACCTGAACTCGCACGAAACGCACAGTCGCAGCGGTGTGGTGAGCGGCACGAAGGTCGCAAGTGGGATCGACCAGACAATGACGCTGAATCAGGGCAGCCTGGTGTCGGCGGATGGTGTGACGATCGCGAGTGGCAAGGATCTGAATATCCAGGGCAGCACGGTCGTCGGCACGAACGACGTCGCACTGAGCGCGGCGCGCAACGTGACGGTGACGACGACGCAGGATACCCTGGAGTCGTCGAGCTACTACCAGAAGAAGGAAACGGGACTGATGTCAGGCAGCGGCCTGTCGGTATCGGTGGGTAGCAGTTCGCTGAAGACGACCAGCCAGACGAGCGAGGTGTCGAACAATGGCAGCACGATCGGTTCGTTGAACGGCAATCTGAGCGTCACCGCCGGGAATGACCTGCACGTGACGGGCAGCGACCTGATTGCCGCGCAAGACATCAGCGGCACGGGCGCGAACGTGACGATCGATGCGGCGCAGGACACCGGTCATCGTCGCGAGACGCAGGAAGTGTCGAAGAGCGGGCTGACGCTGGCGCTGAAGGCGCCGGTGATCGACGCGGTGTCGAACGTGGTGGACCAGTCGCGCGCGGCCAGCAAGCGTCAGGATGGTCGAGCAGCAACGCTGCACGGGATGGCGGCCGCCAGCGGCGCGATCGATGCAGTCGGCGCGGGCGCGGCCGCGCTGGCCGGAGGCGCAACGCCCGAATTCAAGGTCGATGTCAGCGTCGGCAGCAGCCATAGCAAGAGCGCGTTCACGGAGGACAGCGTGACGAATCGTGGCTCGAGCGTGAATGCGGGCGGAACGGTGGCGTTTGCGGCGACGGGCAATGGGCAACCGGGTAGCGGCAACGTGACGATCGCCGGTTCCGACGTGAACGCGACCGACGTGATTCTGGCAGCCAAGAATCAGGTCAACATCGTCAATACAACGGATACCGATTCCACGCGCAGCACGAACGAGTCGAAGAGCGCGAGCGTGGGCGTGTCGGTGGGCACCGGCGGCTTTGGCGTGTCGGCGGCGATGTCGAAGGCCAACGGCGACGGCAACAGCGATCTGGCCACGCAGAACAACAGTCACGTGAACGCGGCGAATACAGTCACGATCATCTCGGGCGGCGATACGAACATCATCGGCTCGAACGTGAGCGGCAATCAGGTGAATACCGACGTGGGCGGCAACCTGAACATCGCGAGCGTGCAGGACACGCTGTCGAGTGCGGCACATCAGTCGAGTTCGGGCGGCGGCTTCAGCGTCAGCCAGGGCGGCGCCAGCGCGAACTTCAGTCAGAGCAAGGGCAACGCGACGGGCAGCTACGCGGGCGTGAATGAACAGGCCGGGATTCAGGCGGGCGATGGCGGCTTCAACATCAACGTCGCGGGCAATACTGACCTGAAAGGGGGGGTGATCGCAAGCGATGCGGACGCGTCGAAGAATGCGCTGACGACGGGGTCCCTCTCCTTCTCGGATATCCAGAATCAGTCGAGCTACGATGCGAGCTCGAGCGGCTTCAGTGCGGGCGCGACGACCGGTGACGGTGGGATGAACTACAGCACGCATGGCAGCGGATCGGGCAAGAATGCCGGTGGTGCATCGCCGATGCTCGGCCAGCACGACAGCGGCAGCGACAGCGCGACGACGCAGAGCGGCGTGAGCGCGGGAACCGTCACGATCACGGATTCGGCGAACCAGCCGCAGGATCTGGCGAGCCTGAATCGCGACACGACCGACACGAACGGTACGGTGGCCAAACTGCCAGACATGCAGAACCTGCTAGACAAGCAGGCGGACATGATGGCGGCAGCCAGCGCGGCGGGCGAAGCAGTGTCGCGGCGGATCGGCGACTACGCGGACAAGATGATGGAGGCAGCGAAAGCCAACGGTGATCGGGCTGGCGTCGACTCGTGGAAGGAAGGCGGAGCGAACCGCGCGCTGATGCAGGGCGCGGGCGCGGCACTGGTGACGGGGCTGGCCGGCGGCAATGCTGTGGGCGGCGCCGCGGGCGCGGCGGTTGCGTCGATCGCTGCAGGTAGGCTGAACGACCTGAGCAGAGCGATCGCGGGCAGCGATCTGACCGGCAACGCCAACCTGAATCAGGCACTGGGCAACATCGTGGCGAACGTGATCGCGACGGGGGCGGGTGGGGTTATTGGCGGTGAGTCGGGGGCGTTTTCTGGGTATAACGTTGATCGGTTTAATCGGCAGTTGCATCCGGATGAAAGGGTGCTCGCGAAGCAACTGGCTGCAAAGAGCGGTGGCAAGTACACGCTAGAGCAAATCGAGGACCAGATGCGGATCATGAGCGGCTCGATTGCCGGAGACCGAGAGTTAGGTACCCCTGATACGTTGGTCGGACAGATGCCCACTGATTCTGGAGCACGGTGGCAATACGCAGGCACGACGGATGATGGCAAGCCGATACTGACACAGATCACGGTACAGCCGAATTCGGAGTTGCAAAGCTTCATTCTGAGGAATTCCGGGGAGGAACAGGGTGGCGTGCCGAACATCACTTATGACCAGACCGGCAAAGACGGCTCTGGTATCAAGCTGACCGGGCCGTTCACGAAGTTCGACAAGTCGGATGCGAACTCTATGAGGAACACGACGGCGGATGCGACGTCGATCTTTTCAACGAATGTCGCGAGGTTTGGTGCGGCTGTTGCTGCGATGGCGGCGATTCCATCACCATACTCTGGTGGTCTTTCAGTAGCAGCTTATGCGGCTACGGTTGCTGGATTTTATGCCGATGCGTTGGGGCAAATCGTTAAGCCAGACGTAGGCCAATACACCGTATCCGGCATCACTGGTTTGATCGCTGGAAATTTGTCAGATCGAGCGCCGGGGTTCGGCCCGGCGATAAATGAAACGGCGAACATGTTCAACAACAGCAGTGCAGGTCAGCAGATGCAGAATTCCATGAATAAATACTGGAATGATTTCGTTAATTTTTGGAAAGATAGATGAAGATTCGATTTATTGAAGATGGGAATTTTTCAGGATGGGTTCGGGCGATCCTGCTTGTCATCGGTCTTCTAATAATTTTTCTCGCATGCAAATACGTGTCGCCGGCACCGTATGGAGGATTTCTGGTATTGCTTGGGTTGGGAGTTGCGGCAGTTGGCGGGTATGCGAGCAGAGCACATTTGCTAAAAATCAAACCTTTTGACAATAGCTACAAGAGGGCTCGCAAGAGCTACGAATCAGACGGCGACAAAGAGGAAGTAAAGAAGTGAGTGAAATATGGTCACATTTGTAACAGACATGATTGCAATGGGGAGGCTGGTGGGGTTGTGGGTGGTGAGTCGATGACGTTTTCGGGGTACAACGTCGATCGATCCGGTTTGCTGAAGGCAAGAGGTCAGGGCGATAGCGTTTTACGTAAGCTAGCCGGGGACGGTGATCTCACTATCCGTATCGAATGGGTGAAAGTTTTTTAATATTAAGAAAATTGATTTTTAAGTCATCGTGAAAATAAAATTCATTGCAGCGCTTCTCTCCCCGCTCCTTGGTGCATGTTCCGTGCTTGCCCCGGATCTCGCGAGTGAAAATCAGGGATTGAAAGGTCAGGCTGCCGAGAGCTTGGAGCAGTTCTATGGGGCTTACCAGGTGGCCAACATCAAGGGGCGAAGCTGGGACGTATCAACGGTGTCCGTTATCCGGGGCGATGCTGCCGGAAATAATCTCCCAGTGTTTCGTCTCTACAGGAAAGACGGTACGCAGTTCGACACAATCACGCCGCGAGTGTGCGAGACGTCCGATGCACGGAGAAGACCCGAAGGTAGCAACGGGACCTACGTGAGATGTGGGTTAACTGGAATGATGTCCAATGAACCTTTCATCGTCTTCGATAACTTCCCGATGGTAAGTCGGTCAAGTAATCTTCTTTTCAAGGAGAAACCGTTCGAAATCAAGCCGGGTGAGTATCGCTTGTTCCTTGCTTATAAGCACGGTGGTTCCGCAGACTTTGAGTTGGTTCGCGTCAACGGTGCTGGCACGAACAAGCCGACAGTAAAGTGACCGCCACTACCATAGTGACTCCCCGCGTGGTTCACACGGTAACGAGCCTCTCCATGAAGCCAATGGTAATGACGCTGGCTTTGGTTTCGCTATCGGCTGGCGCGCAGCAACACCCGCCGACGCCGGCCGATGCCGCAGCCGCTGCACGCGCGAATGCCGAACAACAGCAGCAGTTGCAACAGCAACGCGACGCGCAGCGGCGCGAAGCAGTGATCGACGCGCCGACGGTACGTTCGGACGTCTCGCGTGTCGAGATCCATCCCGCCCTGCCGGAAGAAACGCCGTGCTTCCCGATCGACCGATTCACGCTGGATGTACCCGAGGCACTACCGGATGGGGTGAAGGCCCAAGCCGCATCGGCACTGCCGCAGGACCGCTTTGCGTTCGCGCGCGACTGGCTCGATCACTACGTCGGCGCCTGCATCGGCAAGCAAGGCGTCGATACGCTCGTCAAGGGCCTGTCGCGGGTCATTCTGTCGCGCGGCTACGTCACGACGCGTGTGCTGCTGTCGGAACAGGACCTGTCGTCCGGCACGCTGACGCTCGTACTGATCCCCGGTGTGATCCGCCACGTGCGTTTCACCGACGAAAAACTGCGCGGCACCTGGAAAACCGCCTTCCCGACCCGCGCCGGAGAACTGCTGAGCCTGCGCGACCTCGAGCAGGGGCTCGAGCAGATGAAGCGCGTATCGAACCAGGACGTGTCGATGCAGATTGTTCCGGCCGACGTGCCGGGCGAAAGCGATGTCGTGCTCGACGTAAAGCGCGGCAGGCCGTGGACGGTGGTCGCGTCGATCGACAACTCCGGCACGCGCGCGACCGGCAAGCTGCAGGGCAACCTGTCACTCGGCATCGACAACCCCCTGGGCCTGAACGACGTCTTCAACATCGGCGTGAGCCAGGATCTCGAACTCGGCGACAAGGGACTCGGCTCGCACGGCTGGAACGGCTTCTATTCGATCCCGTGGGGCTACTGGACTGCGACGCTGTCCGCATACACGAACACCTACTACCAGCAGATCGCCGGTGTAAACCAGACCTTCGTCGCAAGCGGTAATTCGAAGACGGTCGACCTGAAACTGCACCGTGTGCTCGCACGCAGCCAGAACGACGTGCTCGGTGCGCAGATTCGCCTGTCGCGCCGTTTCGGCCAGAGCTTCATCGAAGACACGGAGATTCCGCAGCAGCGCCGCAACAACACGTTCGTCGAGCTGGGCCTGACCGATCGCCACTACTTCGGCGGCGCCCAGTTCGACGGCACGCTGGCCTACCGGCAGGGCGTCGGCGCATTCGGCGCGCAGGACGACATCCTCGCTTTCGGCGGCGGTCCGACTTATCGCTATCGGATGGCCGTGCTGGACGGCAACCTGTCCGTGCCGTTCGCGATCGCGCGGCAGCCGCTGCGCTACGTGACGACGGTCCACGGCCAGTACACGGGCAACACGCTGTACTACATCGACGATCTGACGATCGGCGGCCGCTGCACGGTACGCGGCTTCGACGGCGAGACGATGCTCGCCGCGGCACGCGGCTTCTACTGGCGCAACGAACTGCAGGCGCCGATCGCCCAAACTGGGCACGCTGCCTATGCGGGTCTCGACTACGGACGCGTGTGGGGTCCGCAACCGGTCGCGCTGGTCGGCACGCAATTGGCAGGCGCTGCGATCGGGATCAAGGGCAGCGTCGGCACGCGGTTCGGTGCGTACGCCTACGACCTGTTCGCCGGCACGCCGGTCTATAAGCCGTCGGGGTTCGACACGGCACGCGTGACGGTCGGCTTCCAGTTGACCTCGCAGTTTTGATCGTTGAATCGACGGGCGATTTCAGTGCTGTCCGGCACATCTGCGCGTCGCCGTCCGCGAGGCGACGTCGCCTCGTCCTAACCACACCTCCCCATGAGTGGGGAAACCTGGAGAACCATACGATGCAGGAATTCTTTCGCTCCCCCCGTCTTCTCGCGGTTGCGCTGATCACGGCAACGCTGTCCGCGTGCGGCGGTGGAGACGACGGCAGCACACCCGGTACGGGATCGTCCTCGTCGTCCTCATCCGAAACCACTGCCCCGTCTGCACAAGCCGCGTGCAGACCGAACGGCAGCTTTACCTATTCCGGTTCCGCGTCTTCGGTTACAGCCAGCAACGGACAGTTCGCCGTGGTGGTTGTCCCGAGTCTGCCCACGGAGTATCAGAAAGGCCGAAATTTCACGGCACCGGCGGCACCGGCCTCGAGCCAGGTTCAGCAAGCAAGCGGTGCGTTTACCACGCTGGCCTCCTCGGCCGCGGCAACCGATTGCCTCGGCCTCGACCACGGCATGGTGACCGACATCCAGGGTGTGGGCAGTGACGTCGCGATTGGTCGATGGGTTCAAGCCATGGACACGGACGGCAATACCTACAACATCCAGCAGGGCGTCCACTACGCGGTCGGCACGCCGCTGTCGTTGTCGGCGACGAGCGGAACGCTGGTCTGCACGCAATTGATCGCGGATACCGTCGCCAATAACAACGGCGGCCCGGCCGGCACGCTGGGAACGACTTCAGCCACGCTCGATCTGGGCACGCGCACGCTGAACGACCTGAGCCTGTCGATCAATCTGGCCAATACCCCGTACACGCTGACGAAGTCCCAGACGCCATTGAATGCCGCTTCGACCGAGGGACAGTTGTCCATCCAGTCGGTTGTGGTGGGACATGACATGGCGCAGCCGATGGTGGCGCTCGGCTACTCGGCAACGCTGCCGAATACGCAGGGGATTGGCGGTGTCGTGGTGTTGTCGTGCCGATGACGACGCCTGCGGTTGCAGCAACAACACGACGCGTGGCAGCGTCGTCGTCGCGCCCGGCGGATTCGGGGGAGGACAAGGCATTGACGGCGTTCCTCATGGACCAGATCGCATCGATCCTGTCGGAGCGTCACGAACCGCGTCCCCATTGCCCGCGATGTAGCGGTAGCCACATCAGCAGCGCGGGATTCAAGGTGCGGCAAGTCAGTCGGCGGCCGATGTTCGAGTGCGTGACGGAACAGGTGCTGCCACCGGCCGTCGGGTAAAGCACCCGGTGTGGCTACCCCCACACTTCCCGAGAAAGATGCAGATCCTTCGACCACGCGGCGAGACTCTTCCAGATGTTCCGCAGCGGCGTGCCTGAGCGCTCGGCGGCTTCCTCGGCGGCTTTCACCACCACCGGCAGCGGCACTTCGTCGAGGATGACGGAAAACTGCGATTCATATCCCGTCGGAATCCGTCCGGTAGCCAATGCGTCGGCCAGCAGCCGTTCGGTCAATTCACCCTTGTAACTGACGTTTGAACTCACAACGGCCTTGTAGAGACCGTTTTGCGGCTGCCGCGGTAGCGCAAGGAGTTCGATGCCGAGCACGCTGAGCAGCGTAATCAGCTTGTTGACGCCGAGATCCTTGACTTTGCCAGATTCGAGCTGGTTCACGGTGAGGCGAGACAAGCCGGCGAGTTTCGCAAGTTGGGCCTGCGTGAGGTCGAGTTCTGCCCGCCGTTTTGCGACAGCCTGACCAATTTCATAGCGTTGCGTGGCGACCTCCTGCCGTGGGGTACGGCGATCTTCTATGTAAGGTATGTCTTACATCTCTGGGCGGGTTTTCGTCGTCGGGGAATTCCACCGTGGTCTAGGGCGCATCGCCCACACCGCTGGACACGCTTGGTCAAGACCGTGATGAGATCGCCGCTATAGACATCGTCACCCTACAGATATCGGGAAAATCACGCCCTGTGGCGGGCGTGCGTCGCACAGGGTAAACACCGCAAAGAGCCAGAAAAATCCCGCCAGACAGCCCTTTTGTAAGCGCAACCCAATTTTTCCTCCCTGATTTTGGCCCCCCGCGCACCCGCTACTCACCCCACCCCCATTTCCCCCGCTTGCGCACAAAAATTGAGCGGTCTAGACTGCATCGCAGTTTCATCGAAGTCCCTGTCTTTCGCGCACCGCGCCGGGTGATCCGGCGTAACGCTCCCCACCGGACGCCGGCGTTCACCCGCCGCGTCGAGACCATCAAGGACACGCCATGAACCGCACTGCAAAGCTCCTCGTTACCGCGCTGGCGTTCGCGCCGCTCGTGTCGTTCGCGCAGGACACGTCGACGATCCGCTGGGGCATCGACCCCACGTATCCGCCGTTCGAGGCGAAGCAGCCCGACGGCTCGCTCGCCGGCTTCGACATCGACCTGCGCAATGCGATCTGCGAGCAACTGCATGCGAAGTGCGTGTGGGTCGAGCAGGGCTTCGACGGGATGATTCCGGCGCTGCGCGCGCGCAAGTTCGACGTGATCATGTCCGCGATGACGGCCACCGACGAGCGGCTCAAGCAGATCGACTTCTCGAACAAGCTGTATGCGTCGCCGGGTGCGCTCGTCGCGCCGGCCGGCTCGACGCTGCTGCCGACCGCCGCGTCGCTCGCGGGCAAGCGCGTCGGGATCGACCAGGGCACGACGCAGGAGGCGTACGCGAAGGCCGAATGGGCGACCAAGGGCGTGACGATCGTCTCGTACCAGAACCAGGACCAGGTGTACCAGGATCTCGTCAACGGCCGCCTCGACGCGACCTTCCAGGACAAGACGCAGGCCGGCTACTCATTCCTGAAAACGCCGCGCGGCAAGGGCTATGCGTTCGCGGGCCCCGACGTGACCGACGTGCGGATCACCGGCTACGGCGTCGCGATGGGTGTGCGCAAGGGCGATGAAGCGATGAAGAAGAAGCTGAACGACGCGATCGTCGCGATCCGCGCGAACGGCACGTACCAGAAGATCGCCGCCAAATATTTCGACTTCGACATCTACGGTGCGAAGCAGCAACTGACGTCCGCACCGTGAATCAGTGATTCCGTGATTCACTCCATCGACAGGCACACCATGACGAGTATCCAGGACCGCGTCGCGCAAGCCGTGACGCCCGAACTGATCGCCGCGTTCCGCGAGGAAGGCGCGGTCTGCATCAAGGGCATCTTCTCGCCCGACGAAGTCGCCGCGCTGCGCGCCGGCATCGACACGAATCTCGCGCAGCCGAGCGAGCGCGCGAAAGTCGCGAGCCGGCCCGACGATCCGGGCTGGTTCTTCGAGGATTTCTGCAACTGGCAGCACAACGACGCGTATCGCGACTTCATCGTGCGCTCGCCGGCGCCGTCGGTCGCCGCCGCGCTGATGGGCACTGAGCACGTGCGACTGCATCACGACCACCTGCTCGTGAAGGAGCCCGGCACGCGGCAGCGCACGCCGTGGCATCAGGATCAGCCGTACTACAACATCGAAGGCGACGACAACGTCAGCATGTGGATTCCGGTCGATCCGGTGCCGCTCGAATCGACGCTGGAATTCGTCGCGGGCTCGCATCTCGGGCCGTGGCTGATGCCGCGCACGTTCATGGACAAGGAAGCGAAGTGGTTCCCGGAAGGGAGCCTGGCTGACTTGCCCGACATCGAAGGCGACCGCGCGGCGTTTCCGATCCGCCACTGGGCGCTCGAGCCCGGCGACATGGTGTGTTTCCGGATGCTCACGCTGCACGCGTCGGGGGGGACGCAGAACCGTCGGCGCGCGTTCTCGATCCGCTTCGTCGGCGACGATATCCGTCACGCGCCGCGCCGCTGGAAGACGTCGCCCGATTTCCCGGGGCTCGCCGAGCAGCTGCCCGATGGCGCGCCGCTCGATCATCCGCTGTTTCCGGTCGTGTGGTCGCGTGGCGCGGGGCAGGCCCGCGCGATCTGACGCGGGCGGGTGTGCGTGACGGACGCGGCGGCCGCTTTCCGACGAAACGGCCGCCGCGCGCTTTTGTCCTTGGGAAACAGGATCAGGTCGGGTGGCGTCCGGCGCCCGGCTTGAAGCGCGAGCCGAGCCGGTAGCGGTTGCCCGGATGCAGGAAGTGCACGAACGTGACGGGCTGCCCGTTCGTCCAGGTGCGGCGCGTGAGCGTGAGGCACGGCTCGTCGGCGCGCATGTCGAGCAGCCGCGCCTGTTCGCCGGTCGGCAGCGACGCATCGACGACGTGCTCGATCTCCAGTTCGTCGTGCGACACGTTGTTGAACAGGTACTCGGACGGCGGCTCGACCTGGAAATCCTGGTCGATGAAGCCGGGCGCGGCGGCCGGGTTCACGTAGCGATCCTCGAGCTGGATCGGGCGGCCGTTTTCCTCGTGCACGCACACCACGTGAAACACCGGCGTGTTGACCGGCAGGCCGAATGCAGCCGCGACATCGAACGACGCGGGCTCGCTCGACTGGCTCAGCACGCGGCAGCGATATTCGTGCCCGCGCGCGCGGATTTCGTCGCGGATGTGCGCGATCATCAGCAGGTTCGACTGCGGCTTCACTTCGGCGACGAACGTGCCGACGCCCGCGATGCGCTTCAGCACGCCTTCCTCGGTCAGCTCGCGCAGCGCGCGGTTGACCGTCATGCGTGCGACGCCGAACTGGGCGGCGAGATCGAGTTCGGACGGGATGCGGTCCCCGGGGCGCCAGTCGCCCGCTTCGACGTTCTGGCGAACGAGCGTCTTGATCTGCTGGAACGGTGCGGTGGCCTTCGTGACCATCGGGGATCCTTGCGCGAAAAGGTGACGATGCTAGTCGTCGTGACTGACGATGACCAGGATCTCCGCCTGCGCGGTGCCGAGGCTGCGCGTGCGGTGCGGGATGAGTGCGTTGAAATAGACTGAATCGCCGGTCTTGAGTTGCACCGTCTCGTTCGGAAATTCGATTTCGACGCGACCCTTGTGCACGAACAGGAATTCCTCGCCTTCGTGCTCGCGGAACGTCGACGCGACGAATTCGTGCGGCGGATGCACGACGAACGGCAACATCTTCTTCGGCGCGACGCCGGCCGCGATGCTTTCGAAGCGGTGGGCCTGGCTGTCGGCTGCGGCGCCCATCGCCGTGCGCTCGCCGGCGCGCGTGACCGTGATCAGCTCGCGATTGCGGCTTTCCGAGAACAACTGCTCGACGTCGACGTTCAGTGCCTTCGATACCTTCAGCGCGACCGCGATCGACGGCACGCTCAGGCCGCGCTCGACTTTCGACAGGTAGCTCTTGGTGAGGCCCGTCTCGTCGGCCAGCACGTCGAGCGTCCAGCCCTTCTGTTTTCTGAGCAGCTTCAGGCGAATCGTCATGGGGCGCCAGGTGTCCTTCGAAAAACCGATTGTAACGCATGACACTATGTGTCCTGTGGTGTATCGTGTGTCATGTTTTGCCGGGAAAGCGGCCGCGGACGGCGCGACCGACCCGATCCATTCAGGAGGTGAACATGGCGGAAACGCTGAATCTGGCGAGGGAGGCGCTGGTCGCGCTGGCGGAGCGGCGTCTGGACAACGCGGTGGGCGACAGCGGCTGGTCCGCGCGGCAGAAGCTCGCGCTCACGTGCCGGATCCTGTTCGACGCCGGTCACGATTCGGGCCTGGCCGGGCAGATCACCTGCCGCGCGGGCGAGGCCGGCACGTACTACACGCAGCGGCTCGGGCTCGGTTTCGACGAGATCTCGGCGGCGAACCTGCTGCGCGTCAACGAGGATCTCGACGTCGTCGACGGCGAAGGCATCCCGAATCCGGCCAACCGGTTCCACACGTGGATCTACCGCGAGCGCCCGGACGTGAACTGCATCATCCATACGCATCCGGCGCATGTCGCGGCGCTGTCGATGCTCGAGCAGCCGCTCGTCGTATCGCACATGGATACCTGTCCGCTGTACGATGATTGCGCGTTCCTGAAGGACTGGCCCGGCGTGCCGGTCGGCAACGAGGAGGGCGAGATCATCTCGAAGGCGCTCGGCAGCAAGCGCGCGATCCTGCTGTCGCATCACGGCCAGCTCGTGGTCGGCAAGACGATCGAGGAAGCGTGCATTCTCGCGCTGCTGATCGAGCGGGCCGCGAAGCTGCAACTGCTCGCGATGGCGGCCGGCGAAATCAAGCCGGTGCCGCCGCCGCTGGCGCGCGAAGCGCACGACTGGATTTCGAAGCCGAAGCGTGATGCGGTGACGTTCGACTACTACGCGCGCCGGGCATTGCGGACGCATCAGGATTGCGTCGCATGAGCGGGCGATTCGTCGTTCTCGTCTCAGACCATCATTGAGGAATACCTATCGTGTCCATCCTGCTGAAAGGCATCATTGCCTACCCGGTTACGCCGTTCTCCGCTGACGGCGGCGTCGACCTGAAAGCACTCGAAGCGCTGATCGAGCGGCTGATTGCCGACGGCGTCCACGCGATCGCCCCGCTAGGCAGCACCGGCGAAAGCGCGTACCTGTCCGACGCCGAATGGGAGGCGGTCGCCACCGCGTCGATTCGTGCGGTGAAGCGGCGCGTGCCGACCGTCGTCGGCATTTCCGATCTCACCACGGCGGGCGCGGTGCGCCGCGCGCGCTTCGCGGAACAGGCCGGCGCCGATGCGGTGATGGTGCTGCCGGTGTCGTACTGGAAGCTCGCCAACGACGAGATCGTCGCGCACTATCGCGCGATCGGCGCTGCCATCGGCATCCCGATCATGCTGTACAACAACCCCGCGACGAGCGGCGTCGACATGTCGCCCGACCTGATCGCGTCGATCTGCCAGACCGTCGACAACGTGACGATGGTGAAGGAGAGCACCGGCGACATCGGGCGGATGCACCGGCTCGCGCAACTGAGCGACGGCGCGATTCCGTTCTACAACGGCAGCAATCCGATGGCGCTCGCCGCGCTCGCGGCGGGTGCGGCCGGATGGTGCACGGCCGCGCCGAACCTGAATGCGGCGTTGCCGCTGGCGCTGTTCGACGCGATGCAGGCGGGCGACCTGGCGCGCGCGAGGACGGTCTTTCATGCGCAGCTGCCGCTGCTGCAGTTCATCGTCAACGGCGGGTTGCCGGTGACCGTGAAGGCCGGGTTGCGCCTGCGCGGCTTCGATGCCGGCGAACCGAGGAAGCCGCTGATGCCGCTCGGCGACGCGCGCACGCGCGAACTCGAACGCCTGCTCGCGGCGCTGCCGGACGGAGTGACGACATGAGCGATACGGCACGACCGCTGATCTCGACCGCCATCGGCGCCGTGCGGGTCGGCAAGTGCCGGCCGCTGGCCGACACGCCGCACGCCAGCGCGATCGACAAGCAGCCGGTCGGCGCGCGTCTGTGGCTGGGCACGCTCGGCTTTGCCGGCGACGAGCAGGCCGATGCGCGGCATCACGGCGGCCCTGACAAGGCGGTGCACCACTATGCGCACGATCACTATGCGTGGTGGTCGGCGCAGATCGGCACGCGTGACGTGCTCGCGCAACCGGGCGCGTTCGGCGAGAACCTGTCGACGCACGGCGTGACCGAGCACGACGTGTGTCTCGGCGACGTGTTCACGCTGGGCGGCGCCGTGCTTCAGGTGTCGCAGTCGCGGCAGCCGTGCTGGAAGCTGAACGCGCGTTTCGATCATCCGCGGATGGCCGCGCTCGTGCAGCAAAGCGGCCGGACCGGCTGGTACTACCGCGTGCTGCAGGAAGGCTGGGTGGAGTCGGGTGACGTGCTGGCGCTGCATGAGCGCCGCTACCCGCGATGGCCGCTGGCGACGGTGCTCGACGTGCTGTACCGGCGCACGCTCGACATGGCCGCGCTCGATGCGCTGTGCGACGTGCCGATATTGCCGCCCGGCTGGCGCACGATGCTCGAAAGGCGCCGAACGGAGCGGCAGGTCGAAGACTGGACGAAGCGGCTCGAAGGGCGATGACGCGCCGCGTGCCGCGTGCCTCAGTGGCTCGGCAGTTCCCGCACGTCGGCGGTGGGCACCGAGCCGAACGCGTCGCTCAGCGCATAGCCGATCAGATGTCGCGCGGCCGCCTCGGGCGTCGCGAGTGCACCGCTCGCCTTCAACTGGTCGAATTTCTCGCGCATCGGGAAGTTGTCCTCGCTGGTCGAGCGGATCGTCGCCTGCATGCCCGTATCGACGACGCCCGGCGCGACGCTGCAGATCCGCAGCGCGCGGTTCGCGTCGAGCGCGACTGCGCGCGCATGGTGATCGAGTGCGGCCTTGGTCGCACAGTAGACGCTCCAGCCCGCATACGCGTTGCGTGCCGCCCCGCTCGACACGTGCAGGATCCGGCATTCGGTCGTGGCCCCTGCCGCTTGCGTGAGCGCGGCCGACAGCATCAGCGGCGCCGCGACGTTCACGCCAACCGCGCGTGCGACGATTGCCGGATCTTGCGCAGCGAGCGGGCCGATCGGGTCGACGATGCCCGCGTTGTTGAACAGCAGCACGATCGACGCGCCGTCGACGAAGCGGCGCAGCGTGTCGCCGGCCAGCCAGGCTGCGACGGCCGCCGGGTCCGACAGGTCGAGTTCGATTTCGGCGAAGCGGTCGCCGGCTTGCGACGCGAGCGAAGGATGGCGGCTGCGCGACACGCCGAGCACGGCGACGCCTTCCAGCAGCAGTTGCTCGGCGAGCGACGCGCCGAGGCCGCGCGTGTGTCCGGTGACGATGGCGCGTACGTGCGGCGCGGAGGAGGATGCGGTCATGGTGGTGAGCGGGTCGAAGAGGTGAACGGGATGAGCGGCGTCGACGAGCGGTGCGCATGCGTGGCGGCGTGGCGTGCGGGACGGACGATGCGTGGTATTGCGTGCGAAGGCGGTCGCGCGGCGCCGCGGACGTCGGGGTGACGCATATCGTAGCGCCCGCATGCGTGTCGCGCAAACGCCGCCGCGCGGGCGGAGGCGGAATCCGCGGTGCTGCGTGTATCCGACGCCGCGCGGCGCGGGCTCGCCGATACGTTGGACGAAAGCCTGCTGCGGCAAGTGCACGCGCCGGCACGCCGCGCAGCGCCGGGCCACGCGACGCGAGCTATCATATGGCTCGCCCGTGCGCGATGCCGGACGGGCCGCGACCGTTTCCCTTCACCTGCTGCACGCTGCGACGCCACCATGAACACCACGCCGGATACGCCCACGCCACGCGCCCTTCGCGAACTCACGCCCCTCGAGGCCCGCATTCTCGGTGTGCTCGTCGAGAAACAGCACACGGTGCCGGACACCTATCCGCTGTCGCTGAATGCGCTGACCGCGGGCTGCAACCAGAAAACCGCGCGCTCGCCGGTGATGAACGTGAGCGAGGATGAGGTCACGACCGCGCTCGACGGACTGAAGCACCTGAGCATCGTGATGGAAGGCAGCAGCAGCCGCGTGCCGCGTTTCGAGCACAACATGAACCGCGTGCTCGGCATTCCGAGCCAGGCGATCGCGCTGCTGACGATCCTGCTGCTGCGCGGCCCGCAGACGGCCGCCGAACTGCGCCTGAACAGCGCGCGCCTGCACGGTTTCGCGGACATCTCGTCGGTCGAGGCGTTCCTCGACGAACTCGCGGCGCGCACGCAGCCGCTCGTCGTCCGGCTGCCGCGTGCGCCGGGGGCGCGCGAGAACCGCTGGATGCACCTGATGTGCGGCGAAGTGAACCTGGCCGACTTCGCGAGCGCGGAGGCCGGCGGTGCGGATTCCGTGCCGCCTTCCGAATTCGAAGCGCTGAAGGCGGAACAGAAGCGCCTCGCGGATGAAGTGGCGCGGCTGAATGCGCTGGTTCTGCGGATGGCCGGCGAGCTGGGCATCGACGTCGACGCGCAAGGCGCGTCCTGACATCAGCGGCTGCGGGGCGTATGCATCGCCCGGCCCCGTCGCCACACGGCCGGGCCGGTGCGCGATGTGGGCACCGCCACGCACCGCCGTGTTACTTCAGCTTGACACCCGGTACGAGATAACGCGAACCGCCCGGTTTCAGGATCGGTGCCAGCGCCGCAAAAGGCGCATCGAGTTGCGGCCCGAGGCAGGCGCCCATCGCGTGCCCGATGCCGGAGACGCTGAACGACAGCTTGCCGGGCGCATCGAATTCGAACGCCAGATATTGCGGGAACACATCAGCACACGCCGTCGAATCGCCGTCGCCGTCCGTCGGGTGAGCGCCAGATTCGGCCTTGTCACGCAACCGCGTAATGAAGTTCACCAGCGCGGGGCTCGCTGCCGGTTCGCCGTCCTTGCCCGCCGCAGTCGCGTCGATCACGCGATCCCAGTCGAGATACGTACCACGCAACAGGTCGAACGTGACCGGATCGTAGTGATTGTTCGGATGGGCGCCGCCGCAGTACGTACTGCCCGATTCCACGATGCCGAGTGCCGCAGGTGACAGCCACGTGACCGTCACCTGTTCGTCGTCGAAGCCGCCGAGCGAACCGGCGGCCGGCCCGTCGTCGGAATAGCGGGTCGACGCGCATTCGAGCGCGGCGAGATTGATCTGCCAGTGCTGCTGCTCGAGCAGGCGGTTGACCCGTGCCATGACCGCCGGATCGGGATGACGGCTCAGACGCGGATACATGAGCTTCGTGCGCGGGTCGCGCCACATCCGGTACGCAACGGTGCCGTCGCCGATCTCGGGGCCTGCGGGCTGCGCGTGCCCGGCAAGCTTCAGCGTCGCATAAGGCGCCTGCCGCATGTCGATGGCCACGCCGCTTGCGATACCGCTGCCGACGCCACCGGCGATGCTGTTGGTGACGGCTTCGACGGCACCGGGCGCAACCGCATCGGGATCGTATTCCGCAACGCGCCGCAGCGTGAAATTGCGTGACTTGCCAGAGCGCGCATCGATCCAGCGGCCGCGATAGCCGGCCTTGTCCCGCGTGCCCTGCCAGGTGGCCGCGGCATGATCGAAATCGGCTTGCTGGCCGAATCCCAACGAACTGCGGGCATCGTCCGGCAACTGCGATCGCACGAGCGGTTCGACCAGTTGCGCGGGCGTGCCGTGCAGCGGAATATCGACGCCGTGCTGCGCATAGAAGTAGCGGCCCGAGAGTGAACCATCCGCAGCCGGGCGATCGTCGAGTTCCATCACGACGGCGCCGGCGCCTTGCAGCGTTCCTTCGTAGACCGTGCGCGGCGCGGCATCGACACAGCCCGCGCGCAGCGCGAACAGCACCAGCACGAACCGGATCAGCGGGCGCATCACCAGCGGCACCCGGTTTGTTCGGACGCGTCGACGTCCAGTACCCTGCCGAACGCGGTCTGCTTGCCGGTGCGCGCGCTGGTGTAGGTCATCGAATAGATCATCGCGCCTTGCGACATCATCTCGTACCGCCCGTTGATCCTGCCGTCGACCATCTCGACCCAGGTTGTCGTGAACTGGTGCGGGCGGCCCTCGGCGAGCACTTCCTCGTCCACGTGCTCGACCACCAGCGGCAGCGCCGTTTTCGCTTTCGCATAGCGAACCATGCCGCCTGACCAGCCGACGGCGTCGTCGTAGTAGGTGCGCATCTCGAAGCGCACGGGCTTGTCGCCGTCCGACTTGAAGCAGTACACGTCGGTGGAGACCTTGGCGAACGCGGGCAGCGACGCGCAGAGCAGCAGGGCGGCAAGGATTTTTTTCATGATGAGCCGGTGAAGAATGAAGTGCGGCATCAACCTAGCACGATCCGCGTCGCGCCTGCATCGACGAGCCGGAACAGCAGATCCTCGACGGCCGTCTCGGGCGCGGAGCCGAGATCCGCATTGACGCGCCACCCCTGTTCCGTGCGAACCGGTTCCGACAGGTAGTGAGCGATGCCGTGCAGGCCGTCTTCGGCCGGCGTGTTCTCGTCGTCGACGTCGAACCACGCGAAGAACCACGCCCTGAACGCCTCGACGGCCGCGCTTTCGTCGAGACCATCGGCCTCGATCGCAGCCCAGTCCCACACGAACGGGCGGATCGACACGGCCGCCGTTTCGAGGTCGAACGCCAACGGCTCGAATGCCAGTTGCGTGGCGGAATCGACCATCGCCGGCTGGCCGGCCGATTCGCCTTCCGTGGCAATGAGGTCGGCCCGGCACGGCAACGCGAGCGGCCCTTCGGTGGCGAGCGTGCCGTCGGCCCGCCGGTAGGCCGGTTCGACGATCACGGCCGGTTGCGCCGCCGCTTTCGCGAGCAGGTCGGCATACGGTTGGCGGATGGCGCGGAGCAGTTCGGAGACGGTCATCGTGGCGTATCGGTTGGGCAGGGGCGATCGGTTACAGGCAGTCAGTATGCGGCGCGGCCGGCATCGCACGACGGGGCCTTCGGTACCGGACAGCCGTGATCGTACGGCACTTCGACAACACGCGGACAGTCGGCCGAATGGCCTGCGCCACCCGCATCGCGCGGCGGCCGATTTAGACGTTTACCTTCAAACAATCGAAAACGCCCGTCGAGCGCGCGCTCGTTGTGCTTCAATTCATCCGGTTTGTAGTCCTACTAAAATTACAGGTTCGGAACAGGCCGGATTACTCATTCACAGGAGACAGTCGATGGCTCGGAAACGGTTTTGAAGCGGCACACGCGATGGTCTGCAACACCGCGAACTTCCTTCGATGAAAGCAGGTTATCCCAGGGGCCCCAACCATGTTCTCAAGACGTTTCATGATGGCCGCGGCAGCGATGTCCGCCGCGTTGGCCATCACCGCGCCGGCAGCCAGCGCCGCCGCGCCGATCCCATCCGACCCGTTCTACACGTACACCGGCACCACGCCGTTGGCATCGATTCCACCGGGCACGGTGCTCAAGACGCGCAACGTCACCTACCACGTGGCCGGCATCCCCACCGCGCTGACCGCGCAGCAGTTGCTGTATCGCACCCATAACGCGCTGAACCAGCCGGTCGTCAACGTGACGTCCGTGATCCGGAGCCCGGTCAGCAACGGCCAGGCCATCTCGTACCAGTCGGCCTACGATTCGCTGAATCCGTACGACGAGCCGTCGCAGGTGATCGCCGGCGACCGTGACGTCACGAAGATCATCAACGTCGGCACATTGCTCTACAGCGCGGAATCGATTCCGCTGTCGACGCTGCTGCTGCTCGGCTACAACGTCATCGTGCCCGATACGGAAGGCCAGACGGCCGATTTCGCCGCCGGCCCCGAATACGGGATGACGACGCTCGATTCGATCCGCGCGGCGCTCAATACGCCGTCCACGGGCCTGAATCCGTCGAGCAAGGTCGCGATGATCGGCTATTCCGGCGGCGCGATCGCGACGAACTGGGCCGCTCAGCTCGCGCCGAGCTATGCGCCCGAGATCAACAGGCAGCTCGTCGGCGCGGCGGAAGGCGGCGTGCTGGTCGATCCCGCGCACAACCTGCGCTACGTCGACGGCAGCATCGTGTGGGGCGGCGTGGCCGCGGCCGCGCTGGCCGGGCTGTCGCGCGGCTATGGCTTCGACCTGACGCCCTATCTCAGCGATACCGGCGTCGCCGTGTTCAAGGACATCCAGAGCCAGTCGCTCGCCTACATCCTGCCGAAGTACACGGGGCTGCACTGGGGCACGCTGTTCAAGCCGCAATACGCGAACGACATCAACAGCATTCCCGTGTACGTGACGTATGCGAACAAGGTGAATGCGGGGCTGGCCGCCTCGCCGACGATCCCGATGTTCATCGGCCAGGGCACGGCCGGCGCGCTCGATGGCACGTTCAGCAGCCAGGTGGGCGACGGCGTGATGATGGCGTACGACGTGCGCGCGCTGGCGCAGAAGTTCTGTGCCAGCGGCACGCCGGTCGTGTACAACGAGTATCCGCTCGAACATGCGGGCGCGATCGTGCCGTGGGTGGCCGGCATGCTGCCGTGGCTCTACGACCGTTTCAACGGGAAGGCCGCGCCGAGCAATTGCTGGCTGACGTCGCTGCTACCGAGCAATTCGCTGGCGCCCGAGACGCTGCACTAGCCGCCACGCCGCGTGCGATGCGGCGCGTGTCCGGGCGACCCTCCGCGGGTCGCCTTTTTTTTCGCCTGTTGATCTGCGTCGCGCTGCGGCAAGGGCGCCGCGTCGGTCCCCCCGCCGCAGCCCGCCACCGTCCCGTCCGGGTGCCATAATCGAGCCTGCCCATCATTCCAGACGTCCCCCGGAGAATCACCATGCAGAACCTCGACAATCCTTCCCACGATCGCGAGGTAGGCAGCGCCGACGCGACGCAGGACACCACGCGCATCGACGACGTCCGCATCGGCGCCGTGCGCCCGCTGATTTCGCCGGCGCTGCTGCTGGACGAACTGCCGGTGCCGGCCGCCACGCAGACGCTCGTCGAGGACACGCGCCGCGCGATCGGCGACATCCTGCACGGCCGCGACGACCGGCTGCTGCTCGTCGTCGGCCCGTGCTCGATCCACGATCACGACCAGGCACTCGATTACGCGCGCCGCCTGAAGATCGCCGCCGATGCGCTGAAGGACGACCTGCTGATCACGATGCGCGTCTACTTCGAGAAGCCGCGCACGACGGTCGGCTGGAAGGGCTACATCAACGATCCGCGCCTCGACGGCAGCTTCCGCATCAACGAAGGGCTGCGCGCCGCGCGGCAACTGCTGCTCGACATCAACGCACTGGGCCTGCCGGCGTCGACCGAATTCCTCGACCTGCTGAGCCCGCAATACATCGCCGACCTGATCGCGTGGGGCGCGATCGGCGCGCGCACGACCGAGAGCCAGAGCCATCGCCAGCTCGCGTCGGGCCTGAGCTGCCCGATCGGCTTCAAGAACGGCACCGACGGCGGCGTGCAGGTCGCGTCCGACGCGATCGTCGCCGCGGCCGCGAGCCATGCGTTCATGGGGATGACGAAGATGGGGATGGCCGCGATCTTCGAGACGCGCGGCAACGACGACGCGCACGTGATCCTGCGCGGCGGCAAGAACGGCCCGAACTACGACGCCGAGCATGTCGAGGCGAGCTGCGCGGTGCTGCGCAAGGCCGGCCTGCGCGAGCAGGTGATGGTCGACTGCTCGCACGCGAACTCGAACAAGTCGCACGACCGCCAGATCGACGTCGCGCAGGATCTCGCGCGGCAGCTGTCGCAGGGCGAGCAGCGGATCGTCGGCGTGATGGTCGAGAGCCATCTCGAGGCCGGCCGCCAGGACCTGAAGCCGGGCGTGCCGCTGAAGTACGGTGTGTCGATCACGGATGCGTGCCTGAGCTGGACGCAGACGGAGCCGGTGCTCGACGTGCTGGCAGCGGCGGTGCGGCAACGGCGTGCGCAGTCGCGCAACGCGTGACGAGGGCGATGTACGCGATTCGCTGCGGTGTCCGTAATGTCGCCATGGCAAGAGGTGGCTGACAGCGGCTGCGTCATCACGTCCGATGCAGCGTTTCGCGAGTGGCGCTAACATGGGCCGGTGTGATGCGTCGTACAGAGGCCTTTTCGTTTCACGCGGCGCATGCACGGAGGCGGCTTGGCCGGCCGCCGACACCGACAACAACCGAACCGGAGTACATGACAGCATGGCTTTCTACAAGACCCTCATCGCAGCAACCGTCCTCGCCTCGAGCGTCAGCGCACATGCGCAGATCGCGGGTGCGCAGCCGCTCAGCGTGACCGTCGAGCAATCGCAGGCGCTGCTCGAAGGCTGGAGCGTGAAGAAGAGCGTGCTCGGCAAGGCCGTCTACAACGACGAGAACCAGAAGGTCGGCACCGTGCGCGACCTGATCGTCGCGCCGGACGGCTCGGTATCGGCGGCGATCGTGTCGGCCGGCGGTTTCCTCGGCGTGGCCGCGCATGACGTCGCGGTGCCGATCGCATCGCTCGACGTGCGCAGCGGCAACATCTACCTGCCGGGCGCGACGAAGGATGCGCTGAAGGCGACGCCCGCGTTCCAGTACGCGAAGGTGCCGTCGCCGCCGAAGCCGAAGAAGGTCGACGACAAGCACTGAGCCAGCACGGATTGGCAATACCCGGCGCGCAACGCGCCGGGTATTTAGTTTGCGGTCAGCCGTTCGACGGATCGTCCGGAGGCGCGAGCGCCACGATGTGGCTGATGCCTTCGTGCGCCATCTTCGTATAAGGGCTGAAGCGCTCCGTATTGCGGACGAGTTCTTCCGCCACCGTGCGCTCGACGCCCGGCAGCTGCACGCGAATGTTCGCGTTCAGCATGAACAGCCCATCCACCGGATCGCGGCAGAAGTCGACCGATGCACTGACCGACGCGCCGGCGATCGACACGCCGGCCCGCGTGGCGAGCAGGCTCAGCGCCCCATGAAAGCACGCTGCATAGCTCGCGGCAAACAGCTGTTCCGGGTTCGGGCCGTCGCCCGGGCCGCCCAGTGCGGACGGCAGGCGCAGCGCCACGTCGAGGCGGCCGTCGTCGGAACGCGCGACACCCGATGCGCGCCCATGCTCCGCCGCCCCGCCCGTGACGGTCACCGTCGTCGAATAGAGCGTCTGCGGTTCCCGCCCGCGATACTTGTCGAGCAGCGAGAGCGGCGGTGGCCGTAGCGGCGTCATGGCGTGCGCGATCCTGCGGTGCGGCTCAGCGCGCGGGCTGGTTTTTTTTGAACCACGTATCGAAGGTCGTCGCAGCGAGGCGCGCGCCGGGCGCGGGGGCGAGCGTGTCGTCCTGCAGTATCGCGCCGAAATAATCGGCGCCTGCGTCCCTGACCACCGTGCGCGGGTCGTGCGTGATCTTCAGGAAATGGTCGACCAGGTCGGCGATCCGCACCCGATCGGGGCCGCCGATTTCGGCAATGCCGTTGCGCGGTGCGTCGAGCGCGACATCGGTGACGGCGGCCGCGACGTCGTCCGACGCGATCGGCTGGAAGAACGCGGTGGCCTGCCGCGTGGTGTCGCCATCGGCGCTCGCCTGTGCGATCGCGCCGACGAATTCGAAGAACTGCGTCGAGCGCACGATCGTGTACGGCACGCCTGCTGCGCGGATCAGGTCTTCCTGAATGAGCTTGCCGCGGAAATACGCGCTTTGCTGCAGGCGGTCGGTACCGACCACCGACAGCGCGACGTGATGGCGCACGCCCGCCGCGCGCTCCGCGGCGAACAGGTTGCGCCCCGACGTCTCGAAGAATGCCTTCACGGCCGCTTCCTCGAACGACGGCGAGTTCGCGAGATCGACCACGACGTCCGCGCCCGCCAGTGCGTCGCCCAGCCCCGCGCCCGTGATCGTATCGACGCCGGTCGACGGCGCTGCCGCCATGGCGTCGTGGCCGCGAGCGATCAGGTTCCTGACGACTTTGCTGCCGATGAGGCCGGTACCACCAATCACGACGATCTTCACGATTGCTCTCCTTGAACGGGCGCGCGGGAGGCGCGCCGCCTGAATCGGTCGAAGCCGGCGCGCATTGCATTCGCACGCGTGCGCCGGCACGTTGCCGAATGGCGCGCCGCGATGCCCGCACGCCGTTCGATCAACCCGCATCGTAGGCAGATGCCGCGCGATCCGGTAGAGCCCCACCGGTGCTCACGGTGTTGCTTCGAATGCATCAATCGACCGGCTCCAGCGGCGCCGTCGTCGTGACGGTGGTCATCGTGGTCATCGTCGTGAGGCACTGCAGGTCGCGTGCGCGCGTCTGTTCGATCATGTAGTCGATGAATGCGCGGATGCGCGTCGGCAGGTGCTTGCGGCTCAGGTAACACAGATAGTGTCCGCCGTCGTCCGGCGCGTGCTGGCCGAGGCAGCTCACCAGTTGCCCGTCGGCGAGCAGGTCGCACACCTGGTACGCGGGCAGTTGCGCGATGCCGAGGCCGTCGAGCGCCGCGCGCACGACCAGATCCATGTCGTTGAAGGTGTGATGCGCGGCGAGCTGGTGCTGCTGCGCCAGCCCGTCGACCTTGAATTCCCATTCCGCGGCGCGGCCCGACGCGGTGCGCAGGTTGATGCAGCGATGCTGCGCCAGCTCGTCCACGTGACGCGGCAAGCCGTGCCGGTGCGCGTACGACGGCGACGCGCAGACGATCATCTGCATCGGAATCAACTGGCGCGCGACGATCGCGCTGTCCTCCATGCGGCCGTCGCGAAACGCGACGTCGATGCGGTCGACGGAGAAATCGGCCGGCCGGTCGTTCAGCAGCAGTTCGAGCGTGATGTCCGGATACTGCGCGTGGAAATCGCCCAGCAGCGGCGCGATGATCTTGCGGCCGAAGCCGGGCGTCGAGCCGATCCGCAGGTGTCCGCTCGGCGGGCCGCTGCGCAGCTCGCGCATGTCCTCGAGCGCCTGCGCGAGCTGTTCGATGCCGGGGCGGCAGCTTTCATAGAAGCGTTCGCCTTCGCGCGTCAGCGACATGCTGCGCGTCGTGCGCTGGAACAGGCGCGCGTCGAGCCGGTCCTCGAGCCGCTGCACGTGGCGGCTGACCGACGAGCGGCCGACGCCGAGGCGATCGGCGGCACGGGCGAAGCTGCCTTCGGTGACGACGGCCAGGAAGGTGACCACGCCGGCGTAGCAGGTCGAGAAGCTGCGCGCGAACGGATCGTCGGCGTCAGGGCGGCGGATGGAAGTATCTGGCATGAAGGTGCTGGAATCGTGGTGTCCATACGCGACTAGACGTTTCAGCACAGCGGCCTGTGACACCGTCCTCTATCTTTTTTAAAAAAGGGACGCGGCGACGGGCGGGCAGGATTTTTTCCGGCACGAGCACGAGCTCGAGCTTCGCTGGCGCGCGATGCGCGCACGTCAACCGGCGATGCAGGTTGCCGCGATCCGGGCGAGCTTGTCGGGGTTGCGCTGCACGAGAATCCGGACGATGCGCGTGCCGTCGGTCTCGAACGACATCGCGGCGTCGAGCTGTCCGTCGATGAAGCGCAGCATGGCCCACTGGCCGTTGAGCACGACGGACCGCATCTCGACCCCGCTGCCGTGGCGCAGCCACGTCGCATAGAACAGTTGTGCGACACGCCGGCTGCCGACCATTGGCCTCGGGACGCTCCGGACCTTGCCGCCGCCGTCGCCGATCAGGGTCGCGTCCTCGGCGAGCAGCGCCTGGATCGACGGGAAGTCGCCCTGCGCGAGCGCGTGCGAGAACGTCTGCAGCAACCGGTGGTGCGTTTCGCGCGGCACCGCGTGGCGAGGCGAGCCGTCGTCGCGCAGCCGCGCCTTGGCACGGCTGACGAGTTGCCGGCACGCGGCTTCGGTCTTGCCGATCGCGTCGGCGATCCGGTCGTAGTCGATCTCGAAGATTTCATGCAGCAGGAAGGCGGCGCGCGCCTCCGGCGTCAGCCGTTCGAGCAGCAGCAGGAACGCGACCGACACGTCGTTCGCGCGCTCGATCATTTCCTCGGGCGTGGCCGGTGATGCGTCGAGTTCCGGCTCGGGCAGCCAGATCCCGGTGTATTGCTCGCGCCGGCGCTTCGCGGCGCGCAGGCGGTCGATCGACGTGCGTGTCGTGACGGCGACGAGCCACGCTTCGGTGTTCTCGATCCCGTCGCGTGCCGTGTCGTGCCAGCGCAGCCAGACGTCCTGCACGATGTCCTCGGCGTCCGCGATGGAGCCGAGCATCCGGTACGCGATCTTCTGCAGGCGCGGACGCAGTGCCTGGAACGTGTGTGCGTCGTCGGCCGTCACAGCCACACCCCGCTGAAACCGAACGCGACCGGCCCGCTCAGGAGCACGCTGCCGGCGCCATCCCAGCGCACCGTCACGTCGCCGCCGTCGCATTCGACCCGCACGCTCTCGTCGAGCAGCCCGCGCCGGATGCCGTTGACGACCGCCCCGCACGAACACGATCCCGAACCGAGCGGCACGCCGCCGCCGCGCTCCCAGATGCGCAGGCGAATATGCGTGCGATCGATGACCTGAACGAAATGCACGTTGGTTTTCCGCGGAAACAGCGGGTGCGTTTCGATGGCCGGGCCGAGCGCCGCGACATCGATCGTGCCGAGATCGTCGACGAAGAACGTGCAGTGCGGATTGCCCATGTTGCACGCGGCCGGCGCGCCGGGCAGCGGCAGCGCGAGGGGGTCGAGTGCCTCGGCGAGCGGCACGTCCCGCCAGCCGGTGAGCGGCCGGCCCATCTCGACGGTGATCAGGCCGTTCGCCTCCGTCGAGCACACGAGATACCCGCGGGGCGTCCGCAGCACGAGCGACGACAGGCCGGTTTCCTGCATCAGTTGCCACGCGACGCCGCGCGTCGCGCTGCCGCAGGTGTCGAGCGGCGTGCCGTCCGCGTTCCAGAACGCGACGCGGGCCGCCGCGTCGTCGCAGTCCGACACGACAGCGAGCTGGTTGAAGCCGATGCCGAAACGCCGGTCGCCCATGCGCCGCACCAGATCCGGGGCGATGGGGTGCGCTTGATTCTGGTCCTGATCCTGACCGCGCAGGTCGACGATGGCGAAGTCATCGCCATTCGCGTTCATCTTCTGAAATCCGAGCGGCATGACAGTTCCGGAAGGGGGCAGGCGAACACTGTACGTGGCTCGCCGTTCGCGATCAATCGCCGCACGATGCCGTGCCCGCGCCGCGCATCTACGTAATTCTACGTAGCTCCGCATACGTAGTTATCCGCTTGTAAGCCGCCCCGGTCGCGCGGAATACTACGGCCCATCGCCGCGACCTCTGCGAGGCTGCGGCACGACGCATCGACGTCACGCGGGTTCGGCCCCTCGCCGCATCCACTCAAAAACACATTGGAGACCAGGAGACGCCATGAATCGGGCTTCCAGTACCCTGCTCTGGATCGCGGTCGCGCTGCTCGGCGCGTTCGCGTTCGGCACGATCGCACTCGCACACGGCGAGCGCGTCAGTGCCCTCTGGATCGTGATCGCCGCAGTCTGCGTGTATCTGATCGCGTATCGCTTCTACAGCCGTTTCATCGCCAGCAAGGTCATGCAGCTCGACGGGCTGCGGATGACGCCGGCCGTCAAGTACAACGACGGCCTCGACTACGTGCCGACCAACAAGTACGTGCTGTTCGGCCATCACTTCGCCGCGATCGCCGGCGCCGGCCCGCTCGTCGGGCCCGTGCTCGCCGCGCAGATGGGCTACACGCCCGGCATGCTGTGGATCCTGGCCGGCGTCGTGTTCGCCGGCGCGGTGCAGGACTTCATCGTGCTGTTCATCTCGACGCGCCGCGACGGCCGCTCGCTCGGCGATCTCGTCAAGATGGAGCTCGGCACGGTGCCCGGCGTGATCGCGCTGTTCGGCGCGTTCCTGATCATGGTGATCATCCTTGCGGTGCTCGCGCTGATCGTCGTGAAGGCGCTGACCAATTCGCCGTGGGGCACGTTCACCGTCGCCGCGACGATCCCGATCGCGCTGTTCATGGGCGTCTACACGCGCTACATCCGTCCGGGCCGCATCGGCGAAGTGTCGATCATCGGCTTCGTGCTGCTGATGGCATCGATTGCGTTCGGCCAGCACGTGCACGATTCGCCGACGCTCGCCGCGTGGTTCACGTTCACGGGCACGCAGCTCACGTGGATCCTGATCGGCTACGGCTTCGTCGCGTCGGTGCTGCCGGTGTGGCTGCTGCTCGCGCCGCGCGACTACCTGTCGACGTTCCTGAAGATCGGCACGATCCTCGGCCTCGCGATCGGCATCCTGGTCGTCGCGCCGGAACTGAAGATGCCCGCGCTGACGAAGTTCGTCGACGGCACGGGCCCCGTGTGGTCGGGCAACCTGTTCCCGTTCCTGTTCATCACGATCGCGTGCGGTGCCGTGTCGGGCTTCCACGCGCTGATCTCGTCGGGCACGACGCCGAAGCTGATCGACAACGAAACCAACGCGCGCTTCATCGGTTATGGCGCGATGCTGATGGAATCGTTCGTCGCGATCATGGCGCTGGTCGCTGCCTGCGTGATCGAACCGGGCATCTACTTCGCGATGAACGCACCGGCCGCCGTGCTCGGCTCGACGCCGGAAGCGGTGGCCAACACGGTCACGCAATGGGGCTTCGTGCTGACGCCCGACATGCTGACGCAGACCGCGAAGGCCGTCGGCGAAACGACGATCATCGCGCGCGCGGGCGGCGCGCCGACGCTGGCCGTCGGCATGGCGCACATCCTGCACCAGGTGATCGGCGGCGAAGCGATGATGGCGTTCTGGTATCACTTCGCGATCCTGTTCGAGGCGCTGTTCATCCTGACGGCCGTCGATGCCGGCACGCGCGCGGGCCGCTTCATGCTGCAGGACCTGCTCGGCACGTTCCACCCGGCGCTCAAGCGCACCGAGTCGCTGCCCGCGAACCTGGTCGCCACCGCGCTGTGCGTGGCCGCGTGGGGCTACTTCCTGTACCAGGGCGTGGTCGATCCGCTCGGCGGCATCAACACGCTGTGGCCGCTGTTCGGCATCTCGAACCAGATGCTCGCCGCGATCGCGCTGGTGCTCGGCACCGTCGTGCTGTTCAAGATGAAGCGCGAGCGCTATGCGTGGGTGACGATCGTGCCGACCGTGTGGCTGCTGATCTGCACGCTGACCGCCGGCTGGCAGAAGATCTTCGACGCGAACCCGAAGGTCAGCTTCCTCGCGCACGCCGCGAAGCTGCAGGCCGCGGTGGACGAAGGCAAGGTGCTCGCGCCGGCGAAGTCGATCGCGCAGATGAAGCGGATCATCTTCAACGACTACATCGATGCGGCGCTGGCCGGGCTGTTCATCTTCGTCGTCGTGGCGATCGCGGTGTACGGCGTGATCGCCGTGCTGCGCGCGCGCCGCGAGTCGAAGCCGACGGTGCGCGAGACGCCGTACGAAGCGATGCCGGCCGCGCAGGCGCTCGGCAGCGGACGTTAAGGGGAGGCCGCGATGTTCAGCGATCTTGGCAGCGACCTGCGCAGCGCGGGGCGTTACCTCGGGCAGGCGTTGCGGCTGATGGTCGGCCTGCCCGACTACGACACCTACGTCGCGCACATGCGCGCGACCCATCCGGACCGCGAGCCGATGACGTATGAGGAATTCTTCCGCGAGCGTCAGAACGCGCGGTACGGGTCGGGCGCGGGGAAGTGCTGCTGAACCGGGCTGCCTAGGCGGTTCGGTCATCGAAAGGGAAGCGCCGCGATGCATGTCGCGGCGCTTTTTTCTTTGGCGGGCCGGCGGCGCGCTTCGCCGTTTGCCTGAACGCAGCACGGCAAATTCCGCCGGCCGGTATCATAGGGTTTCCTCTTTTCCCGATGGACCCGCAGGAGAACACGTCGTGCATGTCGGTGAGCGTTTCAACAGCATTTCCCATCTCGTCGGCGCGGTGCTGTCGGTGGTCGGCCTCGTGGCGCTCGTGACGATGGGCGCGCTCGAAGGCGATCCATACAAGGTGGTGAGCTTCAGCGTGTATGGCGCGATGCTGATCCTGCTCTATGCGATCTCGACGCTGTACCACAGCGTGCGCAATCCGCGCCTGAAAGCGATCCTGCAGAAGTGCGACCACTCGGCGATCTACCTGCTGATCGCCGGCAGCTATACGCCGTTCACGCTGGTCACGCTGCGCGGCCCGTGGGGCTGGTCGCTGTTCGGCGTGAGCTGGGGGCTGGCCGTGTTCGGGATCGTGCAGGAGCTGACGCTCGGGCGGCGCACGCGCCTGCTGTCGATGATCCTGTACGTGGCGATGGGCTGGCTCGCGCTCGTCGCGGTGCGTCCGCTGATCCATGCGCTGCCGCCGGTCGGCACCGCGTGGCTCGTGGCCGGCGGCCTGATCTACAGCGCGGGGATCTACTTCTTCATCAACGATGAACGCATCCGCCACGGGCACGGCATCTGGCATCTGTTCGTGCTGGCCGGGAGCCTGTGCCAGTTCGTCAGTGTCGCGATGTATGTCGCGTGAGCGACGGGCGGCGTTGACGCAATGACGGCGCGCCGTGCCGCCGCGCGCGCACCTGCCGGAGCATGCGTTAGCGACGCGTGACGGTTTGTAGCGGCGTGGCCGGTTCGCCAGGTACCCGTGTCGGCCGCGCCGTGACCCACCATGTCGCGGCGGCGAGCGCGGACATTCCGGTCGCGATGCCGAGCGCCGCCCGCATCGCCGCCGGAAACGGCTGCAACGTCGCGATGCACGCACCGAAAATCGCCACCCCGAGCGCCGATCCGCTCTGGCGCGCCGCGTTCAGCGCGGCCGCCGCCACGCCGGCGCGGCGCCGGTCGACCGTCCCGAGCGCCGGCGACGTCGCGGCCGGCGAGATGAATCCCGATGCAAAGCCGATCGCGAGCATCGGCACGACGGCGAGCCATGCGGGTGTCGTCGCGCCGATGCCCGTCATGCCGAGCGCGCCGGCCGCATAGAGCCCAAACGCCGCGCACATCGTGCCGCGCGCGCCGAAGCGCGCAACCAGCCTGCCCGAACCCAGCCCGCCGAGCGCGACCATCGCGGTCATCGGCAGGAACGCGAGCCCCGTGTCGAGCGGGCTCGCGCCGCGGACCTGCCGATAGAACAGGCTGAGCACGAACAGCAGGCCGTAGAACACGAACGCCGACGCCATCGACACGAACGTCGATCCGGCGAACAGCCGGTTGCGGAAGAACGCGAGCGGCAGCATCGGTTCGCGGCGCCGCGCTTCGATCGCGATGAACGCGCTCCACGCGACGACGCTCGTTACCGCGCCGCCGATGATCGGCGCCGAGCGCCAGCCGAGCGACGGGCCTTCGATCAACGTGCCGATCAGGGCCGCGATCGCGACGATGGCCGCGGCCTGGCCGCCCCAGTCGAAATGCCGCGAGGCGTCGACGACGGCGGCGCGCACGACCGAGCGGCCGAGCCAGATGCCGGCCAGCCCGAGCGGCAGGTTCACGAAGAAGAGGCTGCGCCACCCGAACAGATGGATCAGCAGGCCGCCGATCAGCGGGCCCGACGCCATCGCGATGCCGCCGCAACCCATCCACAGGCTGATCGCCGACGCGCGCGCGGCCGGTTCGGGGAAGGCGCGGTTGAGCAACGCGAGCGAGCAGGGCACCAGCATCGCGCTGCCGACGCCTTGCAACGCGCGGGCGATCGCGAGCGCCGGGAGGGTCGGCGCGACGCCGCACAGCGCCGACGCACCGACGAAGACCGCGAGCCCGGCGATATAGACGTCGCGATCGCCGAGCCGGTCGCCGAGCGTGCCGCCCGTCATCAGCAGGCTCGCGAACGCGAGCGTGTACGCGTTCACGATCCACTGCAGGCCGGCCACGCGGCTGCCGAACGTATGGGCGATGTCGGTGAGCGCGACGTTGACGATGGATGCGTCGAGCAGCACGAGCGTGTAGCTCACGCAGGTCGCGGCGAGCATGCGGCAGGCCGCGGCGCGATTCGGCACGGCGGCCGTCATGCGCGCTCCGGCGCCGGCGTGGCGGCGCGCAGCGCGAGAAAGCCGACCCATCCCCAGTACACGCGATGATGCGCGATCAGCCCGTCGCGCAGCTCCATCACCTCGACGAGATCGACCTGGTCGCCGTCCGGCGTGGCGCGCGGATATTCCCACGTGAGGTGGCGGCCGTTCGAGAAGAACAACCCGGTGCGGTACCAGCGCCCGAGCTTGTTGCCCGGATTGCGCAGGCCCGCTTCGAAGAACGCGCCGATCGCGGCCTTGCCGTGCAGCACGCCGGCGCCATGATCGGGCAGCGTGACGACGATCAGCGGCGTTTCGAGTACGGCGTCGTCGGCATACAGCGCCATCAGCGCATCGACGTTGCGCGCGACGACGGCCGCGTGCCAGCCTTCATAAATGTGCCGGGCATCGGCGTGGGCGTGTGACATGGCGGGTTCCGGAAGCATCGATAACGGAACCCACTGTAGGGGCGCGCCGCCGCGGGACGTTTCACGTCGACCCGAAACATGGATGTCGCCGCGGCGCAGGCGGCCGCGTGCCGGCTGTTATCCGGCCAGCGCGTCGAGATTCAGCTGATACGACTTCCCGATCCACACCGCGCAATCGCGATGGTCGCGCAGTTCGTCGTTCGTATTCGGATGCAGGAAGATGTCGAGCGCGCCGTGGTTCAGCACGAGCCACGGCACGATCTCGTCGAAGCGCGCGGCGTCGAATGCGATCTGGTACGACCAGGCCGGGTGCGGGCCGACGAGGCGTTCGTGAAAGCGGCCGAGTTCGATGACCGCGCCGAACCGTTCGTCGACGAGCTGGCGAAACGCCCAGGCCGCGTCGCGGCTGGCCGCATCGAAATAGACGTGTGCGTGCCAACTGTGGATGGTGGTGGTGTCGAGGGCTGCCATGGAAGGACTCGATGAGAATGGGAATGCATGAGGTGCCGTGCGAAACGGCCGATGCGTGATTATCGCGCGTCATTGCCGTGCGCGTCGTGTCTCGATCCGGCAATCCGGACGCGATGACTTGTCCTGAATCACGAGAAACGTTCGATTAGATGGGCCCAGCGATTGGGGTATCCGCACGCGCGATATCACGCCGGAAGCCTTGTCGGCGGGTGCGCCGGTGGTGATCGCATCGGCAACATGTCATTTCCGAAATTGAAAAAGCGCGGCGTGCGCTGCTTCGGATCGTCTGAACAAACGCGATCAGGGCGTTGAATGAAATAAAGAAATGCCTGTTTGGCGGGATTCGCGCATGACGCGATTTGCGCACCGGGTGTCGACACCGAAAATATCAATTGCAGAATCGGCTATTCATACGGAATGCAGCGCGTCATACGATGGTTTCAACGCATCGTCGAACACGATCGATGCGGGGACAACCACCTGGAGGCCACTATGCGATCCCTCGTTCCCGTTGCGGTACTTTCCTGCGCACTCGCTGCGCTGCCCGCCGTCAGTTTCGCTCAGTCCGCCGTCATCGACGGCGCATCGAATGCGTCGCTGTCGAGCTGGTCGGCGGCGCGTGCCGAAACCGACGCGCAACTGATGCAGATGACGCGCGCCGGTTATCGCGCGACGTCGGCCGGCAACCAGAACTATCCGCTCGCGATGCAGCGTGCGCTCGAACGTATTCACAACCCGGTGCCGGACCGGTCGCGCGAAGCGCGTGCCGCGATGGAGGCGCGCGCCGCGCGCGACGTGCAGGGCGGCCATCCGGTCAAGGCGTTCTTCGTGAAGACCGCGTACTACCTGAAGGGCGAGAACACGTTCTGATGCAGGAGACGAGCATGCCTTGCACGATCCGATTTGCCGGCGGCGGCGTGCGCGCGTCGGCGCCGCGCCGGCCGCCGGACGCACGAGCGACGCAACGGCGCGACGATGGGCACGACGCGCGGCGTCGTGCGAAGCATCCGCGCGATGCGCGCCGCGACGCCGTTGGGTGCCGCATCGCATGGCCGGCTTTCGACGCGAGCGATGCGCCTGCCGACGGGAGCCCATCATGAAGGGCGCCCGGAAGAACCGTCGCCACGTGCCGCTGACCCGCGAGTGGCTGCTGCCGCTGCCGCCCGTGCATGCGCGCGACATCTCGCTGAAATGCCACATGGCGCTCGTCGCGCTGCGTAGCGGGCATGGCAGCGAGGCGCTGCTGATGCGCTTGCGCACGAGCGTCTACCTGGTGTTCCTGGCGCTCGACGATGCGGTGTTTGCAGATGCGGACATCGACCTGTGCGTCGACGCGGAGCGTGCGCTCGATACGGGCGTGGCGCGCGCGGCGCAAAGCGGCGCATGGACGCTGCGCGACGACGAATGCGCGGTACTCGAGCAGGTGCTCGCGGCGCACGACACGTGCGTCACGACGCTCAAGCGGCATCGGCTGGCCGAGCTGTGGGAGCACGTCTGCGCGTTTGCATCGAGCGGCCAGCCGGCGCTCGTCGCGGGCGCGGCGCAGAAGATGCGCCTGCATGCGGCCGAATCGCTGGCCGCGTAGCGTCGCACCGGTTTCGCAGGGAGGATGGAGGAGACAGGGCCGGCCGCACCGGCGCAGCCCACACAGTCGCGCTGATTCAGCGCAGGCGTGGCTGTCGCGGCAATCGATACGGTGACGGCGAAACGCGAGGCAAAACCGCGGCCCAAAACAAAAGCGCCACGGAGCGGACTCCGTGGCGCTTCATCTTTTCCCGCCGGCGCGGAGGCGTGGCCTCCGCGTGGCGAAACGCGCTTAAGCTGCGGCTGCCGGCTTCGCCGCCTTTTGCAGCTTGCCCTTGCCGGCGCGCTGGATTTCCTCGAGCTTGATCTCGACGTGACGCGAGAACACGTACTCGGCCGGGCGCTGCTTGTCGATCGGAATGTCCGGAGCGAACGGGCCGTCGGTCTTGATGCCCTTGCGGCTCACGGCGAACGCCTTCAGCGGATGGGCCATCGTGTCCATCACGGCGGTCGCTTCGAAGCCGCAGTGGACCATGCAGTCCGCGCACTTCTCGTAGTTGCCGACGCCGTAGTTGTCCCAGTTCGTGTCTTCCATCAGTTCCTTGAAGGTCTTCACGTAACCTTCGCCGACCAGGTAGCACGGCTTTTGCCAGCCGAACACCGTACGCGCCGGGTTGCCCCACGGCGTGCACTTGTACGTCTGGTTGCCGGCCAGGAAGTCGAGGAACAGCGACGACTGGCTGAACGACCAGCGCTTGCCGCCTTCGCCGCGCTTCAGGATTTCGCGGAACAGGTTCTTCGTCTTGTCGCGGTTCAGGAAGTGCTGCTGATCCGGCGCGCGCTCGTACGCGTAGCCCGGCGACACGGTGATGCCGTCGACGCCGATCGGCTTCAGCGTATCGAAGAACTTCGCGACGCGCTCGGGGATCGCATCGTTGAACAGCGTGCAGTTGATGTTCACGCGGAAGCCGCGGCGCTTCGCTTCCTTGATGGCCGCGACCGCCTTGTCGTACACGCCTTCCTGCGACACCGAGTGGTCGTGCATCTGCGCGTCACCGTCGAGGTGGACCGACCAGACGAAGTACGGGCTCGGCTGGTAATCGTCCATCTTCTTTTCCATCAGCAGCGCGTTCGTGCAGAGGTAGACGAACTTCTTGCGCTTCATGATGCCGCGGACGATTTCCGGCATTTCCTTGTGCAGCAGCGGCTCGCCGCCCGCGATCGACACGATCGGCGCGCCGCACTCGTCGACCGCTTCCAGGCATTCCTGGACGGACAGACGCTGGTTCAGGATGGGGTCCGGGTAATCGATCTTGCCGCAGCCGTTGCACGCGAGGTTGCAGCGGAACAGCGGCTCGAGCATCAGCGCGAGCGGATAGCGTTTGTTGCCGGACAGGTGTTGGCGCGTGATGTACGCGCCGACGCGGACTTGCTGGAGCAGCGGAATAGACAAGAGATGTCCTCCTTAAACTTCGCGGGCGACAGCTTGCGTGAGCTTCGCCGGCAGCTTGAATTCGACTTTTTCCTCACGGCCCGCCATCGTCGTGACGTCGACGGGACCCAGCGCGCGCAACGCGCCGATGACATCTTCGACCATCTCCTCGGGCGCGGACGCCCCGGCGGTCAGGCCCACGGTTTTCGCATTCGCGAACCATTCGGCCTTGACTTCCGAACCGTCGGCGACGAGATAGCTCGGCACACCGCTTTCGGTGCCGATCTCGCGCAGGCGGTTCGAGTTCGAGCTGTTCGTCGCACCGACGACCAGCAGCACGTCAACCTGTTCGCTCAGCTCGCGCACGGCGGCCTGGCGATTTTGCGTCGCGTAGCAGATGTCGCGCGTGTCCGGGCCGACGAGGTCGGTGAACCGGCGCTGCAGCGCTTCGATGATGCCGCGCGTATCGTCGACCGACAGCGTGGTCTGCGTAATGTACGCGACCGGCGTGTCGACGGGCAGCGTCAGCGTAGCGACTTCGGCTTCGCTCTGCACGAGGATCACCTCGGCCGGAATCTGGCCGATCGTCCCCTCGACTTCCGGGTGGCCCGCATGGCCGATCAGGATCAGCCGGCGGCCCGCCGCGACATACTGGCGGCCTTGCACGTGCACTTTCGTGACGAGCGGGCAGGTGGCGTCGAGTACGTCGAGCCCGCGCGTTTCCGCGTCGCGCTCGACCGTCTGGGCGACACCGTGCGCGCTGAAGATCGCGACAGCGCCGTGGGGCACCTCGTCGAGTTCCTCAACGAATCGGGCCCCTTTATTACGCAGATTTTCGACGACATGCCGGTTATGCACGATCTCATGACGCACATAGACCGGCGCACCGTGCTGTTGCAGCGCGCGATCGACGATCTCGATCGCACGGACAACCCCCGCACAAAAGCCGCGGGGCTGGGCAAGGATGACTCGCATAAGTGAGCGAACTCCGACGACAGACGCCGGGGTTCGAGGCGCTTGGCACGCGCTTGCTCGCCCCGGCTTGATGTTATGAAGGCAGGAACGAACCGGCCGGCCAGGCCCCGGAACCCCGAATTAATCGCGCATTTTAACTCTATCGGGAAGTCCTTGCTCTGGTGCTGTGTCCGGCGTGTTGCATTTGCGGGAGAACCGCGTCGGCGCTGGCGCGCGCGGAACCCAGTAAACTACGCGGTTTCGCGGGCAGCCGCTCCGGCTGCCTGGCGTCGCGCTCATTTCAAGGCCATTCGATGACCGTCGATTCTTACGCGTATTGCCCGTCCGCCGGTGCGGTTTCGGGTTTTTTGTTCCCGACCCCTATTTATTTTGCCGATGCCGGCGCCCGACAGGAGGCGCGCCGATGATGCTGGTTCTTGCATTCCTGGTGTCCGGCGTGTCGCTGATGATCTGGATCGTGCTGCTCGTCGCGCGCGGCGGCTTCTGGCGCGCGGTGCCCGCGCGGCCGCTGCCGCCCGAGGCGCGCGGCGCGGCGGCCGAGGCCGGCTGGCCGGCCGTCGTCGCGGTCGTGCCGGCGCGCAACGAGGCCGACGTGATCGCCCGGGCGGCGACTTCGCTGCTCGAGCAGGATTACCTGGGCGACTTTCATCTGATCATTGTCGATGACCACAGCGACGACGGCACCGCCGACGCGGCCCGCGCGGCCGCGCTCGCGATCAACCGCGCCGACCGGCTGACGGTGCTGGCCGCGAAGCCGCTGCCGGCCGGCTGGTCGGGCAAGGTGTGGGCGCAGTCGCAGGGGATCGCCGCGGTGCAGACGCTCGGCCTGCCGGCCGACTACCTGCTGCTGACGGATGCCGACATCGGCCATCCGCCCGACGCCGTCGCGCAGCTCGTCACGCGCGCGCAGGCCGAGAACCGCGATCTCGTGTCGCTGATGGTGCGGCTGCGCTGCGATTCGTTCTGGGAAAAGGCGCTGATCCCGGCGTTCGTGTTCTTCTTCGCGAAGCTCTACCCGTTCTCATGGATCAACAACCCGCGCAACCGGACGGCCGGCGCCGCGGGCGGCTGCATGCTCGTCAAGCGCACGGCGCTCGAGGAAGCGGGCGGCATCGAGTCGATTCGCGGCGCGCTGATCGACGACTGCAGCCTTGCCGCGCAGATCAAGCATCGCGGCGAAGGCCGCCATCCGATCCGGCTCGACCTGGCCGACCGCAGCGTGTCGCTGCGCCCGTACGACAGCTGGCGCGACATCTGGAACATGATCGCGCGCACCGCGTTCACGCAGCTGCACTACTCGCCGCTGCTGCTGGCCGGCACGCTGCTCGGGATGACGATCATCTATCTCGTGCCGCCCGCCGCGGCGCTCGCGTACGGTGCGCGCGCGTGGCCGGCGTGGCTCGCGTGGGCGTCGATGTGCGCCGCGTATGCGCCGATGCTGCGCTACTACCGGCGCTCGCCGCTGTGGGCGCCGGCGTTGCCGCTCGTCGCGCTGTTCTACGTCGGCGCGACGTTCGCGTCCGCGTGGCGCTACTGGCGCGGCAAGGGCGGCCAGTGGAAGGCGCGCGTGCAGGCGCCGGTGGATCGCTGAGTCTTGCCCGGGAGGCGTGCCTCCCGGCAGCCGGAAAGCACACAGCCCGATCGGTGGAAACCGGTCGGGCTGTTTCGTTTTGGACGGTGCCTGCTCGGCGGGCGGTGCGGCTTGCCGGCGTTTAGCGCTGCGTCAGCATCATGTACATCTGGACCACCACATCCGGCGAGAACGTGAACGGCACCCAGCCGTAGCCCGTATGGCGGGCCACCAGCAGGCGGTCGCCATTCGACTGCTTCTGCACGGCCATCATCGGGTTCTTCGTCGTCACGAAACGCCAGCCGGCCGGGATGCCGGGCGGCGGCTCGGGCTGCATCGACGCACGCGCATGCGCGAGTTCCTCGATCAGCTGGCCCAGTTGTTCCGGATGCAGCGTGATCGATTCGCCGTTGATGGTCAGCGTGAGTTCGTTCTGCGTCGGGCGCGACACGTGCAGCGTCGCTTTGTCGGACGGGGCCGGGGCGGTGGCGACGTCGGCTTCAACCGGCGTTTCGGCTTCAACCGGCGTTTCGGCTTGCGCCGTCGCGACGATGGCCGTGTCAGCGTCGGCCGTTGCATCCACCGTTTCGGCCGCCGCCGCCGCGGGGGCGATCACGGCCGGTTCCGCCGCCGGCGTACCCGCCTGTGCAGGTTCGACGACTTCGGCTGCCACTGCCGTGGCGGGGACTGCACTCGTCGCGGCTTCCTTGACGACGGCCTCGACCAGCGCCTCGGCGTCGGCGATGGCCTTCGCGTGGTGCTGCGCCGCCGCTTCGGCTTGTGCGATCGCTTCGGCATGACGCTGCGTGACGGCCTCCGCCTGCGCGGTGGCATCGGCGTGGCGCTGCGCGGCCGCCTCGGCCTGCGCGATCGCTTCGGTGTGGCGTTGCGTGACGGCTTCGGCCTCGGCGGTCGCCTCGGCATGACGCTGCGCGGCGGCCTGCGTTTCCGCGATCGCCTGCGTGTGCTGCTGCGCGAGCGCTTCGGCTTCCTTGATCGCAGCCGTATGGCGCTGCGCGGCAGCTTCGGCTTCGGCGATGGCAGCCGCGAGACGCTGCGTGGCCGCTTCGGCTTCGGCAGTGGCTTCCGCGTGCCGCTTCGCGGCGGCCTCGGCTTCGACGGTCGCGGCTGCATGGCGCTGCGCGGCCGCTTCGGCTTCGGTGGCAGCCGCGTGATGGCGCTGCGCGGCGGCCTCGGCTTCGGCGATCGCTGCCGCGTGGCGCTGCGACGCCGCTTCGGCATCCGCATGACGCTGCGCGAGTGCTTCGGTCAGCGCGGTGGCTTCCGCATGGCGCTGCGACGCGGCTTCGGCTTGCGCGGTGGCATCGGTATGACGCTGGGCGGCGGCTTCGGCCGCGGCGGCCGCGCTGGCATGGCGCTGCTGCGCCGCCTCGGCATCGGCTGCTGCTGCCGTGTGGCGTTGTGCGGCGGCCTGCGCTTCGGCTTCCGCGGCGGCGTGACGCTCGGCCGCGGCCCGGGCCTCCGCTGCCGCGGCGCGCGCGAAGGCTTCGGCGCTGCGGGCCGCCTGCTGCGCGGCGTGGTGATCGTGGAGGAGCTGATCGACGCCCGTGGCGAGCGAAGCGATCTGATCGTTCAGGTTCATGCGTGTCTTCTCTGCGTAAGACCCGCGATTTTAACCGCTGCGCCGGTAGCGGGCCGCGCGCGACGTGTAACAAAGTGCGCAAAGCGGCGTGAAGCACGCCGCTTTGTGTTACCTCAGGTAGCCCGCGGCGCCGAACCAGTCGAGCGCATCGCGCAGCCCTTCACGGTACGGGCGCGCCCGGTAGCCGAGTTCGCGCTCGGCTTTCGCGGACGTGAAATACATCTTGTTCTTCGACATCCGCAGCCCGTCCACGGTGACGAACGGCTCCTTCTTCGTGAACTTCGCGACCGCTTCCGCACCGACCGCGAGCGGGTAGAGCGGCCAGCGCGGCAGCGCGATCGTCGGCGCCTTGCGGCCCGTCATCTGCGCGATGTCGGCCAGCATCTGCTGCAGCGGCAGGTTCTCGCCGCCGAGGATGTAGCGCTCGCCGATCCGGCCGCGCTCGAGCGCGAGGAAGTGGCCGTGCGCGACGTCGTCCACATGCACGAGGTTCAGCCCCGTGTCGACGAACGCGGGAATCTTGCCGAGTGCGGCTTCGACGATGATGCGGCCGGTGGGCGTCGGCTTCACGTCGCGCGGGCCGATCGGCGTCGACGGATTGACGATCACGGCCGGCAGCCCTTCGTCGGCGATCATCCGCTCGACCGCGCGTTCCGCCAGCACCTTGCTGCGCTTGTAGACGCCGATCGCCTGCTCGGCCGTGAGCGGCCGGTTTTCATCGGACGGATCGCCGGCGCTCGTCACCTTCAGCGTCGCGACGCTGCTCGTATAGACGATCCGCTCGACGCCTTCCGCGCGCGCCGCACGCATCGTCGCGACGGCCCCTTCGAGGTTCGCGCGCTCGATCTCGTCGGGATCGGGCGCCCACAGGCGGTAGTCGGCCGCCACGTGCAGCAGGTAGCGCACGCCGCGCAGCGCGGCGCGCATCGACGCCTCGTCGCGCATGTCGCCGGTGACGATCTCGGCGTCGAGATCCGCCACGTTCGTGCGCGGGCTGGTCGGGCGCACGAGCACGCGCACCGCATAGCCCTTCTGCTGCGCAATGCGCGCGACGGCCGAGCCGACGAAGCCGGATGCGCCGGTGACGAGAACGAGATCGCGGGAGGTATCAGTCATGCGTTTCCTTCAGGGCCGCGCGCGGGCGGCGCGGCGGTTGAGCATCGGCGAGATTGTACGTGGTCGGCGCGGGCGGCGACGCCAGGCCGTGACGGGCACGAAGCGGCTCCGGCCCGTGTGCGAAGCGGCCGACGCGACTACAATGCCGGGCTTGAATGCAACGGGAGGGCGCCGCGATGAGCCGCAATGAACTGGACGAACGGATCGAGACCTACTACGTGCGGGTGCGCGGCGTCGTGCAGGGCGTCGGCTTCCGTCATGCGACGGTGCGCGAGGCGCATGCGCTGAAGCTGCGCGGCTGGGTCGCGAATCTCGAGGACGGCACCGTCGAGGCGATGATCCAGGGCCCCGGCGCGCAGATCGACCGGATGCTCGCGTGGCTGCGCCACGGGCCGCCGGCCGCGCGCGTGACCGAGGTGACGTTCGAGGAACGCAAGACCGAGAAACGCTTCGAGCGCTTCCAGCAGCAATAAGAAGAGGCGCGGAACGATCATGACGGGGTATCCGGAGGCCGGGCGCGGCCTCGTGTTGTCGGTGATGGCGTCGACACTGTTCGCGCTGATGTCCGCTTACGCGAAACTGCTGGCGCCGCTTACGGGGCTCGACATCTTCGCATGGCGCGTGTTGTGGACCGCGCCGGGCGCGCTCGCGCTGATCGCGCTGCGCGGCCGCTGGCCCGCGCTCGTCGACCTCCTGCGGCGCAGCGTGCGCGACTGGCGCCTGCTGATTGCGCTGCCCGTGAGCGCCGCGCTGCTCGGCGTGCAGTTGTGGCTGTTTCTGTGGGCGCCGCTGCACGGCCGCATGCTCGAAGTGTCGCTCGGCTATTTCCTGCTGCCGCTGACGATGGTGCTCGTCGGCCGCTTCTACTATCACGAACGGCTCGATCCGCTGCAATGGGCGGCGGTCGCGTGCGCCGCGCTCGGCGTCGCGCACGAAGTGTGGGCGACGCGCGCGTTCGCGTGGCCGACGCTCGTCGTCGCGCTCGGCTATCCGCCGTATTTCGTGCTGCGCCGGCGGATCAACGCCGATTCGCTCGCCGCGTTCGCGGTCGAGATCGTGCTGCTGTGCCCGATCGCGTTCGCGATGGTCGCGACGAGCACGACGCAGGTGGCCGACCACGCGGTGCTGTGGGCCGTGCTGCTGCCGGGCCTCGGTGTGCTCAGCACGCTCGCGCTCGCCAGCTACCTGAAGGCGAGCCGGATGCTGCCGATGGCGCTGTTCGGGATTCTCGGCTACGTCGAACCCGTGCTGCTCGTCGCGGTGTCGCTGCTGCTGCTCGGCGAGACGCTGAGCATCGCGAAGCTCGCGACGTACGGGCCGATCTGGGTCGCCGTCGCGCTCACCGCGTGGCACAGCGCGATGCTGATGCGGCGCCTGCCCGCGCGCGGATAAACGTCGATCGCGACGCGGCGGCTGCATGCGGCGTGCCGCGTCGCGCCTCGCAAGACAATCACGCCGCAGCGGTCGAACCCATCGATGCTGACCGCAACCTGGCGTCGCGCTGGCGCGAGTCTGGCGACGCTGCCTGCCTTGCCCGACAAGGCCCGCGCCTGTAATCGAACAGAAGATTCGGTTGCACTTTGTTACTTAGGGTCTCCCCGGATCGGCCATTAGACTGGCCTTACCGACTTCCCTTCGTATGCAGCCTTTCAATGAACGGTCATCTCCGTGCCTGGCCGGCCGGGTTGGCGCGATGCGGGCATACGCGTATCGCCGCTGATCGCGCTCGCCTTCCGCTCCTCGATCCATTCTCCGGTGCGTATCGCACCGCCGTCGTGCAGGTGTGCTCATGTCGTTGAGCCCGCCGCCTTCCGCCACGTTTCCACCGTCGCGCGGCGGCCGCCTGATCGAAGTCGATTTCTTCCGCGGCATCGTGCTGTTGATGATCGTCGTCGATCACATCGGCGCGAGCGTGCTGTCGCGCGTCACGCTGCACGCGTTCGCGCTGTGCGATGCGGCCGAGGTCTTCGTCTTTCTCGGCGGCTTCGCGACCGCGAGCGCCTATGGCGCGATTGCCGAGCGGCACGGCGCGCGCGCCGCGCAAAAGCGCTTCGTGCGCCGCGCGATGCAGATCTACCGTGCGTTTCTCGCGACCTCGACGCTGATGCTCGTCGTGTCGGCCGTGCTCGATCACTACGGGATCGATGCGCCGAACCTCGCGCTCGACGACGTCAGCGTGATGCTCGCGTCGCCGCTCACGGGCGCAGCCGAACTGCTGACGTTCCAGCGCCAGCCCTATCTCGCGTCGGTGCTGCCGATGTACGTGCTGTTCGCGCTCGCGTCGCCGGTGCTCGTGCCGTTCGCGCGCCGGCATCCGTGGCTGCTGGTTGCGCTCAGCGTCGCGTCGTGGCTGACGGCGGGCTGGCTCGGCCCCGAGCTGCTGGATGCCGACGGATTCCGCTGGAGTTTCAATCCGTTCGCGTGGCAACTGATGTTCGTCGCCGGCGTGCTCGCGCGCTGCCAGCCGTTCTACCGGCACATCGCGCTCGGGCGCTGGGGGGCCGCCGCGACCGGGCTCGCATGCGCGGTCGTGCTCGGCTGCGCGAGCTACAAGCTGTTCTCGGGGCTGCCGCTGCCGGAAGGCGTGTTCAAGCGCGATCTCGCGCTGCCGCGCGTCGTGAGCTTCGCGGCCATCGCGTGGCTGATGGCCGATTGCGTGCGCTTCGGCTGGATCGCGCGGATCGCGCAGGGCGTGCGGCCCGTCGTGGCCGTGGGCCAGCGCGGGCTGATCTGCTTCGTCGCGGGCGCGGCGATCTCGCTCGTCATCGATTCGCTGCTGCATCCGGTCGTGCGCAGCGCGGATCTGCGGCACGTCGGCGTAGGCCTCGTGGCCGACGCGTGCGCGCTCGGGCTGATGATGGCCGTGGCCGGCTCGGGATCGTGGATCGCGCGGTGGCGCGGCGCGGCCGCGTGAGCGGCGCGGGACGCAGTGCGTGCGGCACGGAGCGTGCCGCGCGGCGTCAGTGAGGTGAGTCGATACGGGAGCGGGGAACGGGGGTGGCGTCGTCGGATTCGGTGTCGTCGCGTTCGTCGGGCGCCGGCTCGTCGCGTTCCGCGAGTACCGCGTCGGCTTCGGCCGCGGCGCGCGCGGCACGTATCGCGGTGCAGCGCTGAGCGTGCCGGATGTCCGACAGTATCCTCAAGAGCCGCGTTGCTTTGCTTTTCATCGTCTTCTCCCGCCAGTGCGCATCTCGCGAAGCGGATGCGCTTCCTGCAACCAGTGTAGGACGCGTTCGCGTGCCTGGCGGGAGAATGTGGCGTGCACGCCGCACGCCGAGGGATATTACTTACTGCGCGGTGGCGACGCCCTGCGCCTGCGGCGCTTCTTCGCGGCGCGCTTCCGCACAACGCTGGTGCTGGCGCGACAGGCGGTTCATCAGCGGCAGCAGCAGCAGCGCGAGCACCATGCCGACCGCGGCGAGCCAGCCGAGCTTCTCGAACAGCGACAGGTACAGCGGCAGCGATTCGGTGGCCGGCAGTTCGTGCGACGGCATCTGCGCGAAGTTCGCGACGACGCTGCCCAGATACTGCGACACGCCGGTCGCGACGAAGTACGCACCCATCATGAAGCCGCTCATGCGCGCCGGCACGTAGCGGGCGATCATCGCGAGGCCGAGGCCGCTCACCAGCAGTTCGCCGAGCGAGTAGAGGCCGTAGCCCCACACCATGAACCACGACGACACGCGGCCGTCGACCGCGTAGCGGCCGCTGATCGTGAACACCAGGTAGCCGGCGGCCACCGCGCCGAAGCCGAGCGCGTACTTCGCGGCGACCGGCAGGTCGCGGCCGCTCTTCGCGACGGCGTTGTACACCCACACGAGCACCGGGCTCAGCAGCATGATCCAGATCGGGTTCAGCGCCTGGAACTGCGCGGCGCTCCACGTGAACAGCGTCGTGTCGAACAGCATGAAGCGCGGATCGACGTTGCGCAGCGCGAACAGCGTCAGCGACGTCGACATCTGCACGTAGAAGATGAAGAACAGGATCACCTGGCCGATCAGCACGAGCGCCGCGATCAGGCCCGCGCGCTCCGAGCGCTCCGACTTCGCGATCATGTACGCGAAGATCGCGAGGATCGCGAACGCTGCCGTCCACACGCTGGCGACGGCGAGCTGCTTGTGCTGCAGCACGTACAGCGTGATCAGCGCGAGCCCGACCCCGCCCAGCGCGACCGCGCCGAGGCGCTTCCAGCGGATCGGCTGGTCGTCCGGCAGCGAACCGACGTGCGCGAGCGTGCGATGCATCAGCATGAAGTTGAGGATCGCGAGCAGCATGCCGCCGCAGCAGACCGCGAACGCGGCGTGCCAGCCCCAGTGATCCTTGATCCACGGCGTCGCGAGCATCGACACCGTCGAGCCGATGTTGACCGCCATGTAGTAGATCGTGAACGCGCTGTCGATGCGCGCGTCGTCACCTTCATAGATGCGGCGCACGAGGTTGGCCGCGTTGGCCTTGAACAGGCCGTTGCCGACGACGATCACGCCGAGCGACGCGTACATGTACGTCAGCTGATCGTTCGGGACCGACAGCATCAGGTAGCCGGCGCACAGCACGGCCGCGCCGATGATCATCGTGCGACGCGCGCCGAGCACCTTGTCGCCGATCCAGCCGCCGATCGACGGCGCCGCATAGACGAGTGCGGTGAACGCACCCCAGGTCAGGTTCGCATGGCTGTCGGTGAAACCGAGCCGGTCGACCATGAAGAGGACCAGGAGCGCGGCCATGCCGTAGTAGCCGAAGCGCTCCCACATTTCGATGAGGAAGACCGTCGTGAACGATCGGGTTTGTGAAACGGGTGGTTGCATCATCAATCTCGTTTGAAACGGACGGCACGGATCACGCGTCGTCTTTTTGGGGTCGAACTGGCGCCGGTGCACAATGGGGCCGGGTAGGCTACGTGCTGGCGATGGAACAGTCGGGCGGTTAGCCCGGGCCGGGGTCTGACTCCGCCGGGAATGGCGGAGAGGGGCCCCGACCGGCGCGCGCATGGTAACGGCTGCCGGTCCGGTGCGTCAGGTGTCTGCCACCTAGGGAAACTCCCAATGTGGCAGCAGCTTTCAGGAACATTCGTCTCATCATCTATTTGTAAGCTTTCGTGCAGGTCCTCCGAAGATTCCCGGAGAGCCGCTTGCAGCTTGCCTGTGAAGCCGGCGAGTCTGGCAAGATAGCGCGTCGTTTCGCTCGCTTCGTGTCCCGTTTAGTGCACCGGGCTTGACACCGAAGACGTGGGCGAACCCGAAGACTAAGCTATATCGTTCTAACTTAGTTATTTTCCATCAAACATTTTTTGACGATCACTTTTCGGCCTGCTATGGTTCCCCCCACTGAAAACTCGCGGGCTGCAGATGCTGCCGCGCTGGGCAGCAAGATTCGCGCGTTGCGCCAACGACTCAAGCGCACGCTCGACGACACCGCTACCGCCGCGGGGATTTCGAAGCCGTTTCTGTCTCAAGTCGAACGCGGGCTCGCGTCGCCGTCGCTGACATCGTTGGCCGGTATCGCGCACGCGCTCGGTGTGACGGTGCAGTACTTCGTGGATACGCCGAGCGAGGAACGCTCGGTGTGCCGAGGCGAGCAGCTGCGCTTCTTCGGGTTTGCCGATTCGGCGAACCTGTTCGCGCGGCTGACGAACGTATCCGAAGGGCGCCAGCTGGAGGCGATCCTCGTGAGGATGCCGCCGGGGCAGAAGCGGTCCGAGGTGACGACACATGCAGGAGAGGAGTTCCTGTATGTGATTGAAGGGGAAGTGTCGCTGACGCTGGAAGGCAAGACGTTCGTCCTGCAGGCCGGCGACAGCTCGCACTATCAGTCGACGGTCCCGCACAGCTGGGTCAACACCGCGAAGATCGAGTCGGTGGTGGTCTGGGTCGGTACACCGAGGCTGTTCTAACGCACAGGTATTCCTTCGTTTCGAAGACGGAATACCTGTCGAAAGAAACGTAAGGAATACTAAAATGCAATACGAGAATCACGGGCCTCCTCAATCGCTGCGCCCGTCAGCGTCTCAAGCGTAATCCGCGGCATCCGCCGCGCGACGCTCACCGAACAACCTTTCTCAAGACTGCCACGATGAAATCCTTGCATGCCATGTCGGCCGTGCTGGCCGCGCTCGCCCTGACGCCTGCCGCCCACGCCGTTACCGTTCCGTCGAACGTCGCGCTCGCGCCTCAACAGGACTTGACGCGACAGGTGCCCGCCGAAGTCGAATCGCTCGACCCCGCGCACATCGAGTCGTGGACCGGCAACACGATCGGCCTCGACCTGTTCGAAGGGCTGGCCCGCATCGATGCGGCCGGCCAGGTCGTGCCGGGCGTCGCGCTGTCGTGGGAGCGCAAGTCGCCGACGACGTGGATCTTCAAGCTTCGCCGTGACGCGAAGTGGAGCAACGGCCAGCCGGTGACGGCCGCCGATTTCGTCTATTCGTGGCAGCGCCTCGTCGATCCGAAGACGGGCTCGAAATACACGATCCTCGTCGAGTTCATCAAGAATTCGAAGGACATCATCGCGGGCAAGGCCGCGCCGTCGACGCTCGGCGTGCGCGCGGTCGATCCGTACACGCTCGAAGTGACGACCGACGTGCCCGTCGCGTTCTTCCCCGAGTTGACCGCGATGGCGCCGCTCGTGCCGGTGAACAAGGACGTCGTCGCGAAGTTCGGCGATGCATGGACGCGCCCGGGCAACATCGTCAGCAACGGCGCCTACCAGCTCGTCGACTGGCAGCCGAACAACCGCATCGTGGCGACGAAGGACGCGAAGTACTGGAACGCGCCGAAGGTCGTGATCAACAAGGTCACGTACCTGCCGATCGAAAGCGACGAAACCGCGATGCGCATGTACCAGGCCGGCCAGATCGACTACAGCTACTCGATCCCGTCGGGCATCTTCCAGCAGGTCAGCAAGCAGTTCGGCGGCGAGCTTCGCCAGGGCCTGCAGCTCGCGACGTACTACTACTACCTGAACAACAGCGACGCGGCGCTGAAGGACAAGCGCGTGCGCCAGGCGCTGTCGATGGTGATCGATCGCGACGTGCTCACGTCGAAGCTCACGCAGGCCGGCGAGAAGCCGATGTACGGCCTGATGCCGAACGGCACGAAGGGCGTGCAGCAACCGTTTACGCCGGAATGGGCGTCGTGGCCGATGGCCAAGCGCATCGCGGCCGCGAAGGACCTGCTGAAGCAGGCCGGTTACTCGGACGCGAAGCCGCTGTCGTTCACGCTCACGTACAACACCAACGACCTGCACAAGAAGGTCGCGCTGTTCACCGCATCGGAGTGGCGCACGAAGCTCGGCGTCAACACGAAGCTCGAGAACGTCGAATTCAAGGTGCTGATGAAGCAGCGGCATGACGGCAAGGTGCAGATCGCGCGCGACGGCTGGTTCGCCGACTACAACGACGCGATGACCTTCTTCGACCTGATCCGCTGCGGCAGCGCGCAGAACACCGTCGGCTACTGCAACAAGCAGGTCGACACGCTCGTCGACGAAGGCAACCAGAAGCTCGACGACCAGGCGCGCGCCGCGCTGCTCACGCAGGCGCACGACACGGCGCTGAACGACACGCCGATGGTGCCGCTGTTCCAGTATTCGGCCGACCGCCTCGTGAAGTCGTACGTGGGCGGCTACTCGCTGAAGAACGTGATCGACATGCGTGCTTCGCAGGACATGTACCTGATCAAGCACTGAGCGGAGCGATCATGCTGGCCTACGCACTGAGGCGCACGTTGTGGGCGGTGCCGACGATCCTCGCGGTCGTCACCGTCTGCTACCTGCTCCTGCATTTCACGCCCGGCGGCCCGTTCGATACGGAAAAGCAGCTGTCCGCGGCCACGCTCGCGAACCTGAACGCGAAGTACCACCTCGACGAGCCGCTGTGGAAGCAGTACCTGCTGTACCTGAACGCGCTGCTGCACGGCGATCTCGGCCCGTCGTTCCGTTACGTCGACTGGTCGGTGAACGATCTCGTGAAGAAGGCGCTGCCCGTGAGCCTCGGCGTGGGCGGCGTGTCGATCCCGATCTCGATCGTGTGCGGCGTGCTGCTCGGCACCGTCGCGGCCGTGCGCCGCGACAGCTTCATCGACCGCTTCGTGATGCTGATCGGCAACTTCGGCAACGTCATCCCGCCGTTCGTGCTCGGCCCCGTGCTCGTGTGGATCTTCGCGATCCTGCTGAAGACGTCGTCCGGCAACGGCTGGCTGCCCGCGGGCGGCTGGGGTGACGGCGGCTGGCAGTACCGGCTGCTGCCGATCGTGCTGCTGACCTTCATCAACATGTCGCTGCTCGCGCGCGTGATGCGCGGCTCGATGATCGAGACGCTGTCGAGCAACTACATCCGAACCGCGCGCGCGAAGGGCCTGCCGGGCTCGACGATCGTGCTGCGCCATGCGCTGAAGCCCGCGCTGATGCCGGTCGTGTCGCTGTTCGGCACGGTCTGCATCACGTCGATCACGGCGGCCGTCGTCACCGAATCGGTGTTCGCGCTGCCGGGGCTCGGGCAGCTCGTCGTGAACGGTGCCATCAACCGCGACTACACACTGGTGCTCGGCCTCGTCGTGCTGACGACCGTCTGCGCGGTGCTGTTCAACCTGCTGGTCGACCTCGCGTACGCGTGGCTCGATCCGCGCATCCGTTATTGAGCGAGGCACAGCGATGACTCCGACTACACCTGTCGTCGGCCTGCCCGTGCAGACCGACTCGCCGCCGCGTTCGCGCTCGCCGCTCGCGCTTGCGATGGCGCGCTTCCTTCACAACCGTGCGGCCGTGTTCAGCCTCGTGCTGCTCGCGCTCATCACGCTTGCCTGTTTCGTCGGCCCGTGGCTGCTCGCGGCCGATCCTTCGGCAAGCGACTGGGGCTCGATCAGCCTGCCGCCGACCTGGGCCAACCAGCACTGGTTCGGCACCGACGAGCTCGGCCGCGACCTGCTGGTGCGCACGCTGATCGGCGGCCGCGTGTCGATCGAGGTCGGCCTGCTCGGCACGCTCGTGTCGGGCCTGTTCGGCGTCGCATGGGGCGCGACCGCGGGCTTCGCGGGCGGCCGTGTCGACTCCGTGATGATGCGCATCGTCGACATGATGTACGCGATCCCGTACCTGCTGATCGCGATCCTGATGATGACCTTGTTCGGCCGCTCGTTCATGCTGGTCGTGCTGACCATCAGCGCGTTCTCGTGGATCGACATGGCGCGTGTGGTGCGCGGCCAGACGCTGTCGCTGCGCAGCCGCGAGTTCGTCGATGCGGCACGGGCGATCGGCGTGACGCCGGCGTCGATCGTGCGGCGCCACATCGTGCCGAACCTGCTCGGCGTGGTCGTCGTGTACGCGACGGTCTCGGTGCCGGGCATCGTGCTGACCGAATCGGTGCTGTCGTTCCTCGGCCTCGGCGTGCAGGAACCGATGACGAGCTGGGGCGTGCTGATCCAGGACGGCGCGCAGAAACTGGAATCGACGCCGTGGCTGTTGCTGGCCCCGGCCGTCATGCTGTGCGTGACGCTTTACTGCGTGAACTTCGTCGGCGATGGCCTGCGTGACGCGCTCGACCCGAAGGATCGCTGAAATGGGTGCACTGCTGGAAGTAGACAACCTCGGCGTGCGCTTCACGCGCAAGGACGCGCCGCCGGTGGACGCCGTGAGCGGCGTGTCGTTCTCGCTCGAAGCCGGCAAGACGCTCGGCATCGTCGGCGAATCGGGCTCGGGCAAGAGCCAGACCGTGATGGCGATGCTCGGCCTGCTGGCCGGCAACGGCACGACCACCGGTGCCGCGCGCTATCGCGGCGACAACCTCCTCGAGATGGATTCACGCGCGCTGAACAAGATACGCGGCGACCGGATCGCGATGATCTTCCAGGATCCGATGACGTCGCTCAATCCGTTCCTGACGATCGAGCGCCAGATGACCGAGACGCTGCAGCTGCATCGCAAGCTGTCGCGCAAGGAAGCCACGAAGCGCGCGATCGAGGCGCTCGAATCGGTGCGGATCCCCGACGCGGCACGCCGCATCCGCATGTATCCGCACGAGTTTTCGGGCGGGATGCGCCAGCGCGTGATGATCGCGATGGCACTGCTGTCCGAACCGGAAATCCTGATCGCCGACGAGCCGACCACCGCGCTCGACGTGACCGTGCAGGCGCAGATCATCGACCTGCTGCGCGAGCTGAACCGCGAGCGCGGCACCGCGATCGTGCTGATCACGCACGACATGGGCGTGGTCGCGGGCCTCGCGGACGACGTGATGGTCATGTATGCGGGCCGCACCGTCGAATACGCGCCGGCCGAATCGATCTTCGCGGCGCCGTCGCATCCGTACACGATCGGCCTGCTCAACGCGCTGCCGCGCCTGACCGACGCGGACGATGCGCCGCTCGTCGCGATTCCCGGCAATCCGCCGATGCCCGGCACCGCGCCGGCCGGCTGTGCGTTCGCGAAACGCTGCACGTATGCGGAAGAACGCTGCGGCGCGGCGCGCCCCGCGCTCGAAACCTATGGCGCCGCGGGCGCGGTGCGCGCGTGCCACCGTCCGGTGGCCGATCTGACGGGAGGTCTGCGATGAGCGTCAATGAACGCCGCCAAGCCGGCGCGACGGACGACACGCTGCTGTCCGTCGAGGGTCTGAAAGTGCATTTCCGCGTGCCGCTCGGCGGCTATCCGTGGTCGCCGAAGGGGACGCTGCGCGCCGTCGACGGCGTGTCGTTCGACGTGAAGCGCGGCGAGACCGTCGGGCTCGTCGGCGAATCGGGCTGCGGGAAGTCGACGCTCGCGCGCGCGCTGATCGGCCTCGTGCCGATGACGGCCGGCACGGTGAAATGGCGCGGCGAAGCCGTGGCGCCCGATCACCTGCGCGGCACCACGATGCGGCGCGAAGTGCAGATGATCTTCCAGGATCCGCTCGCGTCGCTCGATCCGCGCATGACGATCGAACAGGTCGTCGCGGAGCCGCTCGTCACGCACCAGCCCGGCCTCGGCCGCACCGAGGTGCGCCGCCGTGTCGTCACGATGCTCGAACGCGTCGGCCTGAACGCGCATCACCTGCTGCGTTATCCGCACGAATTCTCCGGCGGGCAGTGCCAGCGCGTCGGCATCGCGCGTGCACTGATCGGCGAGCCGAAGCTTGTGATCTGCGACGAGCCCGTCTCGGCGCTCGACGTGTCGATCCAGGCGCAGATCGTGAACCTGCTGCGCGACCTGCAACGCGAACTGTCGTTGTCCTATCTGTTCGTTGCACACGATCTGGCGGTGGTGAAGGCCATCAGCCAGCGTGTGCTCGTGATGTATCTCGGCCGCGTGATGGAGTTCGGCACGCGGCATGACGTGTACGGCGTGCCGCAGCACCCGTACACGAAGGCGCTGCTCGACGCGGCGCCGACGCCGGAGCCGGCGCGCGAGCGTGCTCGCCGTCCGATGCTGCTGGCGGGCGAGATGCCCTCGCCGCTCAACCCGCCGTCCGGCTGCGCGTTCCGCACGCGCTGCCCGGTCGCGATCGACGCGTGCGCGCAGGACGTGCCGCTGCCGGAAGTTCGGCAGGGGTCGGCCGCGCATGTCGCGTGCATCCGCGCGGGTGTGGCGTGAGCTGAAGTGACGCAGCAAACATAACCAAGGCAGGTCAACAGGGGTAGGTGCGGCGCGAACGATCTTCGCGCCGCGGGTACAGGCGCGTCCTTAATCGGGCGCGCCGGGGGGCCGGGCGCGGATCGCAACCGGCGTGGACGATATCAACACAAGACGAGAATGACGATGAAAAAACAGAAGACGATCGGGACGGCATCGAAAATGCTGCTTGCCTGGGGGCTGCCGGCGCTCGCCGGTGTCTCGCTGACGGGCGTCGCGCACGCCGACGACGCGGCCCCCGCGCCGCTGACGGTCGCGCAGGCCGCACCGGGCACGACCGTTGCGCAGGCAACGACCCCGAACGCCATCATCAACGCCGAAGCGAACCAGGCCGTCACGCCGCCCGACGAGCCGTCGGCCCAGTCGCAGTCGAAGGGTTTCATTGCCGACAGCCATCTCAACTTCCTGTTCCGCAACTATGCGGACACGCTCGACGCCAAGGGCGGGCCGCATCGCCACGCGTGGGTTCAGGGCGCGATGGCGAACTTCGAGTCGGGCTACACGACGGGCCTGATCGGTATCGGCTTCGACGCATCGCTGTATGCGGCGCTGAAGCTCGACGGTGGCCAGGGCGCCGGCAGCATGGTGCACATCGCGAAGGGCGGCGGTGGCGGCAACCAGCTCGCCTGGGCCTATCCCGGCATCTACGACGTGAAGGCACGCATCTCGAACACGGTGGTCAAGTACGGTCTGCAGGCCGTCGACAACCCGTTCATGGAGCAGCACGACAACCGTGCGCTGCCGCCGACGTTCCTCGGTGCGACGCTCGTCAGCAATGAATTCAAGAACGTGATGCTCGAGGCCGGCAGCTTCACGAAGACCGACGCGCGCGGTCACACGACGCTCACCAACCTGACGACGCAATACGGCGGCACGCGCATCAACCGCCTGTCGTACGTCGGCGGCACGTGGGACTACTCGCCGAACGGCGAAATCGCGCTGTACGCGAACCAGGCCGACGACGTGTGGCACCAGTACTACGCGTCGGTGAAGCACAGCATCGGCAGCCCGCAGACGATCAAGTGGACGGGCTTCGGCAACGTCTATTCGACGCACGACACGGGCGATGCGCTGCAAGGCAAGATCAACAACAACGCATACAGCCTGTCGCTGGCCGCGCAGCACGGCCCGCACGAGCTGCTGCTCGGCTTCCAGCAGGTGCTCGGCGACCAGTTCTTCGACTACCTGAACGAAACGAACGGCATCTTCCTGACCAACTCGATGGACGTCGACTACAACGCGCCGCACGAAAAGTCGCTGCAGCTGCGTTACACGTTCTACGGCAAGGAAGCGGGCCTGCCGGGCTTCAAGGCAATGGTCTGGGGCGTGACGGGCTGGGGGGCGGACGGCAGCGCGGGTGCGGCGAACGACCCGAGCAAGTCGAGCATCTACTGGAGCAACGGCGCGCCGGTGCAGGGCCGTCACCACGAGTTCGGCTTCATCCCGTCGTACACGTTCCAGAGCGGCAAGCTGAAGGACACGAAGGTCACGTTCATCGCGATGTGGCACGCCGGCTCGGCACACTACTCGGACGCGACGAACACCGAGTACCGCCTGGTCGTGAACCTGCCGCTGCACGCGTTCTGATCGCAGGGGGCGCAGGCGCCCCCACTTCGCACGGCCGGCCTTCGATCGACGCGATCAGGCCGGCTTGTGCAGCCCCGCGACCGGATCGTTCGCAGCGGGCATCTCTTCCACGAGCGACGTGAGCTGGCGGCCGGTATCGCGCCATGCATCGAGGCCGCCGCGCAGCGCGAGCGCATCGGTGAAGCCGGCGTCGAGCAGGCGCTTCGCCATCAACGCGGCCGTGAACTCGTTCGGGCACGAGCAGTACACGACGAACTTCTGCGAGAACGGATAGCGCGCGACGATGTCGCTGATCTGGCGTTCGTCCGCGAACTGCGCACCGGGAATCGTGAACGGGTCGAGCTTGCGGTGCTCGGGCGAGCGCACGTCGAGGACCACCGGCGCGGACGTATCGCGCAGCATCGCGTCGAGCTCGTCGACGCCGACCCGCGCGCTCGCGAGCTGGCGGATCAGCGCGCGGCGGCGCATCCAGCGGATCGCCGCGTACACGGCCAGCACCGCGACGGCCACCAGCAGCGCCGCGCGGCCGAGCTGGCCCGCACCGGCGAACAGCCAGTCGATCTGGCGAGCGAACATCAGCCCGACCATCAGCCCGACGATCGTCCACAGCGCGGCGCCGAGCGCGTCGTAGCCGACGAACGTGCGATAGCGCGTGCCGAACGCGCCGGCCATCGGCACCGACACGAGCGACAGCCCCGGAATGAAGCGCGCGACGGCGAGCACGCGCACGCCGTAGCGGCCGAAGAAGCGTTCGGTTTTCTTCACGCAGCTGTCACGCGACAGCGACAGGCGGCAGATCGTCTTCAGCGTCGTGCCGCCGAAGCGCCGGCCGGCGAGGTACCACACCGTGTCGCCGATCAGCGCGCCGAGCACCGACAGCACGACCACCGTGACCAGTTGCGAGCCGATCATCGCCGGATGCATCGCGGACATCGCGCCGAACAGCACGAGCGTCGGCATCGCGGGCACCGGCAGCCCGATGGCCGCCGCGAGCACGTTGACGAAGACGAGAAGCGGCCCGTATTGGGCGACGAGGTCGCGGAGGAGCATGACGGCTGGCCGAAAAAGGAAACGCGCGCGGAAAGCACGCAGATGGGCCGATTATCGGCCTTTTTCAAGTCAGCGGCGGGAATAACGCAACGTGCCTGACGGCGGCAGGCGGCGCGGTGAGCCGGCGCGTTGCGCGCGGCTCACCGTTCGAAATCAGGAGGAGGTGCGGGCGAGCGACGCGGCGCCGTGGTTTTCGCCGGGGAGCTCGGCGCCGTGCGAGCGGATCGCCGCGATCAGTTCGGCCGGCGTGATCTCGTAGCGGACTTCGCGGTGGATGCCGGGCTTGCGTTCGTCGATCTCGATCAGCAGCACGCTCTTGCCGTCGCCGGTTGCTTCGAGCCGGAGCGAGCGCAGTTCGCGACCGTCGGTCGGGTCGTGTTCGGTGAGCAGGGTCATTGCCCCGGATGAGCCGGTAGTGCGCATCGAACCTATCCTCGTATCGTGGATGCCGTAGTGGCGAAGATGTCTTTGTTGAATGCAGCTTGGCGCAGTTTAACGCGAACGGGCCGCAATTCGGAGCAATTTCGTTGGGGGGAATTGAGGGCTGAACCATGGATCCATCTGATGTTTGAGCCGCGCCGGGCGGGCGTTTGCGCCGGATCGGGCACAGCCGCGGCCGGCGCCTGACCGCCGTTCGCGGCCGGGCCGGCCCGGGCGGCGACACGCGGCGCAGCGCGGGTCGCCGCGGCGGCATCAGAAGCGGTCGGCGAGCCCCATCGCCGGGTCGCTGACCGAGTGGCGGCCGGTTTCGACGCGGCCGGCGACGCGGCGCGAGAAACTCGCGTCGCTGTCCGCGGTGACGATGAAGTCGTACCAGTGGCCGGTCGAGTCGAGCTGCCAGTGCAGCTCGGCCTGGTCGCCGGCGCGCACCGTGACCGTCCACGTGGTGCCGGTACCGTGGCCATGACCCTGGCTGTTGCCGTCCTCGTGGCCGTGGCCACGACCGCGATCGTCGTGCGCGCCATGGCCGGACAGCGGCCCGTAGACCTGGTTCGACTTCACGGTGAAGCGTACCGTCCCGCCGCCGTGGTTGCGCAGCTTCAGGTGGAGGTTGCCGCTCGCGCCCGCATAGCCGACGCGCACTTCCGGCTGCGGCGCGTATGCACCGGCCAGGCGGCTGAGGTCGCCGGTGAAGCGGCGGTGATAGCCGTTCGGGCCCAGCACCCACAGGTCATATTTACCGCCGCTGTCGGCGCGCGCGGCCCAGTCGCCGTGCAGCGTCTTGCCCGGTTCGACGACGTAGCGCCGCGGCAGGCGGTCGAGGTGCAACTTGTCATAGACGTGAAACACGGCGGCGGCGCGGCCCGTGTTCGCGAACTTCAGCGTGACCGCGCCGGTGCCGGCATCGGTACGCGCGCTGGCATGCAGTTCGTAAGGCAGCGCGCGCGACGGGCGCACGCCGGTCGCCTGGGCGGGCAGCGACGGCGCGGCCGGCGGCACGATCTTCGGCGCGGCCTGTTGCGCGGCGCTCAGCGCGTCGACCTGGCTTTTCGTCGTATGGCCCGCCAGCGTCGGCAGCGGTTCGTGGTTCGGCGAGCGGAAGTTGAACGCGCTCGTCAGGTCGCCGCACACCGCGCGGCGGTACGCGCTGATCTGCGGCTCCGCGACGCCGAAGCGCTGTTCGAGGAAGCGCAGCGTCGACGTATGGTCGAACACCTGCGAGTTGACCCAGCCGCCGCGGCTCCACGGCGACACGACCCACATCGGCACGCGCGGGCCCGGGCCGTACGGGCGGCCGTCGGTCGCCGGCTGGCTCGACGTGGCCGGCGTGAAGTCGTGGTACTCGGCGGCGACGTCGGCATCCCGCAGCGTGTGGCCGCCCGCGAGCGTGCCGTCGGCGTTGCGCGACGGCACGGCCGGCGACGGCATGTGGTCGAAGAAGCCGTCGTTTTCGTCGTAGTTCACCAGCAGCACGGTCTTGCTCCATACCTCCGGGTTCGCCGTCAGCGCATCGAGCACGGCCTGCACGTACCAGCCGCCCTGCGCGGGGCTCGACGGCCCCGGATGTTCGCTGTACACGGACGGCGGGATGATCCACGACACCTCGGGCAGCGCGCCGTTGCGGATGTCGTCGCGGAACGATTCGAGGAAGCCGTACGGCATCGTGTTGCCGAACCCCTTCGCCAGCGGGCTCAGCGGATCGTCGATCGCCGGATCGTAGAACGCGCCGGCCGCCGTCACGGGCTGCGTGATGTCGGTCGACGCGACGTACGCGGGCCGGCGCGCGGGCGGCATCTGCTCGATCGCCGCGCGCCAGTGGCGGAAGCTCATCATCTCGTTGCAGCCGAAGTTGTCGATCAGGCTCTGGTAGACCTTCCAGTGCACGCCGGCCTGCTGCAGCCGGTCGGCGTAGGTGGTCCAGGTCCAGCCCTGGCTCGACGGGCCGATGTCGTTGCCGCCGTTGAACTGGTTGTTCAGCGCGGCGATCTTCACGCGGCTGCCGTCGGCCGGGCTGATGCCGTTCGGGCCGTTGGTGCCGCTCCAGTAGAACAGGCGGTTCGCGATCGTGCCCGTGTGCATCCCGCAGTGATAGTGGTCGCACAGCGTGAACGCATCGGCGAGCGCGCGCTGGAACGGTACTTCCGCCGCGTCGTAGTAGCCCATCGACAGCGGCGTCTTCGCGTCGGGCCAGCGGTTCATCCGGCCGTGGTCCCACGCGGCCTGCGCATCGGCCCACGTGTGCGGCGTGCCGCCCGCGCGCTGCGCGTTGCCCTGGCTCGCGTCGAGGTGATACGGCGTGACGGTGGTGGCGGGCGTCGCTTTCGTGTACGTCTGGTGGAACACGTCGCGGCCGTTCGGCGACGGCACCGCGAAGCGGTCGCCGTAGCCGCGCACGCCCTTGAACGTGCCGAAGTAGCTGTCGAATGCGCGGTTCTCCATCATCAGCAGCACGACGTGCTTCACATCCTGGATGGTCCCCGTTTCGTGAAACGCGGGAATCGCGAGCGCGCGGCGGATGCTCGGCGGAAACGCGGACAGCGCGGCGGCGGCGAGACCGGAAGTGGCGGTTTGGTGAAGGAATTTGCGGCGTGACGTCATGGCGTTCGGGTCCTGTGATGATGGGAGCGTTCGTGACTTCGTCTGGCGGCGCCCGTGCATCGCCCCCCCTGGGACGATTCGCGCGGCGCGTGCGTTCGAGTGCATCGGCCGCGCGTGGCGGAGGTGCGTGCATCGCGCGATGCGTGGTGTCGCGCGGATGCGTTGGCCGTCGCCGCGATCCCGTGCAACGCGCGCTCGTGATGCGCGGCCGGGACGCCGGCACACACCGGCCCGGCACATGCCGGGTTGGGCGGCGCCCAGTCTAGGGAGGCGGCGTGACGTCGACGTGATGAAGACATGACATCGCATGTCGTGCGTATGACGTTGTGTGCGCAACGATTAATCGGGAAGCGGTGCGCGACGGAATGGGTCAGGAATTACCGATCGGGGCGTGAGAAATCGGTCATATTTTTCCGGTTCGCGATGGAGGGGGTACTCGCGCATCGTTGCGGGTGCAACGGCATCGCATGACGCCCATGTTTCAAATGCGTGAAATCGGATAAGCTCGACACGTTGCTGCGCACGTGTCGCAGCCCGCGCGACTGGCGCGACTTTTCGGAACCGGCCCACCCATGACCGACATCACGATCCGGCACAGCGAGGCGCACGACGTCGACGCGATCCGGCAAATCGCCGCGCATCCCGCGGTGTACGCGAATACGTTGCAGCATCCGTTTCCGTCGCTCGAGAAATGGCAGAAGCGGCTCGACGGCGTGCGCGAGCATGGCGTGAGCCTCGTCGCCGAAATCGACGGCGTGGTGGTCGGCCATCTCGGCCTGCATCCCGAACAGAATCCGCGCCGTCGCCATGCGGCAGGGCTCGGCATGATGGTCGACGCGACGCACCACGGGCGCGGCGTCGGCAGCCGGTTGCTCGCGGCCGCGATCGATCTCGCGGAAAACTGGCTGAACATCACGCGCCTCGAGCTGACCGTGTTCACCGACAACCTTGCGGCCGTCGCGCTCTACGAGAAGCATGGCTTCCGGGTCGAAGGTGAATCGCCGGGCTATGCATTGCGCGATGGCGCGCATGCGTCCGTGTATCGCATGGCGCGGATCAAGCCGCGGCAGTGAAGGCTCGGCCGACGCTTATCTGACAGCACGCGCGGCCGCGATGCCGCATGTCATATTCATTCGAGAATTCGTTCGTTTTCTGCCGGCTGTGCCCGTCGTATCGTCGAAGGATTTGCCGGCCGCCTCGGCCGGCGTGCGTTTTTCCGAAACGATCATGCGCGGCGTTGCACGTCGGCAGGCTTCATCGTCATCGCTTCATGGCTGTGACTTCCCAGCCATCGCTTCGCGCGCCGCACCTTCCCGCAACCGTCTCTTTCAACGGACCCGCTTCGATGAAAACTGCTCTCCGGAATCTGACTGCCGCCTGCCTGTTCGCCGCCGCGGGTGCGGCGCTTGCCGCTGCCACGCCCACGGGCGCCCCGGCGGCGAGCGCCGCGCCTGATGGCGCGCACCTGCCGCCCGGCATCGCGTGGCAGCACGGCGACGTCGACGCCGCCTTCGCGCTGGCGAAGCGCACCGGCAAGCCGCTGCTGCTTTACTGGGGCGCGGTGTGGTGCCCGTCGTGCAACCAGGTGAAGTCGACGATCTTCAGCCAGCAGGCATTCAAGACGCGCTCGTCGTTCTTCGTGCCCGTGTATCTCGACGGCGATACCGAAAGCGCGCAGAAGCTCGGCGAGCGTTTCAAGGTGCACGGTTATCCGACGATGATCCTGTTCCGTCCCGACGGCACCGAAGTGACGCGGCTGCCGGGCGAAGCCGATCTCGATCGCTACATGCAGGCGCTGTCGCTCGGGATGACGGCCGCGCATCCGGTGCGGCAGACGCTCGCGACCGCGCTGAAGAATGGTGCGTCGCTGACGCCGGACGAATGGCGCCTGCTGGCCGACTATTCGTGGGATACCGACGGCGCGCTGCCGGTGGCGGCCGATCGCGTCGCCGAGACGCTGCAGTCGCTCGCGCAACGCGCACGCGCGGCCGGCGCGAAGGCCGAATCGGCGCGTTTCGCGCTGAAGTCGGCCGTGGTCGCCGCGTCCGACGATCCGGCGCAGGCCGGCGCGCTCGACAAGGCGGCGCTTACCGATTCGTTGCGCACGGTGCTGCAGGATCCGGTGTTGTCGCGCGCCGACTCGGACGTGCTGGTTGCGGCGCCCGCGCGCGTGGTCGCGTATCTCGGCGGCGACGACGCGCAGCGCGCGAAATTGCGCGGCGCGTATGACACGGCCCTCGCGCGCCTGTCGACCGATACCACGCTGTCGTCGATCGACCGACTGATGGCGCTGCACGGCCGCGTGCTGCTCGCGCGCGGCGATGCACGCAAGGGGGCACCGCTGGCCGCGCCGGCGCTGGCCGACACGGCGCGCAAGCAGATCGCCGCGTCGGTGCAGGGCGCCGCGAATGCCTACGAGCGGCAGGCGCTCGTCAGCGAAGGGGCCGACACGCTGACCGACGCGGGGCTGTACGACGAGTCGGATGCATTGCTGAAGACCGAGCTGACGCGCTCGTCCACGCCGTACTACTTCATGTCCGGGCTGGCTGCGAATGCGAAGGCGCGCGGCGACAAGGCCGCGGCGCTCGACTGGTACCGCAAGGCCTATGACTCGGCGAGCGGGCCGGCGACGAAGCTGCGCTGGGGCGCGACCTATTTTGCGAATGCGGTCCAACTGGCGCCGGACGATTCGGCGCGCATCGAAGGGATTGCCGCGAGCGTGCTCGCGCAGGCCGACAAGACGCGCGACGCGTTCTACGGCGCGAACCTGCGCGCGCTGACCAAGGTCGTCACGCAGTTGAACCAGTGGCGCGCCAGCGGCGCACACGATGCATCGGTCAAATCGATCGCGAAGCAGTTCGACGGCATCTGTGGGAAACTGCCCGCCGGCGATCCGCAGGCAAGTGCCTGCGCGCGCCTGATCCAGCCGGTCAAGGCATAGATCCGGTGGCACTGCGTGGGCTGTCGGGATGCCTTCCGGCGCTTGTCCCGATACCCACGAGGCCACCGACACCATGCCCCACCTGACGCTCGAATATTCCGCGAACCTCGACGGGTTCGACGGCGCCGCGACCTTGCGCGCGCTCAATGCCGCGCTCGCCGCGTCCGGTCATTTCAACGAGCTCGACATCAAGAGCCGCGCGCTGCGGTTCGATACATTCGCGGTCGGCACGTCGCCGGCGCCGCGCGCGTTCGTCCACGCGACGCTCGCGGTGCTGAGCGGCCGGACGACCGACGTCAAACGTGAATTGTCGGAGCAGGTACTGACGGAACTGAAGCGGCACGTCGTTGCGCCGCCCGGCACGCACCTGCAGCTGAGCGCGGAAATACTCGAACTGGAACGCGAGTCCTACGCGAAAGCGAGCATCGAGCCACGCTGAGCGGACGGTGCGGTGCGTGCCGCGCGAGCCGCGAACGCGGCGGTGATGCGCGCACGGCCGGCGGATTCGAAACCGGACTATTGGCCCGTGGAGTACGTGCCGCGATTGCCGTAGCCGGCGCCCGCGGCCCGCGGCGCACCCTGCTGCCGCGCGATCTTCGCTTCGGCCGCCTGAATGCTGGCCGGGTAGAACCAGTCGCTCGGCTGGAAGCCGGCCTTTCTCAGTGCAACCACTTCGGCATGAACTTCGGCGCGCGTGAGCGGCTGGCTGGCTTGCGCCTGCGCGGCGAGGGGCGCGGCGAAGACGGCGGCGACGGCGATGGTGCGGATGAGCGGGTTCATGAGCGGATACCTCCAGGTTTTCGACGGCGCCGATTGCATGCGGTCACCGTTGAAAGCAGTGTAGGCCTCGCCCGACGCGCGAAAAATGCCGCTGCGACCAACGTAGTGTTCTGCTGCGGGTAACAATGCGTGAGCCGGCGAGCGCGCGTGGGCGGCGTGTGGCAGAAAGGGGGGATGGGTGGAGGCGCGGCCGGCCGCATCGACGCGGCCGGCGGGCGGCGGCCCGGAGACGGGCCGCCGCGGGGTGTTACACGAGCCCCGTCGTGTAATACACGGCGATCACGAAGAACACCGCGAGCGTCTTGATGATCGTCACCGCGAAGATGTCGCGATACGACTCGCGGTGCGTGAGGCCCGTGACCGCGAGCAGCGTGATCACCGCGCCGTTGTGCGGCAGCGTGTCCATGCCGCCGCTGGCCATCGCGACCACCCGGTGCAGCACGTCCAGCGGGATATTGGCGGCCTGCGCACCCTTGATGAACAGGTCCGACATCGCGGCGAGCGCGATGCTCATGCCGCCCGATGCCGAGCCCGTGATACCGGCGAGCGAGCTGACCGACACGGCCGCGTTGACGAGCGGGTTCGGGATGCTCTTCAGCGCATCGCTGACGACGAGGAAGCCCGGCAGCGCGGCGATCACGCCGCCGAAGCCGTATTCCGACGCGGTGTTCATCGCGGCGAGCAGCGCACCGGCGACGGCAGCCTTCGAACCGGCCGCGAAGCGCCCGCTCACGCGCTTGAATGCGGTCAGCACGACCAGCACGATGCCGAGCAGCAGCGCGGCCTCGACCGACCAGATCGCGACGACCGTCTTGATCGACGTCGTGACCGGCGCGTGCACGCCGGGCAGCACGTCCGGCGCGACCGTGTACGACGCGGCGCCGTACCACTGCGGAATCAGCTTCGTGAACGCGAAGTTCGACACGCCGACCAGGATCAGCGGCAGGATCGCGAGCGCCGGATGCGGCAGCGACGTGGTCTCGACGCGCTCCGGCTCGTTGACGAGCGACGTGCCGTAGCCTTCACCCTTCGCCATCGCCGAACGGCGGCGCCATTCGAGATACGTGAGGCCGACGACGATGATGAACAGCGAGCCGATCGTGCCGAGCACCGGCGCGGCCCAGGCGGTCGTCTTGAAGAACGTGGTCGGGATGATGTTCTGGATCTGCGGCGTGCCGGGCAGCGAATCCATCGTGAACGAGAACGCGCCGAGCGCGATCGCGCCGGGCATCAGCCGTTTCGGGATGTTGCTCTGGCGATAGAGTTCGGCTGCGAACGGATAGACCGCGAACACCACGACGAACAGCGAAACGCCGCCATAGGTGAGCAGCGCGCACACCGCGACGATCACCGCATTCGCACGCGAGCGGCCGATGTAGCGGATCGCCGCATGGACGATCGACTCGGAGAACCCGGAGAGTTCGATCACCTTGCCGAACACTGCGCCGAGCATGAACACCGGGAAATACAGTTTGACGAAGCCGACCATCTTCTCCATGAAGATGCCGGAGAAGACCGGCGCGACGGCGGCGGGTTCGGTCAGGAGCACCGCGCCGAGCGCGGCGATCGGCGCGAACAGGATCACGCTGTAGCCGCGATACGCGGCGAACATCAGGAACGCCAGCGCGGCGAGGACGATCACGAAAGACAAGGGAGTCTCCTAATGGCTTTGGTTGTTGTTCGATCGCGGGACGCGCCGCGGACCGGCTCAGGTTCGTGCAGGTTTCGTGCCATCGGCCGGATTGCACCGCCGGACATGGGTCCGCCGGAGACTGGCGGGCCCGCGCCGGTCGTTGTCTGAGGATTCTACATAAAACGTCTCCATCCGGAGACGAAATGGCCGTTCGGCCAGCCCATGGAATCGGGCAGGGCTTTCCCGGACAACGCATTGCGGCGTGTCTCCAGAGTGAGATAATCCGTCTCGTTCCGGAGACAGCCGGCCCAGAATACACGGAGACGACGACACGATGATGAATGACTGGGCCCGCCTGCCCGTCAACTACGGCGACGTGCTGCGGCGCGCCGCCGAGTCGCTGTTCCGGACCTTCGAGGATTCGAGCGCGGGCACGGTGGTCGTCGATCGCGATGCGCGTGTGGTGTGGATGAACGAGCGGTACGCGGCGCGCTTCGGTTTTGCCGATCCGCAGCAGGCCGTCGGCCTCGACTGCGAGGCCGTGATCCCGAACAGCCTGATGCGCGAGGTCGTGTCGACCGGGCAGCCGATCCTGCTCGACATCATGGAGACGGGCCGCGAGCCGCTCGTCGTCACGCGCCTGCCGCTGAAGAACGAGGCCGGCGAGACGGTCGGCGCGATCGGCTTTGCGCTGTTCGACCAGTTGAAGACGCTTACGCCGATCTTTTCCCGCTACGCCCAGCTTCAGCAGCAGTTGATCGCGACGCAGCGTTCGCTCGCGCAGGCGCGCCGCGCGAAATACACGTTCGCGAGCTTCGTCGGCACGAGCGCCGCGAGCCTCGAAACCAAGCGTCAGGCGCGCCGCGCCGCGCAGGTCGATTCGCCGGTGCTGCTGCTCGGCGAGACGGGCACCGGCAAGGAACTGCTTGCGCATGCGATTCACGCGGCGTCGGCGCGCGCGCTCCAGCCGCTCGTGACCGTCAACGTCGCCGCGATTCCCGACACGCTGCTCGAAACCGAATTCTTCGGCGCGGCACCTGGCGCGTACACGGGCGCCGATCGCAAGGGGCGCATCGGCAAGTTCGAGCTGGCCGATCGCGGCACGCTGTTTCTCGACGAGATCGGCGACATGCCGCTGCCGCTGCAGGGCAAGCTGCTGCGCGTGCTGCAGGACAAGGAATTCGAGCCGGTCGGCTCGAACCGGATCGTGCGCGCCGACGTCCGGATCATCGCGGCCACGAGCGCCGACCTGCCGGCGCTGGTCGCGGCCGGGCGTTTTCGCGCGGATCTCTATTACCGGCTGAACGTGCTGACGATCCACGCGCCGCCGCTGCGCGAGCGCGCGTCCGACATCGCGGCGCTCGTCTACGCGACGCTCGAGGAACTGGCCGCGCAGCACGGGCGCGCCGCCCATTGCGAGCTGACCGACGATGCGCTGCGGATGCTGTGTGCGTATCCGTGGCCGGGCAACGTGCGCGAGTTGCGCAACACGCTCGAACGCGCGCTGATGCTGTCGGACCGGTCGGTGATCGATGCGCGCGCGCTCGCGCCGTTCCTTGGGCCGGTGCGCGTCTCGACGGACGGTGCCGTGCCGGCGCAGCCGCTGGCCGTGGCACCGGTCGAACCGCGCGCGGGCGAGCGGCCTGCTGTGCCGGCCGCTTCGTATGCCGATGCATTGGCGGCGTGGGAGCGCCAGTTCCTGATCGATGCGCTGGCGGCCTGCGACGGGAAGGTGGTGGAAGCGGCCGCGCGCATCGGGATCGGCCGCGCGACGCTGTACAAGAAACTGGCGGCGCTGGGCATCGACCGGTAAGCCAGACGGCCAAGCCGGCGCGCTCGGACGTGAAGCATCGAACAACAGGAGATCACGATGAAACGGATCGGCATCGCAGGGTGGCTGACCATGTGGCTGGCGACCGCCGCGTTCGCGCAGTCCGGCGACACCGATGCACCCGAGGCGCGGCGCAACTGGTACAACGATCCGTTCATCGCGCTGTCGCGGGACGTGGCCGAATGCCCGTTGCCGCTCGGCCCATGGATGACCCGGGCCGAGATGACGGACGACGCGCATTACCGCGCCGAACGCGGCACCACCTGCTGGCTTGCGCATCGCTGCACGAAGCCGAATTCCTATATGTATGACGCACCGATCGCCGATGCCGTGAAGGCGCACTTCGCCGGCTCCGATCGGCTGCATGGCACGAGCCTGTGGATCACCGTGCAGCGACGTTTCATTTACGTCGAAGGATGTGCGGATACGGCGTTCGATCAGCCGGCGTTGCAGCGCGAACTCGAGGCGCTTCCGGACGTCGAGCAGGTGTTCGTTCGCATCACCGACGATCCACGCAAGCGCTTGCCGTACAAGGCGCGCGGGCAACCCGGCCGTACGCCGAACTGACGGCCGAAGGGTCGCGCATGGCATACTCGCGGCATTCAAAAAAAGGTTGACGGGAACCACAATGAAACACATGCTTGCGTCGGTCTGTCGGTGGCCTCGGGCGGCCGTTGTGTTGGCTCTGGTTGCAGGGCTCGGCGGGTGTGGCGGCAGCGCGCCGCTGTTCACTTCGGACGGGCGTCCGACTACTCAGGTGCAATGCACCGGTAGCGACTGGAGCAATTGCACCGACAACGCGCGGGCGATCTGCAACGGCGATTTCGAAGTGATTCAGCAATCGAGAGATGACGCCACGCGAAATCTTCTCTTCGCGTGCAAGAAAAAGAGCGGTTATTGATCCCGAGATAACCGGCTGAGGCGGTCACGATCGGGCGAAGTGTTTTTCTGTTGGCTGAGCGTCATCTATTTTTCACGAATAACACTCACGGAGTCCCATCCATATGGCGACCTACAGGCAACTGACCGCGCAGCTCGAACGGCTTCAGCAAAAGATCGACAAGGAACGCGAAAAGGCGATTGCCGATGCGATTGCCGATATCCGCGCGAAAATCGAGGAATACGACATTACGCCGGAAGAACTCGGGTTTCGTCCGGTGGGCGCGGCCGCTGGCGCAGCCAAGCCGAAGCGTGTGTCGCCGCCCAAATATTTGAATCCGAAGACGGGTGAAACCTGGAGTGGCCGCGGGCGCTCGCCGACCTGGCTCGGCAAGAATCGCGAGCGTTTCCTGATCAAGGACTGACTCCCGAAAAACCTCACCTTTCGCGTACTGACTGACGGTGCGAACGGCCATGCGGCCGTCGCACCGTTTTGTTTTTGCGCATTTCCGGCGCGATTCCCGACGGCGTATTGAACCGCGACGCCGCGCAATTAACGGATCCCGTTTTGCGAATTCGCTGCGATTCGACGGGATATCGCGGTGAATTCCGGTAAACAGCCGCGCAATTGCGCAGCGCATGCGCATTGGCTTGCGCCATTCTCGTGGTGCACGCATGCTGCGAAATCCGATCACCGTTCGCATGTTGGCGCGTGGCGCCGCGCAATTCCCGAAGAGTCTCACCCTGGCTCCTGTAAATCCTCACCTTTGACGAAGCGGACGCAGCGTCGCGCTGCACGCCTGCACCTTGCGCGCCGAGCGGAGGGGCTCGGCCGGCGCGCGGCGATGGCTTCCGTGCTGGTGTTGCAGGCCCATGATGCGAGCGTTGACGTGGGTCGAACAGTCGGCCGTTCGGCATATAGGCAGCCGCATGCGCTTCGCCTATGCTTGGGGTTCGCGTCGATCGGCGTATGGCCTGTCCGTGCCGCATGCCGATCGGGTCGTCTTTCGTTACCGCAGGGAGCCGATGTGACCGTTCGCCATCTCGATGCGTTGTTCCAGCCCAAGTCCGTTGCGGTCGTCGGTGCGTCGTCGCGCGCGGGCAGTATCGGCGCGATGGTGTGGTCGCGCGTGCTCGACGGTGCATTCGAGGGGCCCGTGTGGCCCGTCAATCCGAAGTATCGTGAGCTGCACGGGCATCCGGTCGTTGCCGATGTCGACCGGTTGCCCGCGCCGCCGTCGGTGGCCGTGATCTGCACGCCGCCCGCGACCTGGGCCGGCATCGTGCGCAAGCTCGGCGAGCTTGGCACGCGCGTTGCGGTGATCGTCGGCGAGGCGCGTACCGATGCCGATCGCGCCGCGCTCGATCGCACGCTGAAGGCGGCGAAGCCGTTCGTGCTCCGTATCGTCGGGCCGGGCAGCCTCGGCGTGCTGTCGCCTGCACGGCACGCGCATTTCGGCGCGCCGGCCTATACGGCGCGATCCGGCGGCGTCGCATGGGTGTCGCAATCGAACGCGCTGACGAACGCGGTGCTCGGCTGGGCCGATGCACGGGGCCTCGGCTTTTCGCACGTCGTCGCGCTCGGCGGCGAGTCCGACGTCGATGCGGGCGACGTGCTCGACTATCTCGCGAGCGATCCCGGCACGCGCGCGATCCTGCTCGAACTCGATACCGTGCGCGCCGCGCGCAAGTTCATGTCGGCCGCGCGCGCGGCCGCACGCAACAAGCCGGTGCTCGCATTGCGCACCGGCCGCGCCGATCCCGGCGACGCGCTCTATACGGCGGCGTTCCAGCGCGCGGGGATGGTGCGGGTGGATGCGCTCGACGATCTGCTCGACGAGATCGAGACGCTCGGCGTCGGCCGCGTCACGGCGCGCGGCGCGGCCACGCTCGTGACGAGCGATGCGGGTGTCGCGAAACTCGCGGTCGATGCGGTGGCCGAAGTGCGCGATGTGCTGACCGACTGGTCGCCCGCGGCAACATCTGCGGTGTCGGCGGCGCTGCCGCATCTCGCATCGCCCGCCAATCCGCTGACGCTGGGCGACGATGCGCGCCCCGAGCATTTCGCCGCGGCGGTCAAGGCGCTCGCGCCGTTCCCGCAAACGGGCACGCTGTTCGTCGTCCATTCGACTTCCCACAGCGCGCCGGCCGATGCGGTTGCGCATACGCTGATCGAATCACGGCAGTACGCGCATCGCGGCATCCTCGCGTGTTTCTTCGGCGCGGTCGACGCGGCGACGCGCGATGCGCTGCACGCGAACGGCATTCCGGTGCACACCACGCCGCAGCGGCTCGCGCGCGCGTATGCGCGTCTCGTCGACTACAACCTCGGGCGGCAACTGCTGATGCAAACGCCCGAGGGTACGCCGCTGCAGCCGGCCGAGTGCGTGGCATCCGCGCAGGCCGATGCGCGCCGGAGGGTCGAAGCCGGCCAGCATGAACTGACCGGCGAAGCCGCGCTGCGCTGGCTGTCTCATTTTGGCCTGCAGGGCGAGCCTGCCGTCGAGCCGGCCGGAAAGAAAGTCGTCGATGTCACCGTCGACATGTACGACGATTCGAACTTCGGCCCGGTGTTTCGCTATGCCGTGCCGCCCGCGGACGGCGTATCGGCGCCGTTCGTCGTCTATGGCCTGCCGCCGCTGAACACCGTGCTTGCCCGTGCGGTGATGGAACGCTCGCCGTATGCGCGCAGCACACCCATCGAGCCGACGCTCGATGCGTTGACGGCGCTGTCGCAGGTCGTCTGCGACGTGCGTGAAGTCGTTGCGATGTCGGTCACGCTGCGCGTGCTGTCCGACCGCGCGCACGTGATCGCGCCGCGCATCACGCTGGCAGCGGGGCGCAGCCGGCTCGCGATCATGCCGTATCCACGCCACCTCGAGCAGACGCTCGAGTGGCGCGGCGAGACGGTGACGATCCGCCCGATCCGTCCGGAAGACGAGGCCGCGCACAACGAACTGCTCGGCGCGATGACGCCGGAAGATCTGCGGATGCGTTTCTTCGGCGCGGTGCGCAGCTTCGATCATTCGCAGGTCGCGCGCATGACGCAGATCGATTACGACCGTGAGATGGCCTTCATCGTGTCGTTCACCGATGTGTCGGGCCGCGACCACACGCTCGCGGTGGTGCGCGCGGTGGCCGATCCCGACAACGAGGCGGCGGAGTTCGCGATCGCGGTACGACCCGATCAGAAGGGCAAGGGGCTTGGCCGGCTGCTGATGACCCGCATCATCGATTACGCGCGCTCGCGCGGAACCGCCTGGATGATCGGCGAGGCGCTGCGCGAGAACACGGCGATGATCTCGCTGGCGAAGGCGTGCGGGTTTGCGGTGTCGACGACGGAGGAGCCTGGCGTCGTGGGCTTCAGGATGAAGTTGCAGCCGTAGCGTCTGTCGGCGGCCCGACACGCGGAGACGTTGCATGCGGTGGATGTCTCCGGCCTCCCGGCACGTTCGGCATGTTGCCGGTCAGGAATGCAGAGCATTCGAACCTGCGTCGCGAGCGAAGCAACCGAGAAAGTGTCGGCGCCTGTTCGCAGCGGAAATATCGACGCGCAAATGGCACCGATCCGGCACCGCGAGACGCGTACCGCTTGCCGCGATATACGCTCCGCGCCGCTGTTTCAGACAAGGTGTCGTCACGCATTTACCGCCGCATTCCACCTTCGAAAATTCGAACTTCCCCAAAAGGTGAGACTTTTCGGGAGCTGTCGGTGAGCTTCTCCGGGAAGGTTGGGGTGAGTCGATACGGGAGCGCTTGGTGAGCCGATACAGGAACACTCGGTGAGCCTTCCCGGGAATGGCCGGTGAGCACCTGCGGGAGCCGCCGGTGAGCCTTTCCGGGGCACATGGGTGAGGATCTGCGGGAAGCGTCGGTGAGGACATCCGGGACGCTTGGGTGAGGGTCTCCAGGAGCCTGGGTGAGCTTATTCGGGAGGGTCAGGTGAGTGCTTGCGGGACGCAAAGGTGAGGCTTTTCGGGAGCGTGCGGATGCACGTCTCCCGCAAGCGCAACGCCGGCCTGGGCCGGCGTTACGCGGGGTGCGGGCACGCATGAACCGTGCCCGTGGCGACATTCAGGCAGCAAGTTTCGACGCTGCGTCGTTCACCTGATCGCGAGAAATCGCGAGTTCCTCGAGGTGCGGATCGGCATAGACGGCGCCGGTTTCGCGCTCGAGGCGGGCGATCGTCAGCGCACAGCGCGCGGTGTCCTTCGGCATTGCGATGAAGCGCTTGACCGATTCGCCGGACGTGAACGCTTCGAACAGCGCGCCGCGCACGTCGTCCGGAAGCGTCTTGGTCCACTGGTACGGCTTGCCGTTGAACGTGATCGACGGCGGCAGCGTGCGCTCCTTCTTGGTCGCCGTGATGAGCCCATAGGTGCGGGCCGCGTCGCCGATCTGTTCGGGCGAGAAGAGTTCGTCGGGCGTGATGTCGAACTGCTCGATGTAGCTCTCGATCGCCTGCATTGCAGCGGTACGATCGTCGCGCTTCTTCTGCGCGCGCGCGACGATATCGCGCAGCTCGTCCGCCTCTTCGGGCGTGATCGTGAAGCTTGCCTGCTTCTGCTGAAGTTCGGAGAAACGCTGGAATTCTTGATCGTTCAGAAGTTTGGCCATGACATCCATCGGACACGACGGCCGCGACAACCGGCCGCCGTAGTTTTTGAGAGGGCCGCTATTTTAGCGTAGCGCCGTGGGCGCACGATATGGCACCGTGCATCGCGCTCCGCAGAGGGGTTGCGCGCGACCGGGGGCAACGCGATAGCGCCGCCGCCGGTGCGCTCCGCCGCGCCTGCGCGTCAGCAGGTCTCGTCGCGGCACATCGACAGATGGGCGGCCGTCTCGCGCACCCCTTCGACGACCGTGTCGACGGACGGCGCCATGTGCGCATCGATCCGGCGCATGTACGGGCAGGTCAGCACCGCGATCGCATGGCCGGACGGCCCGAGGATCGGTGCGGTCAGGTCGGTCACGCCGTACGCCTGGCGGCTGTCCTCGCGCAGGTAGCCGTCCTGCCGGATGGACTGGCACGCATACGCGAGTTCCTGCTCGTTCAATGGCGCTTCGCCCTTGACCTTGCGGTGCTCGGCGAGCATGTGCGCGCGCTGCTCGGCACCCTGGAACGCCAGCATCACGCGCCCCGATGCCGTATCGACGAGCCCGACACGCGAGCCGAGCCGGACCGACACGCCCCACGGGCCGGGCCCGTCGACCTGCGCGATCACGAGCAGGTTGCCGCGATCGTAGACGGACAGGTGACACGATTGCTCGGAGGAATCCGCGAAACGCTGCATCGGCGGCAAGGCCTCGGCGATCAGCCGGCTCATCGGCGGATGGCGGTGCGCGAGCGAGAACAGCTTGAGGCTGAGCGTGTAGCGGTCGCCGCCGGTCGAGCGCATCACGTAGCGGCGCGCGACGAGGCGTTCGAGCATCCGGTAGATCTCGCTCGCGTTGCGGCCGAGTTCCTTCGTGATTTCGGTGCGGGTGAGGCCTTCTTTCTGCTCCGACAGGAGTTCGAGAATGTCGAGACCCTTGTCGAGCGCGGGTGCGCGATAGCGGTCGATTGCGCCCATCGATTCCCGTGCGTCGCAGCCGGGAAGCAGGTCGTTGGTTGTTTGCATTGTCGGTGTGAAGTTGGGGGATTACTTTCGATCGATTGGCGACGCACGCTGACCGATTCTGCAACACGCTTGTGTCGAGCCCGCGTGTGGCGACGAACGCCATCCGTTTGAGCTTAACAACAAACATTTAGTGTGCAATGCAGCGTCTTTTTACCGATCGTTACCGGATAAGAACGGATCGATTCCTGTTCGGGATGACAGGGAAGCCCCGAATACCCGGTATTCATGACAGGTGGCACCGGTTCAAGGTATCCGAAAGGAAATCGGGCGGTGGCGCTGCCCGCGATGCTGCGCCGCAGCGCCGGCGGGCGCACCAATAGTCGGTATCCGTCGCGCGTCATTTCACGGCGCGCGGCCGATGGTACAAAGGCTGGCGGGCCAGCGACGGTGCGGCCGCGTGTGAAGCCGGCCGGTACGGGCCGGACCATGTCGCGGGTGCCGGGCCGTCGTCGCCGATGCGCAGACCGGCGGCCGCCCGTTCGATGCGCGCCATACTTCCGTGCGGCGCCGCGATCGCTGCGCCCGCGCGACCCTCGCGCGTCGACGGCATGCCGGATGCGGCGTCGACGCGCGCAATCGACGATCGACAATCAGTCCGGCGCGCGGCCGCGAATGGCCGCGTCGGCCGGAATCCTGTCCCATTCGACAACAGAGGTTGACCACGATGAAACTGCTTCGCTATGGCCCGTCCGGCCAGGAAAAGCCCGGGATGCTCGACGCGGACGGCCGGATTCGCGACCTGTCCGCGCAGGTGCAGGATCTGTCCGGCGATGTGCTGTCCGACGCAGGTCTCGCGCGGCTGCGCGCGATCGATCCGGCCACGTTGCCGCTGGTGTCGGGCGAGCCGCGCATCGGCGCGTGCGTCGGGCAGGTCGGCAAGTTCATCGGCATCGGCCTGAACTACGCCGATCACGCGGCCGAAGCCGGCATGCCGGTGCCGAAGGAGCCGGTCGTGTTCGGCAAGTGGACGAGCTCGATCTGCGGCCCGAACGACGGCATCGATATCCCGAAGGGCTCGGTCAAGACCGACTGGGAAGTCGAGCTGGGCGTCGTGATCGGTGCGACCTGCAAGGACGTCGACGAAGCGCGCGCGCTCGATTACGTCGCGGGCTACTGCGTCGTCAACGACGTGTCCGAGCGCGAATGGCAGATCGAACGCGGTGGCCAGTGGGACAAGGGCAAGGGCTTCGACACGTTCGGCCCGATCGGTCCGTGGCTCGTCACGCGCGACGAGGTGCCCGATCCGCAGCGTCTCGACCTGTGGCTCGAAATCGACGGACACCGCTATCAGAACGGCAACACGCGTACGATGGTGTTCACCGTCGCGCAGCTGATCGCCTATCTGTCGCGCTGCATGACGCTGCAGCCGGGCGACGTGATCACGACCGGCACGCCGCCGGGCGTCGGCATGGGCATCAAGCCGTCGCCGGTATTCCTGAAGGCCGGCCAGACGGTGCGCCTCGGTGTCGAAGGACTCGGCGAGCAACTGCAGCACACGCGCGACGCGCGATAGCCACGCACCTGGCGATTCCGTCGAACGACCGCCGCCGGCAGTTCGATAGCAAGGGCCCGATTCCGCATGGTGCGGAATCGGGCCCTTGTCTTGGGTGACGCGAGCGCGATTACACGACGTTGTCGAGTTCGCAATGTGCTTCCAGCCGATATCCGTCGGGATCGACGACGAACGCCGCGTAGTAGCCCGGCCCGTAGTGGTCGCGCTTGCCCGGCCCGCCGTTGTCCTGACCGCCGTGCTCGAGTGCGGCGCGGTAGAACGCGTCGACTTCGACGGGCGAAGCGGCCTTGAACGACAGGTGCATCCCCGAGTCGGGATCAGGGGCGACAGGGCGAGGTGCATATTGCAGCCACAACTGCGGCTCGGTTGCGCCGTACCCGATGGATTCGTCGTCGGTATGCAGCCTTTTGTAGCCGAGCGCGCCGAGCGTGCTGTCGTAGAAGGCTCGGCTGCGGCCGACGTGTGCAACGCCGAACGAAAGGTGATCGATCATGTGTGGCTCCTTGGACTGAAGAGGGACGTCAGTACGGCAAGCCTGCTTATAACCACCATGCCAGCCGCTTGTAGCGGAGTGTGCCGAGTGTGCTGTCGTAGAACGCGCGGCTGCGGTTGTTGTGGATAACGCCGGACAAAAGACGATCGATCATCTGTGGCTCCTTGAACTGAGGCGGGTGTCAGTGCAGCAAACCTTTTATAACTACCATGCTGGTTATGTTAGGAAGCGCTCGCGGGCTTGTCAACCGGCATGGTGGTTAGATACGATCCGGGCATGAGCGATACGCAACCTTCCGTCACGATGGACTGCCTGATTCCGGCGCCGCCCGAAACCCTGAGCATCGATTTCGCGAACACGCTGTACTGGCGCGGCAGCGATCCGCCGACGGAAACCTTCGGCACGATGGACGACCTGCTGGCGTGGTGTCGCGACCAGGCAGGCGTGCCGGCCGGCCTTACGCAAGCGTGTCGCGCGCACGGCGAAGAAGAAGGGGAGCCGGCGATGCTCGCGCACGCGCTCGCGTTGCGCGAGGCGCTGTATCGGCTCTTTCTTGCGCAGGCCGAACAGCGCGAGCCGCAGGTGGACGATCTCGCACTGCTCGGCGGCTTCCTGGCGGAAGCGGCGCCGCGTGTCGCGCTGGCACGCGTCGATGGCGGTTATGCGTGGCGGATCGGGGAAGGGGGTGCGACGCTGGCCGGGCTGCTGAGCCCGGTATTGTGGTCGGCGATCGACCTGCTCGGCGGCGCGCGGCTCGCAAAGGTCAAGCGTTGCGCGAACGATGCCTGCCAGTGGCTGTTCATCGACGACAGCAAGAACGGCAGCCGCCGCTGGTGCTCGATGTCGTCGTGCGGCAATCGCGCGAAGGCATACCGCCACTATCACAAGGCCGACTGACGGTCGGCCCGGTCATTGCGCGGCAGCCGCCATATTCATTTCACCGACAACTTCCTCCACAGCGTCGTCTTGCTGATGCCGAGCATCGCGCACGCGCGGTCGCGGTCGCCGCCGCATGCGTCGAGCACCGCGCGGATCTCGTCGGCTTCCGCGCGACGGCGGCGCGCGTGCAGTGTCTGCGCGTCGTCGCTGTCGGCCGCGTCGGGTGGTGCCGCGAACAGCTCGGGTGCGATCGCCTGCAGCGCGTCGGGATCGAGCGCGCCGCACGCGGCGGCCGGATCGCTTTCATCGGCTGCCTCGGCCAGCTCCACCGCGATCCGCTCGATCACGTTCTGCAGTTCGCGCACGTTGCCGGGCCACCGGTAGCGTGCGAGCGCAGCCTGCGTTACGCCGAGCACGCGCGCGGCATCGTCGGAGTCGCGCAGGCGTGCGGCGAGGCGCGGCTCGCGTCGTGCGGCCTGCACGAGCAGCGTGGCCGCGAGTGCGGGGATGTCGGCGGCGCGCTCGCGCAGCGGCGGCAGGCCGACATTCAGGATGTTGAGCCGGTAATAGAGATCCGCGCGGAACGTGCCGGCCTCGACGGCCACGAGCAGCGGACGGTGCGTCGCGGCGATCACGCGCACGTCGATGCGGATCGGCTCGGTCGAGCCGAGGCGGATCACCTCGCGCTCCTGCAGCACGCGCAGCAGCCGGCTCTGCAGCGACGGCGGCATCTCGCCGATCTCGTCGAGAAACAGCGTGCCGCGGTGGGCGGCTTCGAACAGGCCGGTCTTGCCGCCGCGCCGCGCACCGGTGAACGCGCCTTCCTCATAGCCGAACAGCTCGCTCTCGAGCAGCGCCTCCGGAAACGCGCCGCAATTGACCGCGACGAACGGGTAGCTGCGCCGCGCGGACAGCGCGTGCAGGCTTTGCGCGATCATTTCCTTGCCGGTGCCGCTTTCGCCGAGCACGAGCACGGTCGCATCGGATTTCGCGTAGCGGCGCACGAGCTCGCGCACACGCGCCATCGGTACGGATGCACCCACCACGTCGTCGAGCGCGTAGCGCGCGGCGAATTGCTGCGTGGTGGGCTGCGAGCGCAATGCGCGGTCGAGCCGTTCGACCGCGCGCGATTCCTGGAACGTCAGCACGCTGCCCGACGTGACGCCGCGATCGACGAGCGGCCCGCGATGCACGACGTAGCGTACGCCGCGCACGGTCGCGAGCGCGTCGCCGTCCTCGCCGCGCAGCGTGCGCAGCTCGGGCCGCAGGTCGACCAGCGCGCGGCCGACGGCCGCCGCGGGTTCGACCCCGAGCGCCGACGCAAGCCGTTCGTTGATCGCTTCCACGCGGCCGTGTGCGTCGAGCGCGACCACGCCGTCGCGCAGGTGCTGGAGCAGGTTGTCGAGCCGCTGGCGGCGGAACGCCTCGGCATGCGTCGCATACGCGACTTCGAGCGCCGTCTCGACGGCCTTGCGCACCGACGCGTGCGAATACAGGAACACCGCGCCCATGCCGGCGCTGGCCGCGAGGTCGGTGACGAGGCCGGGGCCGACGATCGTCTCGATGCCGCGGTCGTGCAGGTCGTGCACGCAGGCTTCCGCTTCCTGCGCGGACTGATATGACGCAAACTGCACGTCGAGGCCGTATGCGGCGACGAAGCGGCGCACTTCGGGCGGCGTTTCCCCGGCGCTGACGAGCGCGATCCGCGACGCGTCGCGCCGGGCGCGCGCGAGCGCCTGCATCACGTCGAAACCGGTCGGCGACACGACCACCACCGGCACCTGCGCACGCGTCTTCAGGAAGCCGCCGTTCGAGCCGGCCGCGACGATCACGTCGGGCCGCGCGGTGCCGGCCTCGGCGATCGCGCTGAGCGCATCCTCATAGGCGCGCGTCACGATGCGCACGTCGGCGCGTTCGTCGAATTCGCCGGCGATCTCGCGAAACAGGTCGCGCAGGCGGCTGATGCCCATCGCCCAGATGCGCGGGCGCGCCGCGCGATCGGCCGGGCCGACGGGCTTGGTCGAGGAGAGGTCCATGGCGGTCGATTATGCGCGCGCGATTTCATTTTTGAAACATGAAATTGCTAAATTGAAATCGCCGGGCACGTCGACGCCCGTGCCGGATGCTTAAGAATCAGTGGGTTAGCGACGTTGCGCGAGCTGGCCCGGTCCTTGCTGTTGATGGTCGTTCCTTCAGGAGGCCGTTCATGAGCAATACGCATCTTCAGAGCGCCGGCGCGAAATTCCGCGCGGCAGTCGCGGCGGAGCAGCCGCTGCAGGTGGTCGGCGCGATCACCGCCTACGCAGCCAAGATGGCGCAGGCCGTCGGCTTCAAGGCCGTGTACCTGTCGGGTGGCGGCGTCGCCGCGAACTCGCTCGGGATCCCCGACCTCGGCATCAGCACGATGGAAGACGTGCTGATCGACGCGAACCGGATCACCAACGCGACCGACCTGCCGCTGCTGGTCGACATCGATACCGGCTGGGGCGGTGCGTTCAACATCGCGCGCACCGTGCGCTCGTTCATCAAGGCCGGCGTCGCGGCCGTGCACCTGGAAGACCAGGTCGGCCAGAAGCGTTGCGGCCACCGTCCGGGCAAGGAAGTCGTGCCGATCGAGGAAATGGTCGATCGCGTCAAGGCAGCGGTCGATGCGCGCACCGACGACCAGTTCGTGATCATGGCACGCACCGACGCCGCCGCCGCCGAAGGGATCGACTCGGCGATCGAGCGCGCGGTGGCCTACGTCGAAGCCGGCGCGGACATGATTTTCCCGGAAGCGATGAAGACGCTCGACGACTACCGCCGCTTCAAGGCCGCCGTGAAGGTGCCGATCCTCGCGAACCTGACCGAATTCGGCTCGACGCCGCTGTTCACGGTCGACGAGCTGCGCGAGGCGAACGTCGATATCGCGCTGTACTGCTGCGGCGCGTATCGCGCGATGAACAAGGCCGCGCTGAACTTCTACGAGACGGTGCGCCGCGACGGTACGCAGAAGGAAGCCGTGCAGACGATGCAGACGCGTGCCGAGCTGTACGACTTCCTCGGTTATCACGAATACGAGCGCAAGCTCGACGAGCTGTTCGCGCAGGGCAAGAAGTAACGCACCCGCGCGCCGGGACACGATTCCGGACCGCGAAGCATGGGGCCGCACTAGGCGCTGAAGCGCCAAGTCCGGCCGACCGCGAAGCATGGGGCCGCACTAGGCGCTAAAGCGCCAAGTCCGGCCGACCGCGAAGCATGGGGCCGCACTAGGCGCTAAAGCGCCAAGTCCGGCCGACCGCGAAGCATGGGGCCGCACTAGGCGCTAAAGCGCCAAGTCCGGCCGACAGCCCATACCCCAGATACACATTGGAGAGCAGAAACATGAGCGAGACGAAAGACGCAGCAGCACCGGCCGCCGCAGGCGCATTCAAGCCGAAGAAGTCGGTGGCGCTGTCGGGCGTGACGGCCGGCAACACGGCGCTGTGCACGGTCGGCAAGACCGGCAACGACCTGCACTATCGCGGCTACGACATTCTCGACGTCGCCGAGTCGTGCGAATTCGAGGAAATCGCCCACCTGCTCGTGCACGGCACGCTGCCGAACCTGACCGAACTGGCCGCGTACAAGACGAAGCTGCGCGCGCTGCGCGGCCTGCCGAACGCGCTGAAGGCGGCGCTCGAGCAGATCCCGGCGTCCGCGCACCCGATGGACGTGATGCGCACGGGCGTGTCGGTGCTCGGCACCGTGCTGCCGGAGAAGGACGACCACAACCTGCCGGGCGCGCGCGACATCGCCGACCGCCTGATGGCATCGCTCGGCTCGATGCTGCTGTACTGGTATCACTTCTCGCACAATGGCAAGCGCATCGAGACGGAAACCGACGACGATTCGATCGGCGGCCACTTTCTGCACCTGCTGCACGGCAAGACGCCGTCGAAGTCGTGGGTCGAGGCGATGCATACGTCGCTGATCCTGTACGCGGAGCACGAATTCAACGCGTCGACGTTCACCGGCCGCGTAATCGCGGGCACGGGCTCGGACATCTATTCGGCGATCACCGGCGCGATCGGCGCGCTGCGCGGGCCGAAGCATGGCGGCGCGAACGAAGTCGCGTACGAGATCCAGAGCCGCTACAGCTCGCCGGACGATGCCGAAGCCGACATCCGCCGCCGCGTCGAGAACAAGGAAGTCGTGATCGGTTTCGGCCACCCGGTCTACACGATCTCCGATCCGCGCAACAAGGTGATCAAGGGCGTCGCGCACAAGCTGTCGAAGGAAGCGGGCGACCTGAAGCTGTACAACATCGCCGAGCGCCTCGAATCGGTGATGTGGGAAGCGAAGAAGATGTTCCCGAACCTCGACTGGTTCAGCGCGGTGTCGTATCACATGATGGGCGTGCCGACCGCGATGTTCACGCCGCTGTTCGTGATCTCGCGCACGTCCGGCTGGAGCGCGCACATCATCGAGCAGCGCATCGACAACAAGATCATCCGCCCGAGCGCGAACTACACCGGTCCGGAAGACCTGCAGTTCGTGCCGATCGAAAAGCGCTGACATGCCCACCGCGCACACCGGCCGCCCGCGTGACGGGGGCCGGCGTGCGCCGGACGCCATACCCGAGTTCCCCACACCATGAATACCGCCAACCGCAACCCCCTGCCCGGCACGTCGCTGGACTATTTCGACGCGCGTGCCGCGGTCGAAGCGATCGCGCCCGGCGCCTACGACACGCTGCCGTACACGTCGCGCGTGCTCGCCGAAAACCTCGTGCGCCGCTGCGATCCGGCGATCCTTGCCGATTCGCTGAAGCAGATCATCGAGCGCAAGCGCGAACGTGATTTCCCGTGGTTCCCGGCGCGCGTCGTGTGCCACGACATCCTCGGGCAGACGGCGCTCGTCGATCTCGCCGGCCTGCGCGACGCGATCGCCGACGGCGGCGGCGACCCGGCCAAGGTGAACCCGGTCGTGCCCGTGCAGCTGATCGTCGATCACTCGCTCGCGGTCGAATGCGGCGGCTTCGATCCGGACGCGTTCGCGAAGAACCGCGCGATCGAGGATCGCCGCAACGAGGATCGCTTCCACTTCATCGAGTGGACCAAGAAGGCGTTCGAGAACGTCGACGTGATCCCGCCGGGCAACGGCATCATGCACCAGATCAACCTCGAGAAGATGTCGCCGGTGATCCAGGCGCAAGACGGCGTCGCGTATCCGGACACCTGCGTCGGCACCGACAGCCACACGCCGCACGTCGACGCGCTCGGCGTGATCGCGATCGGCGTCGGCGGCCTCGAAGCCGAGAACGTGATGCTCGGCCGCGCTTCGTGGATGCGCCTGCCCGACATCGTCGGCGTCGAGCTGACCGGCAAGCGCCAGCCCGGCATCACCGCGACCGACGTCGTGCTCGCGCTGACCGAATTCCTGCGCAAGGAAAAGGTGGTCGGCGCGTACCTGGAATTCCGCGGTGAAGGCGCGGCGAGCCTCACGCTCGGCGATCGCGCAACGATCTCGAACATGGCGCCCGAATATGGCGCGACGGCCGCGATGTTCTTCATCGACGGCCAGACGACCGACTACCTGCGCCTCACCGGCCGCAGCGACGAGCAGGTGAAGCTCGTCGAGACCTACGCGAAGGCGGCCGGCCTGTGGGCCGATACGCTCGCCAACGCGCAATACGAGCGCACGCTGACGTTCGACCTGTCGAGCGTCGTGCGCAACATGGCCGGCCCGTCGAACCCGCACAAGCGGCTGCCGACGTCCGATCTCGCCGCGCGCGGGATCGCCGGCCAGTGGGAAGAGAAGGCGGGCGAGATGCCCGACGGCGCGGTGATCATCGCCGCGATCACGAGCTGCACGAACACCAGCAACCCGCGCAACGTGATCGCGGCGGCCTTGCTCGCCCGCAACGCGAATGCGCGCGGCCTCACGCGCAAGCCGTGGGTGAAGAGCTCGCTCGCGCCCGGCTCGAAGGCGGTCGAGCTGTACCTGGAAGAAGCGAACCTGCTGCCCGAACTCGAGAAGCTCGGCTTCGGCATCGTCGCGTTCGCATGCACGACCTGCAACGGGATGTCGGGCGCGCTCGACCCGAAGATCCAGCAGGAGATCGTCGATCGCGACCTGTACGCGACGGCCGTGCTGTCCGGCAACCGCAACTTCGACGGCCGCATCCACCCGTATGCGAAGCAGGCGTTCCTCGCGTCGCCGCCGCTGGTGGTCGCGTATGCGATCGCCGGCACGATCCGCTTCGACATCGAGAAGGACGTGCTCGGCCACGACCAGAACGGCCAGCCTGTCACGCTGAAGGACATCTGGCCGACCGACGAGGAGATCGATGCGATCGTCGCGTCGAGCGTGAAGCCCGAGCAGTTCCGCAAGGTCTACGAACCGATGTTCGCGCGTAGCGCCGATGCGGGCGAGCGTGCGGCACCGCTGTACGACTGGCGTGCGCAGAGCACGTACATCCGCCGTCCGCCGTACTGGGAAGGCGCACTGGCCGGCGAGCGCACGCTGCAGGGGATGCGCCCGCTCGCGGTGCTCGGCGACAACATCACGACCGACCACCTGTCGCCGTCGAACGCGATCCTGCTGGACAGCGCGGCCGGCGAATACCTCGCGAAGATGGGCCTGCCGGAAGAAGACTTCAACTCGTACGCGACGCACCGGGGCGATCACCTGACCGCGCAGCGCGCGACCTTCGCGAACCCGACGCTGGTCAACGAGATGGCGATCGTCGACGGCGCGGTGAAGAAGGGCTCGCTCGCGCGCGTCGAGCCGGACGGCAAGGTCATGCGGATGTGGGAGGCGATCGAGACGTACATGAATCGCAAGCAGCCGCTGATCGTGATCGCCGGCGCCGACTACGGCCAGGGCTCGTCGCGCGACTGGGCGGCGAAGGGCGTGCGGCTCGCGGGCGTCGAGGCGATCGCCGCCGAAGGCTTCGAGCGGATCCACCGCACGAACCTGATCGGGATGGGCGTGCTGCCGCTCGAGTTCAAGCCGGGCACGAACCGGACGACGCTCGGCATCGACGGCACCGAGACCTTCGACGTGATCGGCGAGCGCACGCCGCGCGCCGACCTGACGCTCGTGATTCGTCGCAAGAACGGCGAGCGCGTCGAGGTGCCGATGACGTGCCGGCTCGATACGGCCGAGGAAGTGTCGATCTACGAGGCGGGCGGCGTGCTGCAGCGCTTCGCGCAGGACTTCCTCGAATCGTCGCAGGCGGCTTGATCGCGTCACACAGGGATAACGCACACATGGCTCACACTCCTCAAATCAGGATTCCCGCGACCTACATGCGCGGCGGCACCAGCAAGGGCGTGTTCTTCCGGCTGCAGGACCTGCCGGACGCCGCGCAGGCGCCGGGCGCCGCGCGCGACGCGCTGCTGCTGCGCGTGATCGGCAGCCCCGATCCGTACGGCAAGCAGATCGACGGGATGGGCGGCGCGACGTCGTCCACCAGCAAGACGGTGATCGTGTCGAAGAGCGCGCGGCCCGGCCACGACGTCGACTACCTGTTCGGTCAGGTGTCGATCGACAAGGCGTTCGTCGACTGGACCGGCAACTGCGGCAACCTGTCGGCGGCGGTCGGCCCGTTCGCGATCGGCGGCGGGCTCGTCGATCCTTCGCGCGTGCCGCGCGACGGCGTCGCGACCGTGCGGATCTGGCAGGCGAACATCGGCAAGACGATCGTCGCGCATGTGCCGGTGACGAATGGCGCGGTGCAGGAGACGGGCGATTTCGAGCTGGACGGCGTCACGTTCCCGGCGGCCGAAGTGCAGCTCGAGTTCATGGACCCGGCCGCCGAGGAAGAAGGGGCGGGCGGGTCGATGTTCCCGACCGGCAACCTGATCGACGATCTCGCGGTGCCGGGCGTCGGCACGCTGAAGGCGACGATGATCAACGCGGGCATTCCGACGATCTTCGTCGAGGCGGAAGCGATCGGCTATACGGGCACCGAGCTGCAGGACGCGATCAACGGCGATGCGAAGGCGCTCGAGAAGTTCGAGACGATTCGCGCGCACGGCGCGCTGCGCATGGGCCTGATCGACACGCTCGATGAAATCGCGACGCGGCAGCACACGCCGAAGATCGCGTTCGTCGCGAAGCCGGCCGACTACGTCGCCTCGAGCGGCAAGCGCGTGAACGCGGGTGACGTCGACCTGCTGGTGCGCGCGATGTCGATGGGCAAGCTGCACCACGCGATGATGGGCACGGCGGCGGTCGCGATCGGCACGGCCGCGGCGATCCCCGGCACGCTCGTCAACCTGGCGGCGGGCGGCGGCGAACGCAACGCGGTGCGCTTCGGGCATCCGTCGGGCACGCTGCGCGTCGGCGCGGAAGCGCAGCTCGAGAACGGCGAGTGGACCGTCACCAAGGCGATCATGAGCCGCAGTGCGCGCGTGCTGATGGAAGGCTGGGTGAGGGTGCCGGGCGACGCGTTCTGAGCGTGGCCGGTTCCCGGCAAGGCAGCCGGAATGCGCGCGGCTCACCCCGATCCCTGCGAAGCGGCCCCCGCGACGCAGGGATTTTTTCATTTGACGCGTTGACGCCCGCGTGACGGGGGCGATCCGATGCGAGGCGTATGGCATCGGAGACCGTCGCGATACGCGACACAGACAGGAGAATCGCATGCCGCTCGATGCGCCGCTTTCCGGCATCCATATCGTCGAATTCGAAGGTCTCGGCCCCGGCCCGCTCGCGGGCTGGATGCTCGCCGGGATGGGCGCGCGGATCACGCTGATCGCGCGCCCGTCCGGCCGTACGAGCGCGCCGGACGCGTTGCAGGCCCGCGACGGCGACCTGCTGCGCGAAGGCAAGACGATCGTCGAACTCGACCTGAAGTCGCCGGCCGGGCGCGACGCCGCGCTCGACCTGATCGCGCAGGCCGATGCGCTGATCGAGGGGCTGCGGCCCGGCGTGATGGAGCGGCTCGGCCTCGGGCCCGACGATTGCGCGCGCCGCCATCCGACGCTCGTGTACGGGCGGATGACCGGCTGGGGCCAGCACGGCCCGCTCGCGGCCGCGGCCGGACACGATCTGAACTACGTCGCGCTGACGGGGCTGCTGTCGCTGTCCGCGCCGCGCGACGGCCGGCCGGGGTTGCCGCCGACCGTCGTCGGCGATGCGGGCGGCGCGCTCGGGCTCGCGTTCGGAATCGTCTGCGCGTTGCTCGACGTGCGCGGCGGTGGCCCCGGGCGCGTGGTCGACGGCGCGATCGTCGACATCGTGTCGATGCTCGGCTCGCTCGCGCTGTGGGCGCGCGCGAACGGGCAGCTCGACGGCGCGCAGCCGAGCCTCTTTCACGATGCGCCGTTCTACGACGTGTATCGCTGCGCGGATGGCGAATGCGTGACGATCGGCGCGCTCGAGCCGCCGTTCTATGCGCTGCTGGTCGAACGGCTCGGGCTGACCGACGTCGATCCGGCGTCGCAGTACGACCGTGCGCGCTGGCCCGCGCTGAAGGTGCGTTTCGCCGACGTGTTCGCGCAGCAGCCTTCCGCGCACTGGCGCGCGCTGCTCGAAGGCACCGATGCGTGTTTTGCGCCGGTGCTGAGCGTGGCCGATGCGGCCGCGCATCCGCACAACGCGGCGCGCGGGATCTATCGGACGGATGAGAACGGCAACGTGCGGGCGCGCGTGGCGCCGCGGTTTCTGCCGCTGGCGGGGGAGGGGGCGGAGTAGACGCGCCGGCATATCGAGGTCGTTGAGCCGGTCGCGATATGCGCTTCACTTCAAGGCTTCGGGAGTGGCTGGCGCCAGTTATGGTGCTAAATTTGGTACCGGATTAGATGCAACGCCATTCTGTAGAAGAGGGAGCCGACATGCCTCAACCCATCCTGGCCAAATTTACCGCGAGCGTTTCCGAGCTGAAGCGGAACCCGATAGGCACGGTCGCGGCGGGAAAGGGTTTCCCGGTCGCGATCCTGAGTCGCAACGAGCCCGCGTTCTATTGCATCCCGGCGAAGACGTGGGAGGCGATGGTCGAATGTCTGGAGGATATTGAAGACAACACACTGGTCGACGAGCGCGCCAATGGGAAAGTCGTCAACGTCAGGCTGAACGACCTTTGAACTTCAATTATTCGAACCTGCGCTGAAGGAGCTGACGAAGCTCGATCGCACCGTTCGCGACCAGTTCAAATCCCGGCTCGCAGAGCGGCTCGAGAATCCTCGAATACCGTCCGCAAAGCTGCAGGGTCATCCGGACCGCTACAAGATCAAGCTGCGCAGCATCGGTTATCGGCTCGTGTACGAAGTGCGCGATTCGGAAGTGCTCGTACTGGTCGTGGCGGTCGGTCGACGCGAGCGCGATGCGGTCGATCTTGCCGCGATGAAGCGTTAGATCCCGATGCGCCGCATGGGGAGCGGCCAGCTTGTCCGCATGTCTGACCGCTCGGCTCGACTACGCGCTCATCGTCTTCTGGAAGGACGGGCGATCCATCAAGTGCGGAGAACCGCTCACGCCGTTTCCTCCGGCGCATCCGGCATCTTGCCGTCGCCGACGCGGTTGATCGTGCCCTGCGCGATCGCGACGAGCCGCTCGTGGTCGCCGTCGATGACGAACACATGACACTGGCAGGTCGCTTGGTGCCGCCCCGCGTAGACGAGCTTCGCGCGGGCGACGAGCGTGCCGTTCACGGCCGGCCGCAGGTAATTGATCTTGTATTCGGCGGTGATCACGCGCGGGCCGAGCACGAGCGCGCCGGCAAACGTCAGCGCGTTGTCCGCGAGGTAGCTGATGACGCCGCCGTGCACGAAACCGTGCTGCTGCCGCAGTTCCTCACGCACGGGCAGGCACAGCGACACTTCGTTGTCGCCGATATGCATCAGCTCCGTGCCCAGCAGCATGCTGAACGGTTGCGCGCGCAATGCGCCGCGCGCGTGGTCCGTGATGTCGGTCATCGACTTTCCTCGAAATGAGTGCCCGCTTGCGCTGAACTCTAGGAAGGGGGATGCCGATAAGCAAGGAAATTCGTCCGCCTTTCGCGCAATTTCCAGCGTGATGCGACGCGATTATTGCGTCGAATGCCGTAGATTTCCCTGTTTGCGGGGGATTCCGCTGGAATGCGCGGACAACGTGAATTTCGTTGCCGTCCGCACCTAAAGTCCGACGAAGAAATGCCGCTAATGCCGGGGCATTGCCTCATCGTCCGCTTTCCAGGAATCTCCCCCATGTTCGGAAAAATCAAGCTCGCGTCGGGTCTGCTCGGCGTGTTGACCGTGTTTTGCGTCTTCCTGTTCGCGATCGAGGCGCTCGGCTTCTGGGCGCTCAAGTCGACGCGCAGCGGCGTCGACGATTTGTCGAACGTTGCGATCACGCAGGTCGAGGCGGCCAGCCAGGCGACCCAGCAGCTGCTCGACGCGCGCATCAACCTGTCACGCGCCGGCACGCGGATGGTGCGCGGCGGCCCGAAGCCGGAAGACATCATCCGCCATGCCGGCGCGTCGCTCGCGGAAGCGGACAAGGCGTTCGCCGCGCTGACGGCCGCGCAGCCGGTCGACGATGCCAACCGCGCGCGCGTCGCGGCGCTCACCGAGCGCTATCGCGCGCTGCGCGGCGCGCTCGGCGAACTCGTGCAGTTCCTCGACGCCGACAACATCCAGGCCTTCCTCGACCAGCCGACGCAGAGCATCCAGGACGCCTATATCGCCGAGTTGCGCCGCTTCACCGACTATGGCGGCGCATCGAGCCGCACGGCGCTCGACACGATCGACGGCGGCATGCTCTGGTTCAAATCGGTCGGCATCGTGCTGCTGGTGGCGATGCTCGTGGCGAGCGCGGCGATCTACGCGGCCGCGCGGCGCGCGGTCGTCGCGCCGCTGGAAGAAGCCGGCCGCCATTTCGAGCGGATCGCGCAGGGCCGGCTCGATGAGGTCGTGCGGGCAGGCGGCGTGTTCGAGATCGACCGGATGCTGCGCGGCCTCGCCACGATGCAGACGAGCATCGCGGGCACCGTGCGCACGGTGCGCCAGGCGTCCGACGCGATCCACCTCGGCGCGGGCGAGATCGCGGGCGGCAATGCCGACCTGTCGGCGCGCACCGGCACGCAGGCCGCGTCGCTCGAGGAAACGGCCGCGAGCATGGAGGAGCTGACGGCGACCGTCCGGCAGAACACCGACAGCGCGCGTGCGGCGAGCGCGCTGGCCGACGCGGCGCTCGAGGCGACGAGCCACGGCGGCGGCGTGGTCGACAGCGTGATCGACCGGATGCGCGGTATCGCGCAGAGCTCGGGGCGGATCGCGGAGATCATCTCCGTGATCGACGGCATCGCGTTCCAGACCAACATCCTTGCGCTGAACGCGGCCGTGGAAGCCGCCCGTGCAGGCGAACAGGGGCGCGGCTTCGCGGTCGTCGCGGGTGAGGTGCGCTCGCTCGCGCAGCGCAGCGCGCAATCGGCGAAGGAGATCAAGGCGCTGATCGAGGATTCGGTCGCGCAGATCAACGGCGGCGCGGAGCTCGTCGAGCGCGCCGGCGATGCGATGCGGACGGTGTCGGCGTCGATCACGCGCGTCGTGCAGACGATGTCCGAGATCACGGCGGCGTCGGTCGAGCAGAGTGTCGGGATCGAGCAGGTAAACCAGGCCGTCACGCAGATGGATCAGCTCACGCAGCAGAACGCGGCGCTGGTGGAGGAGGTCGCAGCGGCGGCCGCGTCGCTGAACGACCAGACCGCGCACCTGATGCAGGCGGTGTCGGTGTTCGAACTGGGCGACGGCCGCGCCGCACGCGGCGAGCGCGCGGCGCCGTCGTTCGACGACGCGGGTTACGCGCCGGCCGGCAGCGCCGCGTAGGCGGTCTCGAGGTGGTAGGGCGTCGTCGACGGCATGTCGGCGCGCGCCACCTGCCCGTCCGCCGTCTTGCACTCGAACCAGCCGCGCGGATGCAGGAAGCGCGCGGCGAAGCGTTCGATCTGCCGCGCGAGCGGCGCGGAGGCCGGCGTGCCGCCGTGCGTCGCGAGCGCGCGCAGGTACTCGGTCTGCGCCCAGATCCGCTGCGTGCCGTCGATGCACGCGCCTTGCGCGTCGAGCGCCGCGCAGACGCCGCCCGTCTGCGGATCGACGCCGTATTGCTCCGCGAACACGAATGCGCGCGCCAGCGCGCCGGGGAGCCCGGTCTGCGCGAGCCGCGCGCCGGCCGCATCGACCAGATAGAACCACTCGAACTGATGGCCGGGCTCGAACCGGTTGTCGGCCGCGCCGAGCGGCAGCTCGGCCACGCAGCCGGTTGCCGCATCGACGAACGTGCGCTCGACGGCCTGCGCGGTGCGCGCGAGCGCGTCGTCGAACGCCGCGTCGCCGAATGCGGCCGCCGCCGCGAGCCACGCTTCGGTCAGGTGCATCAGCGGATTCTGCAGCGCCCCGCTGCCGGATGACGAGAAATCGGCGTGGCGCGCCGCGTCGAGCAGCGCGTCGCCGCGGTGCGGCGCGAAGCGGTCCTGAATCAGCGCGGCGGTCTCTTCGGCTGCCTGGCGTGCGGCGGCGTCGCCCGACACCGCATACCACGCGGCGCACGCGAATACGATGAAGGCGTGCGTGTAGAGATCCTTGGTCGTGTCGAGCGGGGCGCCCTGCGCGTCCACGCTGTAGTGCCAGCCGCCGTGGCGCGGGTCGCGAAAGTGGCGACCCAGCGCGTCGAACAGCGTGGCCGCGTGCGCGATGTCGCCGGCCTCCGCGAACACGAACAGTTGCCGGGCGCAGGCCATTGCGCGATAACGGGTCACGGGCAGCGGCGCGTGGGTGGCCGGATCGACGGCTTCGAACGGCAACTGCAATGTCTGGTCGAACCCTGAACCCCGCCAGATCGGCAAGACGACATGCGCGAAATGGTGGCGCAGCTGGGCGGCCTGGGCGGAAGCGGAGTCGGAAACGGACATGACGGGGTTGAGCGCTGGGTTCGAAACGTGTCGGCGCGGCCCGGAGGATCGGCGCGACCGGGGCCAAGGATAAAACATTCCGCACGGCCGGCACCAAAAAAGGAGATAAATCGCATGCTGAGCAACCTGGAACTCGTGATGCGGCTCGTCCTCGCGGCGGCGCTGGGCAGCGTCATCGGCTTCGAGCGCGAGCGTCTGTCGTGGGCGGCCGGCCTGCGTACGCACATGCTCGTCTGTGTCGGTTCGACGCTGATCATGATCGTGTCGGCGTTCGGGTTCGCCGACGTACTCGGCAGCAGCGAGCACATCGTGCTCGACCCGTCGCGGATCGCCGCGCAGGTCGTATCGGGCATCGGCTTCCTGGGCGCGGGCTCGATCCTGCTGCGCGGCGAGATCGTGCGCGGGCTGACGACGGCCGCGAGCCTGTGGTCGGTCGCCGCGATCGGCCTCGCGGTGGGCGGCGGGCTCTACGTCGCGTCGATTTCGGCGACGATCATCATCCTGATCATCCTGGCCGGCATCAAGCCGCTGGAGCGGCGCTACTTCACGGTGCGCCAGCGGCGCCAGCTCGCGCTGACGGTCGTGAGCGGCACGCTGAACTTCGATTCGCTGCACGCGGCGCTTGGCCCGGACAGTGCGCGCGTGAAGCAGTTCATCGTGCAGCGCGCCGACGACACGGGCGAGCATGACGAGGTGCGCATCGCGCTTGCGCGGGTGTCGGCACTCGAATACCAGGCGATCTGCGACAAGCTGCGCGCGCTGAAGGGCGTCACGCGTTTCGAAGAGGGCAATGGGTTGTCGGGCGACGAATAGGCGGAATCGGCGATGGGGCATGCGACAATGGCCGACCACCGATTCCGTTCGACATCCGGTTCCGCGCTTGCGGGCCCCGCCATCCGATTTCCATGACCGAATCCGTTTCCTCGCCTCGCTCCCGTTCCCGTTCCAATCGTTCGTCGGCCCGTTCGCGCCCGCGCTCGGCTGCTGCCGCGGGCAGTACGTCAGCAAGGGCGACGGTGCGGTCCGGCAGTGCGCCGGCCGGCGACGCGTCGCGCGACGAACGGACGCTCGACCTGTTCGGCGATCCGGTGCTCGAGCCGGGTGAGCGTGTGCCGGCTACGGCGCGTGACGAAGCGGGCGCGCAAGCCGAGGCTGCGGTCGATGTCGCGGACGATGTGGCGTCCGGGCGGCAGGCTGCGCTGGACGGGTTCAGTGCGCCGGATGGGGTGGCCGCAGCAGGACATGTGGAAGCAGCGGAAGGTGCGGTGACGCCTGGAGACGCGACGGTGGCGCATGGCGTTTCGTCGCCTGAAGGTGGTGGTGACGCAAACGTCGACGTCGTACCGGCTTCTGGCGCGGCTGGGATGAAGGCGGTCGATATTCCCCTGGCCGATGGCGTCGCATCGAAGGCCGCCGATGGGCCTGCGAGCGATGGCGCCGCAACGGTGGTGACCAAGTTGCAAGCAACCGATGGTGCTGCGGCGAAGGCGACCGGGTCTCAAGCGGCTGATGGTGAAGTTGAGAAGGCTGTTGTTGCTGCTGCCGCCGTTAAATCCCGCGAAGGGCGGTCCTCCGGTGGTGCCGTGAAGGAACGCCGTGCGTCGTCGGGCGGCAAACGCCGGGCGGCTGCCGGTGCAAGCGACGCGACAACGGAGCAATCCGCGCCGGTCGTGACGAGCGTTGGCACGGTGCCGGAAGCGACCGCGGTGAGCGCGGCGCCGGACGCGGTGTCGACGGTCGAGCCCCAGACGTCGGTGCAGCCGGCCAAGCCGGTGATTGCCGCGAACACGGCGAACACGGCGAACACGGCCAACACGGCCAACACGGCCAACGCCGCGAAGGCCCATGACGCCGCGCCGCGGGTCGACGCCACCGTATCCCCCGTTACGCAGCCGCTGGCTTCCGCTGCCTCCTTTGTCACGAAGCCGTCGGCGGAGCGCACGCAACCGGCCGCGATGGCCTTCGATCCGGATACGCACCTGCGCCCGCTGACCGACCGGCTGGCCGTACTGCAGGCCGATGTGGATGGCCTGACGCGCACGGCCGATCGCGAGATGCGCCGCGTCAACCGCCTGCTGCTGGCGTTGGCCGTCGTCGTGCTGGCGGGGCTCGTCGCACTGGTGATGCAGACTCGGCAGATCGCGCACCTGAAGCAGGACGTCGCCACGAAGCAGCAGCGGATCGATCGACTAGCAGCTGATCTGTCGACGCAGCAGGCAACGCTGATGACGCTCGAAGAGCATCACGAAGCGCTTCTGTCGCAAGTCGACCGGCTTCAGCGCAACGCGAACCGCGAAGCGGCCGTCGCGAAGCGCGCTCGCCGCACGCGTTAATTGTTTCGACCCTATCCTGGAAGCCCGACGGAGCAAGGATCGCCGTGATGTATCGGCGATCCGCCGTCGCGCGCATGCGGCAAACTGATGCGGTGCGCTGGCAGAGTTCAGGGAAAACCCTTAGAATGGAGTCCATCTAAGGGAAAACCCTAGCCACATCTGTCAGGAGTCTCACATGAGCTTCATCCTCGCCCTGCTGCAAAAGATCGACGACCTTTTCGTGTCCCCGCACCTGCCGCTCGACGCCGAATACTCGTACGCTGCGCGTCGTGCCGAAGCCGAGCGCGTGCGCCGTGCACACCTCGTGCCGATCGTCCTGTACCGTCGCTGATTCGCTGATTCGCTGATTCGCTGATTCGCTGTCAGCGCGGCGCCTGCCGCACCTGCCTGTCCGCTTTCCGCCGCTGCCATCGCGCGCTGGCGCGACCGTCCCGCTACACTGGAAGTCCGATTCCGTTCACGGTGACCGGGCCATGCTGCAGATGCGGCCGATGACGGCCAGCGAATTCCACGCTTACCGCACGCGAGCCATCGACGGCTACGCGAGCGATCTCGTTTCATCCGGGCAGAATGCTGTCGAAGACGCGGCCAGCCGGGCGCGCGCCTGTTTCGACACGCTGCTGCCGGACGGCCTGCGTACCTCCGGCCAGACCCTCGTCGTGCTCATCGACGGCGCCAGCGGCGACGCGGTGGGCGACCTCTGGTACGCGATCGTGCCTGAAGGGCCGAACCGCACGCTGTTCATCTACGACCTCGACATCGCCCCGTCCCGGCGCCGCCAGGGCTGGGCCACGCGTACGCTCGAGGCGCTCGATGCCGAGGCACGCCGGTACGGCGTCACCGAGATCGGGCTGTCGGTGTTCAATCACAACGCGGCAGCCCGCGCGCTGTATCGTGCGTGCGGCTTCGCGCCGATCACGACGACCTTGATCAAGCCAGTCATTTCGGACTGAAGCCACCGGCCGGCGCCGCGTCGTCGTGTGCTGGCGGTTCGCCCCGCCGCGATCGGCCAATGCCGGCCGACCTCACGATCCTTACTGTTCGCCAAGCGCCAAGCGCCAAGCGCCAAGCGCCAAGCGCCAAGCGCCAAGCGCCAAGCGCCAAGCGCCAAGCGCCAAGCGCCAAGCGCCAAGCGCCAAGCGCCGAACGGCCATCCGGCCGTTCGGCACACGTCACCGGCACACGTCACCGGCACACGTCACCGGCACACGTCACCGGCACACGTCACCGGCACACGTCACCGGCACACGTCACCGGCACACGTCACCGGCACACGTCACCGGCACACATCACCGGCACACGTCACCGGCACACGTCACCGGCACACGTCACCGGCACACGTCACCGGCACACGTCACCAGCGCACGCCACCGCCACACATCACCGCGCGCGCCCCTTCCATCTCCGCAACAGCAACGCGTTGGTCACGACGCTGACGCTCGAGAACGCCATCGCCGCGCCCGCGATCACCGGGTTCAGCCAGCCGAGCGCCGCGAGCGGCACGCCGACCAGGTTGTAGACGAACGCCCAGAACAGGTTCTGCTGGATCTTCCGGTACGTGCGTCGGGAGATGTCGATCGCGTCGGCGACGAGCGCCGGGTCGCCGCGCATCAGTGTGATGCCGGCCGTGTGCATCGCGACGTCCGTGCCGGTCGCCATCGCGATGCCGACATCGGCCGCGGCGAGCGCCGGCGCATCGTTGATCCCGTCGCCGACCATCGCGACGATCCCGCCGTGCGTGCGCTTCAGCTCGGCGACGACGCGCGCCTTGTCGTCGGGCAGCACCTGCGCATGCACCTCGGCGATCCCGAGCGACGCCGCGACGGCGGCCGCGCTGCCGCGGTTGTCGCCCGTCACGAGTACGCTCGCGACGCCGCGCGCCGACAGCGCCGCGATCGCGTCGCGGGCGCCCGGCTTCACGGTGTCGCCGAAAGCGATCAGCGCGAGCAACGCGCGCGGCGCGTCGGCGCGCATCAGCCACGAGATCGTGTTGCCCGCGCGCTCGAGCTCCGCCGCGCGTGCGTCGAGCGCGGGCGGCACCGCGATGCCGAGCTCGTCGCGCCAGCGCGTGCTGCCGAGCGCGAGCAACTGCCCGCCGACGCGCGCTTCCACGCCGCGTCCGGCCACCGCACGCGCATCGGCGGCGACGGGCGACGGTCCCGCACCGCCGCGTGCGGCCAGGTCGGCATCGTGCGCGGCGACCACGGCGCGCGCGAGCGGATGGTCGCTCTGGCGCTGCACCGCCGCCGCGAGCGCGAGCGCGTCGTCATGCGGCACGTCGACCGCTTCGAACGCGGTCACGGACGGCTTGCCTTCGGTCAGCGTACCGGTCTTGTCGAACGCGATCACGGTCGTGCGCTGCGCGAGTTCGAGCGCCTGCGCATCCTTGATCAGCACGCCGTGCCGGGCCGCGACGCCCGTGCCGGCCATGATCGCGGCGGGCGTCGCGAGGCCGAGCGCGCACGGGCACGCGATGACCAGCACCGCGACCGCGTTGAGGATCGCGGTTTCCGTGCCGGCGCCCGCGATCAGCCAGCCGACCAGCGTCAGCAACGCGATGCCGAGGATCGCCGGCACGAACACCTCGCTCACGCGATCGACGAGCCGCTGGATCGGCGCCTTCTCGGCCTGCGCGGATTCGACGAGGCGGATGATGCGTGCGAGCGTCGTCTCCGCGCCGATCGCGGTGGTTTCGACGACGAGCGCGCCTTCGCCGTTGATCGAGCCGGCCGTGACGGGGTCGCCGTCGTCCTTCGGCACGGGCAGGCTTTCACCGGTGATCAGCGATTCGTCGATGTGCGAGCGGCCCGACACGATCCGGCCGTCGACCGGCACGCGCTCGCCGGGACGGATGCTGACGCGGGTGCCGACGCGGACCTGCGCCAGCGGCACGTCGCGCTCGACGCCGTGCTCGACGACGCGCGCGCGGTCGGGACGCAGCGCGTTCAGCGCGCGAATCGCGTCGGTGGTCTGGCGCTTCGCGCGCGACTCGAGCCACTTGCCGAAGCGCACCAGCGTGACGATGACGGCCGACGCCTCGAAATACAGGTGGCCGGGATGCAGGGGGGCGCGCAGCAGCATCCACAGGCTCAGCCCGTACGCGGCCGACGTGCCGAGCGCGACGAGCAGGTCCATGTTGCCGGTGCGGGCCTTCACCGCATGCCAGGCCGCGCGATAGAAGCGCGCGCCGTAGCCGAACTGGACGATCGACGCGAGCATGAGCTGGAGCCAGCCGGGCAGCATCAGGTCGATGCCGAACGGCGCGACGAGCATCGGTGCGACAAGGGGCGCGCTCAGCACGGCGGACCAGACCACGAGATCGCGTTCGCGAATCGCTTCGAGGTGCTTGCGGGCGTCCGGGTCTTGCGCGGGGCTGCCCGGTTGCGCGTCAGCCCCGGTGGTGGCACCGGCTGATGATGCGGCGGAGAGCGACGCGCGGTAGCCGGCTGTGGTGACGGCCGCGATCAGCGTCGCGGCGTCGAGCGCGCCGGCGCCGTGCACCGACGCACGCTCGGTCGCGAGGTTGACGGAAGCGCGTGCGACGCCCGGCACGGCGGCCAACGCCTTTTCGACGCGGCCGGCGCAGGATGCGCAGGTCATCCCGCCGATGTCGAGTTCGAGATCGGCGGGGGCGATGGAGGCTGCCGGCGGGATCGCGGCGCCGGCCACCGGTGTCGCGCCATAGCCGGCTTGTTTCACGGCTTCGGCGAGTTGTACGGCGGTCACATCGGGCGCGGCGTCGATGGTGGCCCGTTCGGTCGCGAGATTGACCGACGCGCGCGTGACGCCCGGCACCTTCGCCAGCGCCTTTTCGACGCGCGACACGCAGGACGCGCACGTCATCCCGTCGACCTCGAGTTCGATGCTGGCGGGCGCGGCAGGCGACGAAGGCGCGAACGCGGCGACGCCGGCCTCCGTTACCGTCGGCGTCGCGCCGTAGCCGGCCTGCTTCACGGTGTCCACCAGTTGCACGGCGGAAACGTTCGCCGCGGCATCGACGGTGGCGCGCTCGGTCGCGAGGTTGACCGACGCGCGCGTGACGCCCGGCACCTTCGCCAGCGCCTTTTCGACGCGCGACACGCACGATGCGCAGGTCATCCCGTCGATATCGAGTTCGATGGTGGTGCTGTCGGCCGGAAGCAGGTGGCGGGTCGTGGAAGCGGCTGCGGCCATCGGCGCGGGCGATGCTTCGACAGGATGGGCATGCGGCGTCGCGGCGTCTTCGAGCAGCGGGTCGCGCACGGCGGCGCGGTAGCCGGCTGCGTCGACCGCCTCGACGAGTTGCGCGGCTTCGACCGTATCGTGCGCAGTCACCGTCGCCGTGTGCGTGTCGAGGTCAACCGCCGCCTCGACGACGCCCGACACCGCGGCCAGCGCCCGTTGCACGCGGCCCGTACAGCCGCCGCAATGCATGCCGTCGATGCTCAGCTCGATCGTATGCAACGCTGCGGAGGCAAGTGGTTCAGTCATGTCGGATTCCCTGAATGCGCGGCTCATGCCGCCAATGATCCCAGTATCAACATTCCCACGATGGTAAGGTCAAGCGGTGGATGATGCATGCGATGCAAGGCGGGTGGATCGGCTCAAGGCCATCCCTGATCACAGGGTGCCACGACCCGGAAAAAGCGAACGCCCGGCTTCCACGAGGAAGGCCGGGCGTCACGTGCTGCACGCAATCGAACGGTTACGCGCAGAGCTTGGCGCTGGCGAGACGGTTCAGGCTGACGCCCTGTTCGGCGGCCTGGATCACCAGCGCACGGTGAGCTTGCGGCGGGATGCGGACCTTGAATTCACCGCTATAGGTGCGGTCGGCGATCGGTTCGGGCACCTTTTCGCCGTTCGCGGTCATGTCGCGCACGACATCGGCAACGAGCCGGCGGATGCCGGCGAGCGCGCCTTCTGGCGTCGCGTCGAGCCACGAAAGAGATGGGAACTCCGCGCACAGGCCGACGTGCTCCCCGTCCTCCGGGGACCACGTTACGCGGTACGTAAAGTGGTCTTGAGTCATGATTTCTGTTCCTTCAGTCGGTCGATCGCGTCGAGAACCTGCCGCACCTGATAGGCCTTGGCTTTCCCGCGATCGTTCTGGATATTCACTCGAGGATCGCCTTGCCACGGTGTCTTGAAAATGGCGTGGCTCGAACCGGATTGGCGGGCCTGGCCGAAGTGTGCCTCGCAGACCTTGAACAGATCGCCGAATCGCACATTCGCGGGCTCGCGCCTCATTTGTTCGAGGATCTTCCAATCGCTTGCCATGCTGAATGGTGTCAATAGTGACACCATCTGTCAATCCAGATGGCAACTCAATCGCTACTGAGACCGATCCGAAGTCGGCCGACATCGCCTCGATGCCACCCCAATTCTCCTGAAGATCCGGCGAAACATTTGGGACCGGTCAGCCCGCGGATACGCGCCACCCGCTAATCGGCATATTGGGGGATGCCCTGAGGCGCTATGATACCGGCCTGACATCAGCGCCCACCGTTATGAACCGTAGCGAGACGGTTGTCCGGGCAGGCTGGGGTGCCTTGCTTTCGCCATTCGCAAGTCGAACAAGGCGTTGACTGAAAAGAACGATATTCGGCCAGTAATCGATGATTGAAAACCAGCAGGAATCAGTTTCTCTGCGGCGCGCGTGCGCGTCGCTCGCCATCATGGCGTTGCTAGCCGGGTGCGCGTCGCAACCGGACGCCATCCAGCGGAAAACCGGCTGGATGCGCGCGGAAGTCGCCGACTCCTACGTCTACGCGTATCCGCTCGTGCTGATGGACGTCGCGAAGGAAGCGGCGACGGGCGGCGACGGCGCGCAACCGGGGCAGGCGCCGCTCAACACGCTGCGCCATGCGCAGGCGCTGCCGCCCGTCGGCGCGGTCAACCCGCCGCTGCCGGGCGTCGACACGCTCGACTCGACCGGCTGGCTCGACGTCGCGACCGAACCCGTGATCGTCACGTTGCCCGACACGCGCGGCCGCTACTGGGATGCGCGCGCACTCGACATGTGGACGAACGTGCTGTGGTCGTCGTCGAGCGTGGCCGCACGCGGGGCACGCGGCGGCGCGCGATCGCAAACGATTGCCTTCGCCGCGAAGGACTGGCAGGGCACGCTGCCGAAGGGCGCGGTCCGGATCGACGTCCCGTCGGCCAATGCGTGGCTCGAAGTCCGGCTGCAGACGAGCGGCGGGCGCGACCTCACGAACGTGAAGAAACTGCAGCGCGCGATCCGCGTGGTGCCGCTGTCCGTCTACACGGGCGCGGCGCGCGGCGCGTCGGTCGCGGTGCATGCGGGCAGCGCACCGTCCGAAGCGGTGGGCGGCGGCACGCCGGCCGAGCAGGTGGCCGCACTCGATCCGAAGGCGTTCTTCACGCGCTTCGCGCAGGCGCTGCAGGACAACCCAGCGCCGGCCGACGATGCGCACGCACAGGCACTGCTCGGCGACATCGGCGTGTCGGCCGGCTATCCGGTGCTGTGGACGGGCGACCGCCTCGCGGCCGCGACGGCCGGCGTCGCCGAGGCGCGCGCGCGGCTCTCGACCCCGCCGTCGAACCTGCTGAACGCGAACGGCTGGAGCTGGATCGGCGATACGGCCGGCAAGTACGGCCAGGACTACACGCTGCGCGCGTACGCGGCCTACACGCAGTTCGGCACCGCGACGCGCGACGACGAAACGCTCGCGGTCGTCCGCGTCGACAGCGACGGGCATCCGCTGAACGGCGCGAACCGCTACGTGCTGCATTTCGCGCCGGGCGCGCTGCCGCCGGTGCGTGCATTCTGGACGCTGACGCCCTATTCGACCAACGGCGCGCTGCCCGACGTCGGGTCGGCACGCCGTTCGCTCGGCGATCGCGACCGGTTGCGCCGCAACCACGACGGCTCGATCGACATCGTCGTGTCGGCGTCGCCGGGCGGCACGCAGGCGGCCAACTGGCTGCCGGCGCCGCGCGCCGATTTCGCACTCGCGTTGCGCCTGTACGCGCCGAAGCCGCAGGCGAGCGACGGGTCGTGGATGCCGCCCGTCGTCGTCCGGAAATGAACGGATGACCGGCGGCGCTGTCCGACCGGCGGGCGCGACGGCGCCCGAACCTCGTCCCGTCCCCTCCTGAGCCTATACTTTCGGGATAGCGTGCGCGGCCGCCCGGTTCTCCGGCGCGGCCCGGCATTCCATCCCGAGGCATTCAAGCATGGCAAGCGCAGACAAAGAAACCGTACCCTCCACCCTCCATGCCCTCGGTGGCGTTGCACGTTCGCGCCGGGCCCGGCGCATCGGCATCGGCCTGCTGATCTTCATCGTTTTATTCGGACTGCTCGGGTTCTTCGCGGCGCCGCCGCTGATCCGCCATATCGCCGAACAGCAGTTGAGCAAGCAGCTCGACCGGCCCGCCACGATCCAGCACATCGCGCTGAACCCCTACACGCTGAACCTCGAAGCCGACGGCATCCATCTCGGCGACAAAGGCGGCCAGGGCGACTTCATCGACATCGCGAAGCTCGTCGTGCGGCCGTCGTGGTCGTCGCTGTTTCGCGGCGCGCCGATCGTCAATGAAATCCGCCTCGACTCGCCGCGCTTTCATATCGTCCGCTACGACGCGCAACGCTTCAACTTCACCGACCTGATCGAGAAGTTCTCGACGCCGTCACCGAAACCCGAGAGCAAGCCGACGCAGTTCTCGGTGTCGAACATCCAGGTCAACAACGGCCGGATCGATTTCGACGACCGGCTGCTGAACGAACAGCACGTCGTCGACAACTGGACGCTCGGCATTCCGTACATCGCGACGCTGGCCTCGAAGACCGACATCTTCGTCGAGCCGAAGCTGCGCGCGCGCTTCGACGGCAGCCCGATCGCGATCGACGGCAAGACCAAGCCGTTCGCGCAGTCGCGCGAATCGGAGATCGCGCTGAAATTCGACGGCCTCGACGTGCCGAAGCTGATCTCGTACGTGCCGGCGAAGCTGCCGGTGGCCGTGACGAGCGGCCTCTTGAGCAGCGACCTCGCGGTCAATTTCGTGATGAGCGGCGAGACGCCCGCGCTGCGCGTGTCGGGCACCGTCGACCTGAAGGACGCGAAGGTGACGGACCATGCGTCCGCGCCGCTGTTCGCCGCGCGCGGCGTGCACGTCGCGGCCGCCAGCCTCGAACCGCTGCGCAACGCGATGCATTTCGACGAGATCCGGATCGACCAGCCGGTGGTCGACCTGTCGCGCGACAAGCAGGGCGTGCTGAACGTCGAGAAGCTTGCCGCGCAGCCGGCAGCCGCATCGAAGGCCGCCGAAGGCACGCCGGCGGCGTCGGGGGCCGCCGCCGCTTCCGCCGCTGCCGCAGCCACCGCCAGCGGCGCGAAGGTCGAAGCTGCAACGAAGGAGGCGCCGCCGCTCGACCTGACGATCCGCCATTTCGCGATCGACGGCGGCACGGTCAACGTCGACGACCGCGTGCCGGCGACGCCGACCGCGCTGTCGCTCACGAAGCTCGCCGCGACGCTCGACGGCTTCACGATGCAGGGCAAGACGCCCGCGAAATACACGCTGTCGACGTCGCTGTCGCGCGGCGGCGACGTGACGGCCGAAGGCGCGTTCAATCTCGCGGAGAAGCAGGTCGAGAGCAAGCTGACGGTCGCCGCGCTCGCGCTGCCGGCGCTGCAGCCGTACCTCGGCGAGGCGACGCGGGCGCGCGTGCTCGACGGCACGCTCGGCGCGACCGTCAACGCGAAGGCCGACTGGGGCAAGACGCCGCTCGCCGCGCAGGTTGCCGACAGCACGGTGAGCCTGAAGTCGCTGAAGATCGCGACACCCGATGCGAAGGCGCCCGCGATCGTGCTGCCCGACGCGAGCGCGAAGATCGCGAAGGTCGACGTGGCCACGCGCATCGCGGAGATCGCCAGCGTCGACGTCAGCGGGCTCGCGCTCGACGTGCAGCGCCTGAAGGACGGCAAGATCGACCTCGCGGCGCTGGCCGAACCCGCGCAGGCCGCGGTGCCGAAGCGCACGGTCGCGCGCAAGGCCGAGGCCGCCGCGCCGTCGTGGCATTACCGGATCGACGCGCTGAACGTGAAGGATTCCGCCGCGAACTTCACCGACCTGTCGACGCCGCGCCCGGTGAAGCTGGCGATCAAGCCGTTGGACCTGTCCGTGCAGAAAATCAGCGACGACATGACCAAGCCGCTGCCCGTGCAACTGAAGGCGACGCTGAACCGCAAGGGTTCGCTGAACGTGACGGGCGACGTGACCGCGCAGCCGCTGAAGCTCGGCCTGAAGATCAACGGCAACCGCCTCGACGCGGCCGCGTTCGAGCCGTATTTCGGCAGCGCGCTGAACGCGACGATCGCCAGCGCGCTGCTCAACGCGCAGGGCAACCTGACGTTCGCGCAGGTGAAGGGCGCGCCGCGCGCGACCTATCGCGGCGATGTCGCGCTGGTCGACGTACGGATGCTCGACAAGGCGACCTCCGACCCGTTCGCGGGCTGGCGCTCGCTCGCGCTGACGAACCTGAAGGCGAACTACGACGAGAAGGGCACCGACGTCGATGCCGCGCGCGTGACGTTCTCGAACTTCTACGGCCGCGTGCTGCTCGACGCGCAGGGGCGGTTGAACCTGAAGGACGTGGTCGCGAAGGAAACGGGCCCCGCGCAGTCGCTCACGCGTGACGCGAGCAAGGGCGAGCCGGTGCCGCTGTCGCCGGGCATGACGCCGCCGGCCGCCGCCCAGGCCGCGTCGGCCGCGGCCGCGCAGCAGGCGTTGGCACCGGCCGCCGCCTCGGCGACGGTGGTCGTGAAGGCCGCGCCGCCGCCGCAGAACCCGGTGCGCATGCATTTCGGCGAGCTGCTGCTGCAGAACGGCCGCGTGACGTACACCGACAACTTCATCAAGCCGAACTACACGGCGAACCTCGTCGCGATCAAGGGCACGGTCGGTGCGTTCGGCACGGATTCGACGACGTCCGCGCCGGTCGACGTCGCCGCGAACCTCGCGGGCAACGGGCCGATCTCGATCAAGGGTTCGGTGAACCCGCTGATCGAGAAGCCGGCGCTCGACCTCACCGCGACCGCGCACGACATCGAGCTGACCAACCTGACGCCGTATTCTGCGAAGTACGCGGGCTACCCGATCACGAAGGGCAAGCTCAACGTCGACCTGCATTACGAACTGGCGAACGACCAGTTGAAGGCGAACAACCACATCTTCATCGACCAGCTCACGTTCGGCGACCATGTGGAGAACGACACGGCGACCCGGCTGCCGGTGAAGCTCGCGATCTCGCTGCTGAAGAACACGCGCGGCCAGATCGACGTGAACCTGCCGGTGTCGGGCTCGCTGTCGAATCCGGAGTTCAGCGTCGGCGGGCTGATCTGGCGCGCGGTGCTGAACCTGATCGCGAAGGCCGTCACGTCGCCGTTCTCGCTGCTCGCGCATGCATTCGGCGGCGGCGGCGAGGATCTCGGCTACGTCGAATTCGCGCCGGGCTCGTACCAGCTCGACGACGCGCAGCAGAAGAAGCTCGACACCGTCGTGAAGATGCTGACCGAGAAGCCGTCGATCCGCCTCGACCTGATCGGCCGCGTCGATCCGGCGAAGGACACGTCGGGGCTCGGCGACGCGTACGTCGAGCGGCTCGTGCGCCAGCAGAAGCTGAAGGACGTGATCGGGCAGGGCGAGAGCATCGACCCGATGTCGGTGAAGGTCGAGCCGGCCGAGTACAGCAAGTACCTGACGCGCGCGTACAAGGCCGCCGACTTCAAGAAGCCGCGCAACGTGATCGGCCTGCAGAAGACGCTGCCCGACGCCGACATGAAAAAGGCGCTCGCCGAGCACGCGCCGGCCGACGACAACGCGCTGCGTGCGCTCGCGCAGCAGCGCGCGCAGGCCGTGCGTCAATACCTCGACGGGAAGATCGATTCGAGCCGTGTGTTCGTCGTCGCGCCGAAGCTCGATGCGAAGGGCATCGAGGACAAGGGCGCGACGACCCGCGTCGACTTCGGCCTGCAGTAAGCAGGCCATCCGCCGCCGCGTCCGTTCATCCGTTCGGGCGCGGCGGCGCGTTTCCTTCAGCGCGCGGCGATCGCCGGTTCCTCGCGCTTGCCCAGTTCCTTCTTGGCAGCCAGCGGCAGACGCGCGTCGTCCCACTGCGCCAGCCATTCGACTTCCTTCGCGGTAAACACCTGTCCGTAGTTGCGCAACGCGTACTGCAACGCATCGACGACGTGGTGGCGAATGATTTCGGGGGTGCGTGCATCGTCCAGCACGAACCGGAGGGCTTCCAGGGTCGACATACTCGTGCTCCGGGTCAGGGAAAACCCTTTATCACACGCCAATAGTCGCGCGCCAAGCCGGAAAAAAAATCGTGCGGCCGATGACGTTGCCGGCGGTTTGACCGATGCACCGGTGTAGTGCCGGCAGGTGAGCGCGCCCGTCGCAATGTGCGCCAGGTCACCTTGCTTTGCGAATGATTCGCGTCACTTGCGATTGGTTACGTTTGATAGAAGACAGAAAGCCCCGCTTCATGCGAGCGACCCACGGCGCAGCCATAGTCTTGCGCGCCTGATGGCAAGTCACGCAGTTCAACGTCAATCGAAGAGGTGGGGTGATCATGTCTTTCCTTGGTAAGCAGCGGAAGGTGGTGGCGATGGTGGCGAGCGCGCTGGCGCTCGCCGGTGCGGGTGCGCACGCCGCGCAGCAGGACGACGACAGTCACGGCGAGGATCGCGGCCACGCGAGCCGCGTCGTGAAGCACGTGCTGCTGATCAGCGTCGACGGCCTGCACGAGCAGGATCTCGCGCGCTGCATCGGCGCGAACACGTGCCCGAACCTCGCGGTGCTCGCGCAGCACGGCGTGACGTACACGAATGCCTACACGCCGGGCCTGTCGGATTCGTTTCCGGGCCTCGCCGCGCTCGTGACGGGCGGCTCGCCGAAGACGGCCGGCCTGTTCTACGACGTGTCGTACGACCGCAACCTGTACGCGCCGGGCGACACGAGCTGCTCGGGCAAGCAGGGCTGGAACGTCGTGTTCGACGAGACGACCGGCATCGACGCCCAGAACGGCGGCGCGCTGGTCCACCTGAACGGCGGCGGCGCGTTCAACCCGCAGGCGATCCCGAACGCGAAGGTCAACGGCAAGTGCGTGCCGGTCTATCCGCACAACTACGTGAAGACCAACACCGTGTTCGAGGCCGTGAAGGCCGGCATCCCGAACGCGACCACCGCGTGGGCCGACAAGCACGCGTGGGGCTACGACTGGCTGAACGGGCCGTCGGGCACCGGCGTCGACGATCTGATGCGCACCGAGATCAACTCGATCGACCCGGTGACGAAGACGGACTACACCGACGTCTATTCGCATACCGCGCAGTTCGATAACCTGCACGTGCAGGCGCTGATCAATCAGATCAACGGCCGTGACTCGACGGGCACGAAGAGCGCGCCGGTGCCGACGCTGTTCGGCGGCAACTTCCAGACGCTCAGCGTCGCGCAGAAGGCGCCGGTCGCGAAGGGCGGCGGCTATCTCGATGCGAACTTCACGCCGAACGGCCAGGTCGCGAACGCGATCACGTACGTCGACAACTCGATCGGCCATATCGTCGCGGCGCTGAAGCAGGCGAACCTGTATGCGTCGACGGCCGTGATCGTCACGGCGAAGCATGGCCAGTCGCCGACCGATCGCACGAAGCTCGTTAAGAACGGCGACACGCTGACGAAGCTGCTCGAAGCGAACAACTACATCGACCCGAACGGCAACTTCGGCCAGAACAACACGAAGACGGGCAACCTGAACGACGGCTCCGGCCTGGTCGACACGGGCTTCGTGCAGACCGACGACGTCGGCCTGATCTGGCTGCGCGACCGCAACCAGCGCACGGCCGTGGTGCAGACGCTGAAGGCGAACCTCAGCTGCAACGCGCCGGGGATCTGCGCGGACGGCCCGCAGGCGTACGTGCTGTACGGCGCGGCGCTCGCCGAGCGCTTCGGCGATCCGGCCAACGGCCGCACGCCGGACATCGTCGTCCAGCCGAATCCGGGCGTGATCTACACGTCGAGCACGAAGAAGGACGAGGAGCACGGCGGCAACGCGCCGGACGACAGCCACCTCGGCCTGCTCGTGTCGTACCCGGGCCTGCATCGCGCACGCACGGTGACCGACACGGTCGGCACGAAGCAGGTCGCGCCGACGATCCTCGGGCTGCTCGGTGCGAACCCGCGCCTGCTGCATGCGGTGGTGGCCGAGAACACCGGCGTGCTGCCGGGGCTCGGTATCGATCGGCACTGACGACGGCTGCCGGACACCGCTGCCCGGCGGTGTCCGGTACGGCGGGACGCGCGGTCGAGCGCGTCCCGCCGCGTGACGCATGCAGGCCGGCTTACGCCGGCGCGCATTCGTCCAGCATCCATGCCCTGAAGTGCCGCAACGCTTCGCTCGTCTCGAGGCGCTCCGGCGCGTAGCACAGGTAGTGCCCCTGCGCGTCGACCTCGACGGGCGCATCGAACGGTTCGACGAGCGTGCCGGCCGCGAGATTGTCCGCGATCAGGAAACGCGGCACGAGCGCGAGCCCGAGTCCCGCCTGCGCGGCCTGGATCAGCACCGAATACTGTTCGAAGCGCGGCCCGGCGAGCGCATTCATCTGCGTCGCGCGATGGCGTTCCGCCCACGCGGACCACGCGATTTCCGCCTGCTCGTGCACGAGGCGCGGCGCCGTGACGGCGTCGGCGGGCGTGCGCAACGCGTGCCGCTCGCCGAATTCGCGCGTACAGACCGGCACGAAGGTTCGCCCGTCCAGGTAATCGCTTCGCACCCCTTCCCATGCCCCGTCGCCGTAGCGGATCGCCGCGTCGAGCCCGAACGGAAAGATGTCGCCGTGCGCGAGATGGCGGCGAAAGCTCAGCGTGACGCCGGGCGCGACAGCCAGGAAACGCGAGAGCCGCGGTACGAGCCACTTGGTCGTAAACGTCGGCACGCTGGCGATCGTCAGCAGGTCGCCGTTTTCGCGCGCGCTCAGCAGTTCGATCGACGCGTTGCCGATCTCGCGCAGCGGGCCGGCGACGCGTGCGTGGTACACCTGTCCGGCACGCGTGAGCGCGAGGCTGCGCCCCTCGCGCACGAACAGCTTCACGCCGAACAGCGCCTCGAGATTCGCGATCTGCCGGCTGACCGCGCTGGGCGTCAGGCCCAGTTCGCGGGCCGCGTACGAGAAGTTCAGATACTTCGCAGAACAGGTGAATGCATGCAGTTCCGAGACGTTCGGATACAGGTGCTTCATCGTGACTATTCCTTCGGCGCACAGATCGATGCGGGCTTTGTACGTTTTTTTCATGACGATGCCATGTCGGATCCGCACACTGCGGGCATCCAGAAAACGCGTGACAGCCCCGCCCGGCGGGCGTTGCGCGGTGTCTTCGTCTCTTGTCCGCGAGTGTTTTCATGCCTGCGTCTACCGCCCCGGCCCTGGCCGATGGTGTTCCGATTTCGCGTAACAGGCCGGTGCGCCCGCGTGCCGGACGCTTCCTGCTGCACGCGCTCGTCGCGGTGTTCGGGCTCTACCTGTTGCTGCCGATCGCGCTGCTGCTGATCGGCTCGGTGGGCCAGTCGTGGACCAACACGCTGCTGCCGACCGGCTTCACCTGGCACTGGTTCGCCGATCTCGCCGGAAATCGCAGCTTCACCCGCGCATTCGGCGTGAGCCTGACGGTGGCGCTGGCGTGCTGTGCGCTGAACGCCGCGGTCGGCCTGCCGCTCGCGTATGCGCTGCATCACCGTGCGCAGGCCGGGCGCGGCATGGCGACGCGCATCGTGATGCTGATGCCGGTGGCCGTGCCCGCGCTGACGCTCGGCTTCGGCTATATCGCGATCTTCAGCGGCGACACGCTGCCATGGCACGGCACGCTGCCGCTGATGATCGGGGCCCACGCGGTGCTGACGCTGCCGTACCTGCTGCAGACGCTGCTCAGCGATCTGCGCCACCTCGGGCTCGCGCGCCTCGAGGCCTGCGCGGCGACGCTCGGCGCGACGCCGCTGCGCCAGTTCTCCACGATCGTGCTGCCGAACCTGCGGCATAGCCTGTTTTCGGGGCTCGTGATGGTGGCCGCGCTGTCGATCGGCGAATTCCAGATCTCGAACCTGATCGCCGGCTTTCGCTATCGCAACTATCCGATCGTGCTGCTGCAGGCGTTCTACGGCGCGTCGGGGATGGCCTGCGCGGCGACCGTCGTGCTGCTCGTCCTCGCCGTGCTCGCGACGCTCGTATCGGTCGGCACCGTGCAACGTATGAAGTGAGTCCGTCATGAGTCTCGAGTTCGAACACGTCAGTTTCCAGTATCCCGGCGCGCGACACGGCGTCGACGACGTCACGCTGTCCGCCGCGCAAGGCGAGCTGCTCGCGGTGATGGGGCGCAGCGGGTCCGGCAAGTCCACGCTGCTGCGGCTCGCGGCCGGCCTGCTCGACGGCGGCAGCGGCCGCATCGCGATCGGCGGCGCCGACATGGCCGGCGTGCCGGTGTGGCGGCGCGAGGTCGGCATGGTGTTCCAGCACTACGCGCTGTTCCCTAACCTGTCGGTGGCGGACAACGTCGCGTACGGGCTGAAAATGCGCGGCGTCGCGGTGGACGCGCGGCGGCGTCGCGCGCGCGACATGCTCGAGCGGGTCGGCCTGGCGGCGCAGGCGGAGCGCGGCATCGCGATGCTGTCCGGCGGGCAGCAGCAGCGCGTCGCGCTGGCGCGTGCGCTCGTGATCGAGCCGAAGCTGCTGCTGCTCGACGAGCCGCTGGCCGCGCTCGACGCCGGCATCCGCCATCAGCTGCGCGACGAGATTCGCGCGCTGCAGCGCGCGTGCGGCGCGACGACGCTGCTCGTCACACACGACCAGGACGAGGCGCTGAGCATGGCCGACCGCGTCGCGATCGTCGACGGCGGGCGCGTGCTGCAGGTGGGCACGCCGCGCGACCTGTACGAGCGGCCCGCGTCCGCGCAGGTCGCGCGCTTCGTCGGCCATTCGACGCTGCTGCGCGGCCGCGTGACCGCGCACGATACGGTCGACGTGCGGTTCGCGACGCTGCGCGTCGAGACCGGCGCGCACCGGCCGGGCGCCGAGGTCGAGGTGCTGGTGCGGCCCGAGCACGTGGAGGCCGATCCGCCGGCGCACGGCGTGAACTGCATCGACGGCGCGCCGGGCGACGTGCGCTACTTCGGCGCGACGCAACGCTACGACTTCCTTCCCGCCGGCTCGGCCGACCCGCTGCTGTGCGAAGGCCGCGTGCCGGCCACCCGGCGGATCGCGATCGACCCGCGCCATCTGCTCGTGCTGCCGGCCGCGCCGGCCGCGCAATGACCCCTTTCATTCAACGGAGATCCCCGATGCTTGCAGGCCACCCTCTTGTGAAGACCCTACGCGCCGGCGTGCTGGCGCTCTGCGCGTTCGCGGCGCTGGCTGCCGCGCCGGCGCACGCCGCGCCGCTGTATCCGGGCGAGGACGCGCTGTATGCGAAGGCCGCCGACGAAGGGCTCGTCGTCTCGTTCGACACGGGCCCCGAATGGGCCAACTGGAAGGCGCTGTTCGCCGAGTTCCGCAAGCGCTATCCGAAGGTCGAGATCACCTACAACGACATCGGCTCGGCCGCGACCGTGGTGTCGCTCGACAAGTCGCGCCGCCGTCCGCAGGCCGATACCGCGTACTACTTCGCCGCGTCGGCGCTCGACGCCGAAAGCAAGGATGTCGTCGCGCCGTTCAGGCCGGTCAACTTCGACAAGCTGCCGGACGTGTTTCGCTCGGCGGACGGCCGCTGGTTCGCGGTGCACTCGCTGAACATCGCGTTCCTCGTCAACCGCAAGCTCGTGAAGAACGTGCCGCAGCGCTGGTCCGACCTGCTGAAGCCGGAGTATCGCAACGCGGTCGTCTATCTCGACCCACGTTCGACCGGGCAAGGGCAGGTCGCCGTGTTCGCGGCCGCGTATGCGAACGGCGGCAGCGTCGAGAACCCGAAACCCGGCACGGAATTCTTCGGCAAGCTGAAGCGCGCGGGCAACGTGCTGCGCGTCGAAGGCACGACGCCTTATGCGAAGTTCGTGAAGGGCGAGATTCCGATCCTGATCGGCTACGAGAACGACGGCCTGAAGGCGAAGTACGTCGACGGCATGGGTGACGCGGCCGACGTCGTGATTCCGCAGGACGGCAGCGTATCGGCACCGTATGCGATGAGCCTCGTGAAGAACGGCCCGAACCCGTCCGCCGCGCAGCTGTGGCTCAACCTGGTGATGAGCGACGCCGGTCAGGCGCTGTTCGCGCAGGGCTTCGTGCGGCCGGCCGTACCCGGCACGCCGGTCGCGCCGGATGTCGCGGCGAAGCTGCCGAAGGCGCCGCAGGTGCGTCCGCTCGACGTGGCGAAGGCGGCCGCGCGCAAGGCCGAGGTCGACCAGCTCTGGTCGCAGGCGACGCTCGGCCAGTAAGGGGCACACGATGCAGACCTCCCTGGCGGAACGCGGCGCGCTGCGCCGCTTCGGCGCGGTGCTGGCGGCGGTATTGCTGGCGGTGTGCTTCGCGCTGCCGCTCGCCGCGCTCGTCGGCTCGGCCTTCACGGATGGCGGCCGTGCGTTCGGTGCGGTGCTGCGCGATCCGCTCGTCGCCGATGCGATCGCACATTCGCTGGCGCTGGCGGTGGGTGCCGGCACGCTGTCGGTCGGCATCGGCGTGCCGGTCGCATTCGCGCTGGCGGGGCAGTCGCCCGCCCGCCGCCACTGGACGCTCGCGCTGCTCGGCGTGCCGCTCGCGTTCTCCGGGCTGGTGATCGCGTACGGCTTCATCCTCGCGTTCGGCCGCGCCGGCTTCGTCACCACGCTCGCGGCGTCGCTGGGCGCTGACCCGACCGTGCTCGGCGGCGCGATCTACACGATGCCGGGGCTGGCGGTCGCGTATGCGTACTACCTGATCCCGCGGGTCGCGCTGATGATCTACCCGGCGCTCGCGAATCTCGACCGGCGCCCGCTCGAGGCGGCACTGACGCTCGGCGCGCGCCCGTGGCGTGCGTGGCTCGACGTCGCGTGGCGCGAACTGTGGCCGTCGGTCGCGTCCGCGTGGTGCCTCGTCACGGCGATCGCGCTCGGCACCTACGGCACGGCGCTCGCGCTGGCCGGCACGCAGATCAACATCCTGCCGCTGCTGATGTATCTGAAGCTGTCGGACGGGCAAACCGATTTCTCGCAGGCGGCGGTGCTGTCGATCGTGCTGACGGCGATCTGCACCTGCGTTCTTGCATTGGGGGAAGGCCTTGTACGGCAACGACGTCATGGATGAGTGGTCGGAAGCGGCGTCCGACGCGCTGGCGCAACTCGCGCAACGGCAGCGCGGCGCGCGGCGGCATCGCATGCCGGTCGGCGTGATCGGTCCGCGCGAGGCGACCGACGAACAGATGCGGGTCGCGCAGCGGATCGCGCACGCGCTCGCGGCGGCGGGTGTCGCCATCGTCGGCGGGGGCAAGCAGGGCGTGATGGAGGCGGCCGCGCGCGGCGTGCATGCGGCCGGCGGGTGCGCGATCGGGCTGCTGCCGGAGGACGATGCGACGCTCGCGAATCCGTACCTGAGCGTCGCGCTGCCGACCGGGCTCGGCATCACGCGCAACGCGCTGGTCGCGCGGGCGTCGCTGTGCCTGATCGCAGTCGGCGGCGGGCTCGGCACGCTGTCCGAGATCGCGCTCGGGTTGCAGTGGGGCAAGCCGGTGTTCGCGATTTGCGACGCGCCGCGCGTGGCGGGCGCCGAATGCTTCGACGAAGCGGATCCGCTCGTGGCGCGGGTCGCGCGGTGGCTGGCCGATTCGGCTTAGGCCGTATGGCGCGCGTGCCGATCGCCGGCTGCGTCGGCGGGGCGAATGCCGGTTCGAACTTGAAATGAGGCGCGCGGCCCGTCATATTGTCTGCGCTTGAACTTTCAACGACGCCCCCGGAGGATTCCCGATGCGCCTTTTGCTTGCCCTGCTGTTGCCGTGGTTCCAGTTCTTCACGATCGGCCGCCCGATCGCCGGGATCATCTGCCTGATCCTGCAAATCACGATCATCGGCTGGCTGCCGGCCGCGATCTGGTCGGTGTATGCGCTGAGCCAGTACAAGACCGATCGGAAGATCGAGGTGGCGCTGCGGGGGCAAAAGTGAACGCGCGGAGGTGACTCTCCCGGTCGCTGCGTTTCGGTTAGCCAACAGCAATAGTTTCTATTTCGGTAGAAAAATATATACTTTATCTGTACAGGTTCAGATAATTTGTATAGATTTTTGCCGAAATGACCGCCTCCTGCACAATTCAGCTCCACGCCGACGATGCCTGGCATGACATCGGCGTCGTCACTCTGTTCGGTACGCCCGACGAAGGCTGGCGTGCCCGTGCCTATACGGGTTACGACGTCGAGTGGGCCGTTCGGTATCAGCTCGCTCGCGATGCGCACGCCATGACGTGCCGGTTTTCGGTTGGCCTCGAGCCGCTGGACACGCCGCATTGGCCTGTTTTCCTGATCGATCTGTTACCGCAAGGGTTCGGCCGCGCGGAGTTGCTACGCCGTCTCGGCTTGCCGGAAACTGTCGAGGAGCGCGCCGACTGGCCATTGCTGCTGGCGGGCGCTGCCAATTCGATCGGGAATCTGCGAATCAAGGAGGCGGTGGACTGGCTGGCCGAACGTCAGGGGCCGCAGCAGGGCTTTACCGACGAGGAGGTCGTCGCGCGAGGCGACGCATTCAGCGAATATCTCGCCGCGCATGGCTTCTTCGTTGCGGGCTCCTCGGGTGTACAGGGTGAGTGGCCGAAGCTGCTAATGACTCGTGCCGACGACGGCTTGCTCTATCTCGACCACACGCTGCCGGACGAGCGCGCGATCGAGCACTACATCGTCAAGTTCGGGCGCGGTGCGAACGCGAGCCTTGCGCAGATCCTGCGCCACGAGGCGCCCTACATGGCATTGGCCCAGCGTCTCGGTTTGCGCGTGCATGCGCCACTGGAATTGCGCGATCGATCGCTGTTCATTCGGCGTTTTGATCGGGCGCGTGTCGACGGGCGTGTGGTCCGGTTCGCCCAGGAAAGCATCGCTTCGTTGACGGGCAAGGCGGGCTTTGGCGTCGCGCCGAGTCACGATGAGGTGTGCTGGCATCTTGTGCGTCAATGCACGGATCCGCAGGCCGAGGTGGCTGAGTATCTGTGCCGGGATGTCGCGAATCTCGCGTTGGGCAACAAGGACAATCATGCGAGAAACACCGCGCTGCAACGCGACTTCGAAGGGCGTATCGCCTTGACGCCGCTCTATGACTTCGCGCCGATGTATCTGCACCCCGACGGCATTGCGCGACGCATCCGCTGGGAAGGCAATGACGGTGGTCAGCCGGACTGGGGGCGAGTGCTCGACGCAGTCGTTCGGAGCAGTGTGCCACAAACGGCTGAGGCACATGTCGTGTTGGACCGCGATGCGCTGCGGGCAAGGCTGAGCGCGATGTCGCCGGGTTTGCGGGAGATCGCCGATCATGGCGTCGATCTCGGGCTGGAGCACGATGTGCATGCTTTTCTGAAGCCTGGGCTTGAACGGCTGGCTCGCGAAATGGATGCCGTGCGCTAGGCGGAGGCCACACCATGGACAAACGCTATAACGCGCTGCCGCTCCCCGAACAACTTTCGCTTCGGCGGCAAGCGATCGAGGAAGTGCTCGCGCATCCCGAATGGTCGTTGCGCGAATCGGTGCGCCATCTGAAAAAGACAATGCGGCTGACGAGTGCGGAAATGGCCAAGCTCGCGGGCGTTTCGACGAAAACCATTCAGGATATCGAACAGGGGCGCAGCGACGGGACGGTGCAGACGATGAACAGCATCTTCGGCATGCTGGGATTGAAGCTGGGCGTGGTGAGGCAGAATCCATAGTCGGAACGGGCCGCGCATCCGTTTGCGCCATCGGTGGTGTATTGCTTTCGCATCGAACAGACTGGATCGCTGCCGCCTTTCTGCGTCGTCTCGTTCCGCCATCTAGAACGGCCCGCGCAGCGTCTCGGTGACGGCTGAGTCCTCCTAGTGGAACCAGTATTGCCACGCCTGCGGCAAGCCCGCGTAATGCAGCAGTGGCGCGGTGCGCAGGTCGGCCGGCGTGCGCATTTGATCGAGCCCCGGGTGGCCGCCGTCGTCACGGTTCGCGTGACCGCGGCGCGCGACGCGATCGTGCGTGCGCGATTCGACCGCACGGCATGGGACAGCAACGGCGACTCGGACGAAGACCATCGTCGAGCCTGATTACTACCAGACCTTCTTCAGCGCGATGGACAAGGCAATGTGCACGACATCGTGCGAGCGGTGATCGGCACGCAGCTGCCGGTGCCGGGGGCGCAAGGAAGGAACGGGGAATGGAGGGCGCGCTGCCGTCGCCTGGAGAATGGCCGCGGATGCTGGCGCGTCGCCCGGTGCATCCCGCCGAAGCGGCAGCCGTCGACGAGAAAACGGCTGCCCGGATCGTCGCTCGACCCGGCAGCCGCTTCGCCTATTTCACCGCAAACAGCGTCAGGTTCATGAAGATCTTGAACGCATAGCCGAGCGTGACGGCGCCGAGCACGCCGCCCGCCCACAGGACGACGAACCACATCCAGCCGCGCATGCGCGGCTTCGGCGCATCGGGCTGGCGATCGGCGGAATCAGTGGTGGTAGTAATGCTGGTCTTCATGGCGCACCTTGCCTCGGAATACCCAGTAACCCATCGTCGTGTAGGCGATGATGATCGGGAGGATAACCGCTGCGCCGACCAGCGTGAAGGTCTGGCTGGAACGCGGTGCCGCGGCTTCCCAGATCGTCATCGTCTGGGGAATCGCATACGGGAACAGCGTGACGAGCAGGCCGACGTAGCCGAGCAGCACGAGCGCCAGCGCGAGCACGAACGGCGTCATGTCGTGCCGGGCGCGCACCGCGCGGCGCATCCACACCGCGCAGCCGGCGACCAGGAACGGCACCGGCAGCAGGCGCCAGAACAGCCCCGAGTCGAACCAGCGCTGCGCGATGGCCGGATCCTGCAGCGGCGTCCACAGGCTGACGACCGCGATGAAGCCGAGCAGCACGACCGTCAGCGGCCACACGACGCGATGCAGGCGCCGCTGCAGGTCGCCTTCCGTCTTTGCGACGAGCCAGCAGCAGCCGAGCAGCGCATAGGTCACGATCAGGCCGAGGCCGGTCAGCAGGCTGAACGGCGTGAGCCAGTCGAAGGCGTCGCCCGCGAATACGCCGTCCTTCACATTGATGCCCTGCAGGAACGCGCCGAGCGCGATGCCCTGGAAGAACGTCGCGCCGGCCGAGCCGCCGATGAACGCGAGATCCCACAGCTGCTTCGTGCGCCGCGCCTTCGCGCGGATCTCGAACGACACGCCGCGGAAGATCAGGCACACCAGCATGAAGATCAGCGGCAGGTACAGCGCCGACAGCACGGTCGAATAGACGACCGGAAACACCGCGAACAGCCCGGCGCCGCCGAGCACGAGCCACGTCTCGTTGCCGTCCCACACGGGTGCGACGGTGTTCATCATCAGGTCGCGTTCCTTCTCGTCCGGGAAGAACGGGAAGACGATGCCGATGCCGAGGTCGAAGCCGTCGAGCACGACGTACATGAAGAGCCCCAATGCGATGATCGCGGCCCAGATTACGGTGACGTCCATAGGTTTTCTCGTATGCGAAAAAGAGTGGGCTCAGACGGTCTCGAGCGGCTCGTCGACGGCCGACATCGGGCGGCGCGCGGTGTGGTCGGGGCGCGTGTCCGGGGTGTCGTCGTGCTTCACGTCGGGGAGCGCGGGGCCGGCTTTCATCAGCTTCAGCATGTAGTACACGCCGGTGCCGAACACGAGGAAGTACACGATCACGAACGTCATCATCGACAGGCTGACCTGCTGCACCGACAGCGGCGATACCGCATGCGCGGTACGCATCACGCCATACACGACCCACGGCTGGCGGCCCGCTTCGGTCGTCACCCAGCCCGCGAGCAGCGACACGAAGCCGGTCGGGCCCATCACGAGCGCGAAGCGCTGGAACCACTTCGATTCATACAGGCGGCCGCGGCGGCGCAGGAACCACGCGAGCGCGGCGAGGCCGATCATCGCGAAGCCGAGGCCGACCATGATGCGGAAGCTCCAGAACACGACCGTCGAATTCGGGCGATCTTCCGGCGGGAATTCCTTCAGGCCGCGGATCTCCCCGTCCCAGCTGTGCGTGAGGATCAGGCTGCCGAGGTGCGGCACCTTCACCGCGTAGCGGGTCGTTTCCGCCTTCATGTCAGGGATGCCGAACAGGTTGAGCGCGGTACCGCCCTTTTCCGTTTCCCACAGCCCTTCGATCGCGGCGATCTTCGCGGGCTGGTGCTTCAGCGTGTTGATGCCGTGCTGGTCGCCGATCAGGGCCTGCAGCGGCGCGAGTACCAGCAGCAGCCACAGCGCCATCGAGAACATCTTCTTCACGCCCTTGTCGCGGCGGCCCTTCAGCAGGTGCCAGGCGCCGGTCGCGGCCACCACGAGCGCGGCGACGATGAACGCGGCGATCGCCATGTGGAACAGGCGGTACGGGAACGACGGGTTGAAGATGATCGCGAACCAGTCGGTCGGCACGACGCGGCCGTCGACGATCTCGAAGCCCTGCGGCGTCTGCATCCAGCTGTTCGACGCGAGAATCCAGAACGTCGAGATCAGCGTGCCGATCGCGACCATCAGCGTCGCGCCGAAGTGCGCGCGCGGGCTCACGCGGTTCCAGCCGAACAGCATGATGCCGAGGAAGCCGGCCTCGAGGAAGAACGCGGTCATGACCTCGTACATCAGCAGCGGCCCGGTGACGGCGCCGGCGAAGCTCGAGAAGCCCGACCAGTTCGTGCCGAACTGGTAGCTCATCACGACGCCGGAGACGACGCCCATCCCGAACGCGACCGCGAAGATCTTCGACCAGAACAGGCAGAGGGTTTTGTAGTACTGCTTGCCGGTTTTCAGCCAGCGATATTCGAGCACGGCGATGAAGCTGGCGAGGCCGATGCTCAGCGCCGGAAAGACGATGTGAAAGGAGACGGTGAACGCGAATTGCAGGCGGGCCAGATCGAGGGCCGAAAGAGCGGTGTCCATACCAGTTGACCGAGGCTGACGATACCCGCCGGCGGGTGCCGGCGGACCCCGGCGGATGGGCGTCGGGGTTGGCTGGAGTATGGGCCGCGATGTTGCACCGCGAAATGCGCCAACTCGTCGCAGATGTCCAGCCCGTCGCGCGCATTTCCAGGGTAAATCGTTGATTCGTATCAAGAAGACTGCTTGCGGCGCGCGCGGCCGCGGCGTGGCGGTCTGACGCACGTGCGGCAATATGGCGCGTCGCGTCATCGGAACGGTTCGAGGCGGATGCAAATGCCGCGTGACGCCCCGCATCACGGCGCCCGCGCGGCCGAACCGTTTCAGTGCGTTATCGCGTAACGCAAGCGGTCGTGCCGGCGGGCCGCGGCCGATGGGGTCTGTCACATGGGTAACGCCGCGCAACATGGGCGCGCCGGCCCGTAATGGATGACGGATCGCGCGCGGCGTAGCGTTCGGGATGTCGGGTTCGCATCGACGAACCGCCAGCCGGAGAACGTGACGTGAATGGATTGAAGCTCGCACTGGGCGCGGTGGCCGCAGTGGCGATCGCGACGGGCGGCGTGGCGCATGCCGCTCGGGTCGGAGTCTATATCGGCCCCGGCTACCCGTATTACTACCCCGTCGTCCCCGCGCCTTACTACTACCCGCCGCCCGTCGTTGCCGTGCCCGTCGATCCGGGGCCGCCGCCCGAGTACGTCGAGAAGGGCCAGCCGCAGGACGAAGGCGACGCGAACCTCTGGTACTACTGCGACGCGTCGAAGCATTACTACCCGTATGTGAAGACCTGCAAGTCGGGCTGGCGATCGGTGCCGGCGCGGCCGCAGTGACGGAGGCGCGACGATGAAAGCCGTATTTCGACCGTTGCGCGTGCCGGCCGCGCTGGCGCTGGCCGGCCTGCTCGGCGCGTGCGCATACATGCCGACCGGGCCGAGCGTGATGGCGCTGCCGGGCACCGGCAAGTCGTTCGACCAGTTCCGCGCCGACGATGCGAACTGCCGCCAATACGCGTTCGAGCAATCGGGCGGCGTGAGCGCCGGGCAGGCGTCGACCGCGAGTGCGGTCGGCAGCGCGGCCGTCGGCACCGCACTGGGTGCGGCGGCCGGCGCGGCGTTCAACGGCGGCACGGGTGCGGCCGTCGGCGCGGGTGCGGGACTGCTCGCGGGCAGCGTGGTCGGCGCCGGTGCCGCGCAAGGCTCGGCCTACGACATCCAGCGCCGCTACGACTATGGCTACCTGCAATGCATGTACGCGACCGGCAACCGCGTGCCGGTGCCGGGCGGGATGAGCGGCGGCAGTGGCGGTGGCGGGTATGGCGGTGGCGGATATGGGGGCGCACCGCGCGCGGCGCCGCCGATGCCGCCGGCGGGCGTTCAACCGCCGCCGCCGCGCTACTGACGGCGGCCCGGGCGGCGTCGTACGGCATGGCGCGCACGTGCGCCAGGTGAGCCGTGCGCGCAGCGACCTTCGATACGCACACGCTGCATGAATTGCGTACACTCTGAGTCTCGTTTCGGCAGGGCCGGACGCATCGGTTCCGGTCCGCGTTTACCCAGGACTCAGCGATGATCGATTTACGCAGCGATACCGTGACACGTCCGAGCCAGGCAATGCTGGCCGCGATGACTGCCGCCGAAACCGGCGACGACGTATGGGGTGACGACCCGACCGTGCTGCGCCTGCAGGCGGTGACGGCCGAGCGGGCCGGCAAGGAAGCCGGCCTGTTCTTCCCGAGCGGCACGCAGAGCAACCTGGCCGCGCTGATGGCCCATTGCGAGCGTGGCGACGAGTACATCGTCGGCCAGCTCGCGCACACCTACAAGTACGAAGGCGGCGGCGCGGCCGTGCTCGGCAGCATCCAGCCGCAGCCGATCGAGAACGCGCCGGACGGCACGCTGCCGCTCGCGAAGATCGCCGCGGCGATCAAGCCGCTCGACAACCACTTCGCCCGCACGCGCCTGCTTGCGCTCGAAAACACGATCGGCGGCCAGGTTTTGCCGGAAGGCTACGTGCAGGAAGCCACCACGTTCGCGCGCAGCCGCGGGTTGTCGCTGCACCTCGACGGCGCACGCGTATGCAACGCGGCCGTCGCGTCGGGGCGTTCGATCGCCGAGCTGGGCGCGCCGTTCGACAGCGTGTCGATCTGCTTCTCGAAAGGGCTTGGCGCACCGGTCGGCTCGGTGCTGGTCGGCAACCGTACGCTGATCGAGCGCGCGCAGCGCTGGCGCAAGGTGCTCGGCGGCGGGATGCGGCAGTCGGGCATTCTCGCGGCGGCCTGCCTGTATGCGCTCGACCACAATGTCGAGCGGCTCGCGGACGATCACGCGAATGCCGCGCATCTCGCCGAAGGCCTCGCGCGGATCGATACCGTGAAGGTACTGTCGCACGCGACGAACATGGTGTTCGCGCAATTCCCCGAAGCCGATTGCGCGCCGCTCGAGGCGTGGCTCAAGGAACGCGGGATTCTCACGCAGATGCTGTACGCGTCGCGCTTCGTCACGCACTGCGACGTATCGCGCGCGGACATCGATACGTTCATCGACGCGGTCGGTGCGTATTTCGCGCAACGCCGCGCGTAAGGGGGAATGCGCCGGCCGGCGGGGACGCCGGCCCGATGGCGCGAAGCAGGGGCGGAGAGGCGACGGGGGCGATGGGGCAACCCGTCTGTCGATATCGGGCGAGCCGGCGGATCATGCTTGCCGGGGTGCATCGGCGGGCGGTGTGCCGTCGCGGAACAGCGCTTGCAGTTGCGTGCGCAGTTCGGCGCTGTCGGTGTGCTGGTGCACCTGGACCGCATGCTGCACGGCGGCCTCCAGCAGTTCGTTGTCGGAGTCGGCGGAAATCGCGACTGAGCAATTCGTCGCGCTGGGAAACTCGCGGCAATCGATGTAGCGGCGAGACATGACGTTCTCCTTGCGGGAAAGGGCGCGGCCGGATAGGCGTGATCGGCCGCGCGGCGCGTTCGCGAGGCCGATGGAAAAAGTATAGGCGGCGCGGCGGGATTTCTCGCCTTCAGGTATACCGCACACCGCGGACTGTGGCGATGGCGGTGCTTACGGCAGCGGCGCAAGCAGCCGCCGCGCCGCTTCGACGACCCGCTCGGACAACGACGCCATCGTCGGCGACTGCACGGTCCACGCGTGCCAGTACAGCGTGACGTCGGTCGGATGCGCGGGCGCGAGATCGACGAGCCCCTGCGTGTCGAGCGGTGCACTGCCGATCAGCGGCTCCGGCACCATCGCGTAGCCGAGCCCGTGCCGCACCGCCGCGAAATGCGAATGGGTTCCCGGCACGTAGTGGCACGGGTACGCGCCGTCGGGCAACCCGAACTTCTCCTTCAGGAACGACGACTGCAGCGTATCGCGCCGTGAATACGCGACGACGGGCGCCTTGCGCGCGCTCGTGCGGTTCAGCCCGCGCGGAAACCAGCGCACCGCGAACGCGGCGGCCGCGAGCAGCCGGTAGCGCATCGTGCCGAGCGGCGTCGCGAGGCAGCCGCGCATCGGCTTCGGCTCGGTCGTCACGCAGCCCACCGCCATCCCGCTTTCGAGCAACGCGAACGTGTGGTCCTGATCTTCGACGATCAGCTCGAAGAGGATGCGCTCGCCCGCGAGCACGGACGTCAGCGCCGGCAGAAACCACGTGCCGAGGCTGTCTGAATTGAGCGCGATCGTGACCGAGATCGGCGATTCGCGCTCGGTCGCGAGCGTGCTCTGCAGGTCGGCCTGCAGCAGCGCGACGCGGCGCAGGTGCTGCAGCACGCGCTGCCCGGCCACCGTCGGGCGGCACGGCCGCGTGCGCAGCACCAGCGGCGTGCCGAGGCTCGCTTCCAGCGCGCGGACCCGCTGCGTGACGGCGGACGCGGTCACGTGCAGGCGCACGGCGGCCTGCTCGAAGCTGCCCGTGTCGGCGACGGCCAGCAGCGCGGCGGCCTGCTTCGGATCGATCGTCATCGACATGTCGGTGGGATTCCTGTGAACGTAAGACGAGAACAGCCGGTAGTGTAAGTCAGTGCGTACCGGCGGCCGGGGGCGGCGCGAGGTTCTGCCGCACCGCATTCATCGTCGGAATCGGCCGCGGCACGCATGCATACCGCACGCCGCATGCCGGTGGCGCGCGCATTTTGAACTAGGCTATATGAACGCGCGGCGCCCGGCATGTGCCATGCCGGCCCTTCGCGCGCGGACGATCGCGCGTCGCGCGCAAGCCGCGGCGCGGGCGTCGTGACGATTCCCACTTGATGGAGACGAACATGTCGATTCGACTAGGCGAGGACGCGCCCGATTTCACCGCAGAGACCACCGAGGGAACGATCCGCTTTCATGAATGGATCGGCGACCACTGGGCGATCCTGTTTTCCCATCCGAAGGATTTCACGCCGGTGTGCACGACCGAACTCGGCTACATGGCCGGGCTCAAGCCGGAATTCGACAAGCGCAACACGAAGATCATCGGGCTGTCGATCGATCCGGTCAGCGATCACCGGAAGTGGGTGGCGGATATCGCCGAAACGCAGGGTCACGCGGTCAACTATCCGCTGATTGGCGACGACGAGCTGAAGGTCGCGAAGCTGTACGACATGATTCATCCGAATGCGAGCGGCGGCCCGCGCACGGCGGTCGACAACGCGACGGTTCGCTCGGTCTTCATCATCGGGCCGGACAAGAAGGTCAAGGCGATGCTTGTCTATCCGATGAGCGCGGGGCGCAATTTCGACGAGGTGCTGCGCCTGCTCGACGCGCTGCAGCTCAACGCGAAGCATACGGTGGCGACGCCGGTGAACTGGAAGCCCGGCGACGATGTCATCATTCCGACGTCGGTATCGGACGATGCGGCGAAGCAGAAGTACCCGGACGGCTTCCGGACGTTGAAGCCGTACCTGCGCTACGTGGCGCAGCCGCGTTGACCGCACCGTGCCGGCCGGATGCCGGCGATGCCGGACCACGACGGGGCGGCCCGCGCGACAGCGACAGTCGCGGCGCGGGCCGGACGACAGCATCAGGTACGCATCGAACAAGCTTCAACCAGCGACGGAGCGACTTCGCGATGATCTTCCGGCAACTCTTCGACCCGCAATCGTCGACGTACACGTACCTGCTTGCCGACAGCGCGTCGCGCGAAGCGGTGCTGATCGATCCCGTGTTCGAGCAGGTGCGCCGCGACGCGGCGCTGCTCGACGAGCTGGGGCTGCGGCTCGTCGCGACCGTCGACACGCACGTGCATGCCGATCACGTGACGGGCGCGTGGCTGCTGAAGCAGCGCACGGGCAGCACGATCGCGATCTCGGCCGCGAGCGGCGCGCAGGGCGCCGACCGCTACCTGAACGACGGCGACCGCTGCGCGTTCGGCGCGCGCTACCTGACCGTGCGCGCGACGCCCGGCCACACGAGCGGCTGCATCAGCCTCGTGCTCGACGACGAATCGATGGCGTTCACCGGCGATTGCCTGCTGATCCGCGGCACGGGCCGCACCGATTTCCAGCAGGGCGACCCGCGCGCGCTGTATCGCGCGGTGCACGGCCGGCTTTTCACGCTGCCGGCCGCGTGCCTGCTGTATCCGGCGCACGACTATCGCGGGCTCACGGTGACGAGCGTCGGCGAGGAGCGGCGCTTCAATCCGCGTCTCGGCGGCGACCTGAGCGAAGACGATTTCGCGGGCTACATGCGCAACCTCGGGCTCGCGCATCCGCGCCAGATCGACGTCGCGGTGCCGGCGAACCTGCAGTGCGGCGTCGCCGCGAACGCGCCCGATGTGCAGGCCGCGCCCGACTGGGCGCCGCTCGTCTATACGTTCGCCGGCTTCTGGGAAATCGATCCGCAATGGCTCGAGGATCATCTGCCGGCGGTGCAGGTCGTCGACGTGCGCGAGCCGGACGAATTCACCGGCCCGCTCGGCCACCTGCCCGGCGCGACGCCGATTCCGCTCGGCGAACTGGCCGCGCGCGCCGGCGAGATCGCGCGCGACCGACCGGTCGTGACCGTGTGCCGGGCCGGCGGGCGCTCCGCGCAGGCGACCGTCATTCTGCTGAAGGCCGGCTTCGACACGGTGGCGAATCTCGGTGGCGGGATGCTGCGCTGGCGTGCCGAAGGGCGCGTCGTGATGGACGGCCGATCGTAACGCCCCCACTCGCACGGCAAAATAAATGCCGACTCGCTGTCGAAACGGCCGCGTGCCGTTCGTCGTCAAGGTATCCGATCACGTGGCGCCGCATCACGCGGCGCCGAAACCCTGAGAGACCGCACGATGATGCCCACGCTCTACGCCCATCCCTTTTCGTCCTACTGCCAGAAGGTGCTGACCGCGCTGTACGAGAACGGCACGCCGTTCGCGTATCGCGTGCTCGCGCACGACGATCCGAAGCCGATGCAGGAGCTGGCCGCGCTGTGGCCGCTGAAGCGCTTTCCGGTGCTCGTCGATGCCGGCCGCACGGTGATCGAGGCGTCGATCATCATCGAGTATCTCGGCCTGAATTATCCGGGCCCCGTGCGCCTGCTGCCCGACGATCCGCACGCGGCGCTCGAGGTGCGGACGATGGATCGTTTCTTCGACAACTACGTGTCGACGCCGCAGCAGAAGGTCGTGTTCGACGCGCTGCGGCCGGAGGCCGAGCGCGATGCGCGCGGGGTGGCCGATGCGCGGGCGATGCTGGAGACGTCGTACGCGTGGCTGGACAAGAAGATGGCCGATCGCGAATGGGCGGCCGGCGACCGCTTCAGCCTCGCCGATTGCGGCGCGGCGCCGTTCCTGTTCTACGCGGACTGGACGCACCGGATCGATCCGTCGTTCGCGAACGTGCTGGCGTATCGCCGGCGTCTGCTGGCGCGGCCGTCGTTCGCGCGCGCGGTCGACGAGGCGCGGCCGTTTCGCCCGTTCTTTCCGCTGGGTGCGCCTGATCGCGACTGATCGGCGCGGGCGACGCGCGGCGCGCCGCCACTGCGCATGGCCGGCAGCGCGTGCCGGGGCGGCGGAACGTCAGCAGCGGCAGCATCGCGGCGTCTCCCCGTCACATCGTGTGGGTGGCTGACTGCGCGAGCGTCAGCAGTTCGTCGAACTGCGTGATCAGCTCGAAGCACAGCAGGAACGCGAGCGTATAGGCCGGCGCGGGAAAGCGCTTGATCATCGCGAGCACCTGCGGCGCGAAGCGCGAACGGATCGTATCGCGCGTCAGCAGCCACGCGAGCGCGATGCCGATCGCGGCGCCCGCGATCAGGTCGGTCGGGTAGTGAAAGCCGAGATACGCGCGCGGCACGCAGATGAACACGACCGCATACAGCAGCGCGAACACGCCGACGCGGCGCGCGATGATGAAGATGCCGGTGGCGATCGCCATCCACAGCATCGCGTGATCGCTCGGAAACGAACTCCATGCCTGCAGCGTGGCCGCGCGGAGCCCCGCCGACGGAAAGTGCAGGTGCAGGTCGGGGTTGTAGATCGGCCGTACGCGGAACGGCAGCACCTGCGCGAGCAGCCGGCCGAACGCGAGCGCGACGAGCCCGCTCGCGATCGTCGCGACGACCAGCTCGCGTTGCCGCTCGCGGTTCGGGCCGGGCTGGAACCACAGCCAGCACAGCACGGGAATGAGCACGAAGCCCTTGAACGTGTACAGGCCCGCGATCACGCGGATCGCGTGATTCATCAGCGGGCCGAACGTGATGTGGGTGAGGAAGGTCTGGATCGGGGTGTCGAAATCGTTCATGTTCTGTGCGACCCGGGCGGACGCTCAGCGCATGACATGCGGCCGGCAGGATCGAAAAGCGCGCTCGTACCGGAGCGCAACGGGGGGCAAGTATGTCACCCGATATTTCGAAGAAAATGCGAAAAAATACCGGGAATCCCCTGATAAAACGGGGCTTTGCGGTGGGGCCGGATGGGCGAGCGCCACGTGGCGGGGCGCATCGAATCGTCCGACGTTTTCGCATCGATGCGCACGGCCGCCGGAAAAATAATCGGTTGAACTGGACATTCGTTCGAGCGGGTGCGGACCGTGCGCGGAATGGGAGCTTTTCGTGCCGAATGCGCACGAATCGGCCGGGCTGCGCCGCGTCATGCGTGCGGCGATCGAAAATAAAAGAAAAGGCGGGCAAGCCCTGTGGGCCTGCCCGCCTTGGGCGTGCGATGCGGAATTTCAGTGGCGCCAGATCCGCACGGCGAGCGCGGCGAGCGACGTCACGACGGCCAGCCCGGTCACCGCATTCCAGCCTAGTTGCGCGAGCAACAAACTGCCGATCGCGGCGCCGGCCGCCATCCCGATGAACATGCCGACGAACAGCACCGCGTTGAGGCGGCTGCGCGACGCGGGGTCGATCCGGTAGACGATTGCCTGGTGCGCGATCAACGTGGCCTGCACGCCGAGGTCGAAGCCGATCGTCGCGACCGCGAGCAGCACGAGCTGGGCATGCGCCGACATCAACGGTGCGGCGGCCATCGACGCGAACGACACCGTCGCGATACCGATGCCGATGCGCGTGACGCGTTCGGGGCCGTGATGGTCGGCCAGGCGCCCGGCAATCGGCGCGGCCAGCGCACCAGCCGCACCTGCGAGCCCGAACGCGCCCGCGGCCGCGCTGCCGAGGTGGAACGGTGCGCCGTGCAGCATCACCGCGAGCGTCGACCAGAACGCGCTGAACCCGACGGCCAGCAGCCCCTGCGCGAGCGCGGCGCGGCGCAGCGCCGGATGCTGGCGCCACAACTGGCCGAGCGACCCGATCAGTGCGCGATACGGCAGGCGCGTGGTCGGCTCGAAGTGCGGCAGCCCGCGCGCGGCCACGACGCCGATCACGGCGACGCTGACGGCCGCGAGCGCGAACATCGCGCGCCAGCCGGCCGTTTCGGCGACGAATCCGGCCACGACCCGCGACAGCAGGATGCCGAGCAGCAGCCCCGTCATCACCGTGCCGACGATGCGGCCGCGATGCGCGTCGTGCGCGAGCGTCGCGGCGGCCGGCACGACGTCCTGCGCCATCGTCGCCGCGAGGCCGATCGCGAAGCTCGCCGCGAGCAGCAGCCCGAGCGACGGCGCGATGGCGGCGAGCAGCAGCGCGACGACCAGCGTCGCGGCCTTGGTCACGATCACGCGGCGCCGGTCGAAACGGTCGCCGAGCGGCGCGAGCAGCAGGATGCCGAGCGCATAGCCGAGTTGCGTGAGCGTGGGGACGAAGCCGATTGCCCGTGCCGACGCGCCGAGATCGGGCCCGAGCGCGCCGAGCATCGGCTGCGCGTAGTAGAGCGGCGCGACCGCGAGGCCGGCGGCGGCCGCGAGCAGCAGCACGAGCCGGCGATCGGGCATCGAATGGGCGGCGGGCTGGGCCGGGGCGTGAGCGGCGCGGGGCGCGGCATCGAGACGGGACGGGGTGGACATGGCGTACATCCTGGTTGCGATGAAGGAATGGACGCGAGTGTGGCGGCATGCGGCCGGCCACGGTAGTGCCGCCCTGCGCAGATTTGTTATACGCTCCACGAATGACCGAAAAATCTCCGTTCTCTCCCGCTGCTGGCGGGTCTCCGCGCATTCAGTCGGTGCCGGTGGACGGCGCCGGCTATCGTTTCGAGCTGATGGAAACCTTCGTGCGCATAGTCGAGGCCGGCAGCCTGTCGGCCGCGGCCGCGCAACTGCATACGACGCAGCCGACGATCAGCCGGCGGCTGCAGGCGCTCGAGCGCTCGCTCGGCATGCGGCTCCTGCAGCGGACCACGCACACGATGCGGCTGACCGTCGACGGCGAGCGCTGCTTCAAGCGCGCGAAGGAACTGCTGGCGAACTGGGCGGCGTTCGAGGCCGATCTGCGCGGCGCGCAAGAGGAGCCGGACGGGCTGTTGCGGGTCGCGGTGCCGCACGCGTTCGGCCAGGAGCGTTTCGTCGAGCCGCTCGCGCGGTTCCTGCGCGACTATCCGCGCGTGTCGGTCGAGTGGCTGCTGCAGGACGAGGTGCGGGATTTCGTCGGCAGCGGCATCGATTGCGCGATCCAGGTGGGGGAGCCGACCGATCCGGCCGTGGTCGCGATCCGGCTCTCGAAGGTGCCGCGCTTCGTGGTCGCCGCGCCGTCCGTGCTGAACGGCGCCGACGTGCCGGCCGACCCCGATGCGCTCGCCGCGCTGCCGTGGCTCGCGCTGCGCACGTATTACCGCACGGAGCTGGCGCTCACGCATTCGGTCACGGGCGAGACGCGACGCATTGCGATGCGCCCGCGCATCACCACCGCGAACCTGTACGCGCTGCGCAGTGCGGCGCTGCTGGGGGTGGGGGCGTGCGTCGGCTCGTCATGGATGCTGGCCGATCACCTCGCGCGCGGCGAGCTCGTGCACCTCGCGCCCGAGTGGCAGGCCGCGCCGCTGCCCGTCTACCTGACCTACCCGCATGCGCAGTTCTATCCGTCGCGGCTCGTGCGGTTCGCCGCGATGATGCGCGAGGCCGTGCCGGGGCTCGTCGAAGGGCGCGATACCTGACCTCCGATGCGGGATGTGCCGCAAGCGGAGGGCGGTGGGCGGCCGCAGCGGCTTCAGCCGCGCCGGATCCCTTCGGGCAGCGCGCTGATGCGGCGCACCTCGGGCGAATCGAGCCACGCGCGCGACGTCGCGCAGTCGGCGAACATGTCGGTCGCATCCTCGCCCCAGAACAGGTCGCCGTCGAGTGCGAAGGTCGGCACGCCGAATACGCCGTGCGCGATCGCATCGTCGGTGTTCGCACGCAGCGCGTCCTTCACCGGCTGGGCGTCGACGGCCGTCACGCCTTCCGGAAAGCCGACCGCTTCGCACAGCGCGGCGAAGCCTTCCGGCGTCGACACGTCCTGGCCGTCACGCCAGATATGCCGGAAGATCCGCCGGATCGCGTCGGGAGAATTGCCCATCGCGATCGCGAGGCGCAGCGGCTTGATCGGATTGAACGGGTGCGCGGGCGGCATCCGGAACGCAATGCCGAGCTTGTCCGCGCGGTATTGCGCGTGGCGATAGGTGAAGACGCGTTTCGCCGCGATCTCGGCCGGCGCTTTCTGGCCCCAGTGCGCGAGCAGCGCGCCGAGCACGATGGGCTTCGGCTCGAACGCGGCGGCGGCCGGCAATCGGTCGAATTGTTCCTGTTGCAGATAGGCGAACGGCGAAACGAAATCGAAATACCAGGTAGCGGTGCGCGCGGCGTTCATGGTGGCGGCCCTCAAGCGTGTCCGGTTGGCGGTGGCTCGCGCGGCACGCCCGCAGGCGGCGCGCGATGCATGCATCGGCGGCCAGTGTCGCACGCAGCCGCCTTTTGCGCAGTGGCGTGGCCAGGCGCGCGCCGCTGTCGGTTATGACGCCGCGTCGCCGTGGTCCGCTGGCGATGCGAGCCGCGCGAGGCTGTCGCGCACGGCCGCTGCGTCGTAGCGTGCGCCCGAGCCGCCGAGCGCGACGGTCGCCTTCTGCGCGAGCGGCAACAGCATCGCGAGCGCCGCCGCCATGGCCGGTGCGTCGGCGAGCCGCGATTTCGGGCCAGATACGGTCAGCGCGCCGACACACTCGCCGGCCGCCCCGAACACGGGCGCGGATGCCGACGCCGTCTCCGGGTCGCGCTCGCCGTACGACGCGGCCCACAGCTGTTCGCGCACGTCGTGCCATTGCGCATCCTGCATGTCGGTAAACGCCAGCAGCACCTTCCCGGACGCGCCCTGGCGCACCGGAAACTCCTCGCCGACACGAATCGACACGCGCACCGCACGGGCGGGCTCGACCCGGTACAGCACCGAGCGCATGTCGCCCTGGCGCACGTAGAACGACGCCGTTTCGCCGAGTTCGCGGCTCAGCGTCTCGAGCAGCGGCTCGACCACCGGGCCGACCCGGAACGAACGCTGATACAGCGCCGCGAGCCGCAGCGGCTCATGTCCGATCGCGTACTGGCCGTCGTCGAGCTTGCGCATGAAGCCGCCATGTTCGAGCGCCGTGAGCAGGCGCAGGATCGTGCTCTTGTACAGCCCAGTGCGGCGCGACAGCTCCGCGAGCGACAGCCGGTCGTCGGTCTGCCCGAACGCACGGAGGATCGCGAACGCGCGATCGAGCACGGCGACGCCGCTGGACGCTTCTTCGACCGGTGAATCGGGCTCGCTGCCGGCGTGATCGGTTTGAGTCTTGGGCACTCCCTGCTTCCTTCTGAGGACGATCGATCGACTATATCGTTCTGTCTGACAGAACTCAAGTTCCAAAAAATCGCAATCTCACGGGTATACCCCGCTTACCGCCCATTTAACGCGCGCATAGAGTTCTATCAAACAGAACGATGTTCTTTCAGATAGAACGATGGGGTGTCAAATGAGCGTTTCCGAATATCCGAAGGTGCTGGTCAGCGAGGTCGGGCCGCGCGACGGCCTGCAGAGCATCCAGGCCGTGATGCCGACGGCCGGCAAGCTGCGCTGGATCACCGCGCTGGCCGCGGCCGGCCTGCGCGAGATCGAGGTCGGGTCGTTCGTGCCGGCGAAGCTGTTGCCGCAGATGGCCGATGTGCGCGAAGTCGTCGCGCACGCGCTGGCGATTCCCGGGCTGCACGTCGCCGCGCTCGCGCCGAACCTGCGCGGCGCCGAGGGCGCATTCGAGGCCGGCGTGCACAAGCTGACGCTGCCGGTCTCGGTCACGGAAGCGCATTCGCTGGCGAACATCCGCAAGACGCCCGCGCAGATGATCGACGAGGTGCGTGCGATCGTCGCGCTGCGCAATGAGCGGTTTCCGTCGGTGCAGATCGAGGCGGGCGTGTCGGTCGCGTTCGGCTGCACGATCGCGGGCGCAGTGAGCGACGACGAGACGATTGCGATGGCGGCGGCGATGGCCGAATGCGGCGTCGACGAGATCGGGCTGTCCGACACGAGCGGCTATGCGAATCCGGCGCAGGTGCGCCGGCTGTTCCTGCGGCTGCAGCGCGAAGTCGGCGACAAGGCCGGCGGCGCGCATTTCCACAACACGCGCGGGCAGGGGCTCGCGAACGTGGTCGCGGCGCTCGACGCGGGCGTGACCACGATCGACGCGAGCCAGGGCGGCCTCGGCGGTTGCCCGTATGCGCCGGGCGCGACCGGCAACATCGTCACCGAGGATCTCGTGTTCCTGCTCGAGGCGATGGGATTCGACACGGGTATCGACGTCGACGCGCTGCTCGCCGCGCGCGCGATCCTGCACGCGGCGCTGCCGGCCGAGGCGCTATACGGCCATGTGCCGGACGCCGGGTTGCCGAAGGGCTTCCGTTACGCGGACGGCCGCGCTCCGAGCGCGATGCAACCGGAAGGATGCCTGACGGGAGTCGCGCAATGAACGACCAACAACCGGCTTCGACGCTGCCGTACGCAGGCACGCGCGTGATCGAGATGACGCACATGGTGATGGGCCCGACCTGCGGGATGCTGCTCGCCGATCTCGGCGCGGAGGTCATCAAGATCGAACCGATCGCGGGCGACAGCACGCGCGCGCTGCGCGGTTCCGGCGCGGGCTTCTTCGGGATGTTCAACCGCAACAAGAAGAGCCTTGCCGTCGACGTGAAGGATCCGCGCGGGCTGGAGATCGTGCTGCGGCTCGTGGCGACCGCGGACGTGTTCAGCGAGAACTTCAAGAGCGGCACGATGGACCGGCTCGGCCTCGGCTATCCGGCGCTCTTCTCGCTGAATCCGCGCCTCGTGTACGTGTCGCACAAGGGCTTCCTGCCGGGGCCGTACGAGCATCGCACCGCGCTCGACGAAGTGGTGCAGATGATGGGCGGCCTCGCATACATGACGGGCCCGGAAGGGCGGCCGTTGCGCGCGGGGGCGAGCGTGAACGACATCATGGGCGGCATGTTCGGCGCGATCGGCGCGATGGCCGCGCTCGCGCAGCGCGAACGCACCGGCCGCGGCCAGCAGGTGCAGAGTTCGCTGTTCGAGAACAACGTGTTCCTCGTCGCGCAGCACATGATGCAGTTCGCGGTGACCGGGCAGGCCGCATCGCCGATGCCGAGCCGGATTTCCGCGTGGGCCGTCTACGACGTGTTTTCAGTCAAGGATGACGAACAGATCTTTCTCGCGGTCGTATCGGACACGCAGTGGGCGCTGTTCTGCGATGCGTTCGGCCTCACCGCGCTGAAGGACGATCCGCGCCTCGCGACCAACAACCTGCGCGTGCAGGCGCGCGAGTGGCTGTTGCCCGAATTGCGCGCGCGGCTCGCGCCGTATTCGGCCGCGGAGATCGGCGCGATCTTCGAATCGAACGGCCTGCCGTACGCGCCGATCACGAAACCGCAGGACCTGTTCGACGATCCGCACCTGCTCGCCACGGGCGGCCTCGAGGCCGTGACGCTGCCGGCCGACGCGAGCAGCGCCGGGCGGCCGGTCGACACGCGCACCGCGCTGCTGCCGCTGACGCTTGCCGGCGAACGCCTGCGGCTGCGCGCGGCACCGCCCGCGCTCGGCCAGGACACGCGCGCGCTGCTCGGCGAGCTCGGTTACACGCCGGACGATGCGCGTGCGCTGATCGAAGCCGGCGTCGTCGCGGGCCAGCAGGGCGCGGACGATGCGGCGCCGGGCGGCGCGCCGTCACCGAACGAACTGGCGAGCGCGTAGCGCGGCCGCGATTCATCGAACGAACAAAGGCGTCCCGGCCGTGCCCACGCACGGGCGCTGCCGCCCCCTCCACGGAGACAACCATGACATCCGCTTCCCCGGCACTGGCCGACGATCGCGAGACCGACGCGTCGCTCGAGCAACGGGCCGTGCGCAAGGCCGCGTGGCGCTTCATTCCGCTGCTCGCGCTCGCGTACTTCTTCAACTATCTGGACCGCACGAGCGTCGGCTTCGCGGCGCTGACGATGAACCGCGACCTCGGGCTGACCGCGACGCAGTTCGGCTGGGGCGCGGGGATCATGTTCGCCGGCTACTGCTTGTTCGAGGTGCCGAGCAATCTCGCGCTGTACCGTTTCGGCGCGCGGCGCTGGCTTGCCCGCATCATGATCACGTGGGGGCTGATGGCGGCTGCGACCGCGCTCGCGACCGGGCCGACGAGTTTCTACGCGATCCGGCTGCTGCTCGGTATCGGCGAAGCCGGATTCTTTCCGGGCGTGATCTTCTTCCTTGCCGTGTGGTTTCCGGCGAGCTACCGCACGCGCGTGCTGGCGTGGTTCACCGTGTCGACGCCGCTGTCGTCGCTGATCGGCGGTCCGTTGTCGACGTGGCTGCTGCAGCTCGACGGCGTGCTCGGGCTGGCCGGCTGGAAGTGGATGTTCATCGTCGAAGGGCTGCCGGCGTGCGCGCTCGGTTTTCTCGTGCTGAAGCTGCTGTCCGATTCGCCGGCGCATGCCGCGTGGCTGTCCGACGACGAGCGGGCGGCGCTGCAGCGTGCGTTCGAGCGCGACGGCGCGGCCGCCGGCCGCAAGAAGCGCTTCGGCGTCGCGCTGCGCGACGTGCGCGTGTACCTGCTCGCGCTGATCTCGTTCGGCTTCACGATGGGTTCCTACGGGATCGGCATCTGGCTGCCGCAGATGCTGAAGGCGCACGGCATGTCGACGATGCAGACGGGCTGGCTGTCCGCGGTGCCGTACTTCTTCGCGACCATCGCGCTGCTGTGGTGGGCGAAGCGCGTGGACCGGCGCGGCGGCCCGGTCGCGAACCTGGCGATCGGGCTGTTCATCGGCGCGGTGGCGCTCGGCGTGTCGACGCACTTCCTGACGCTCGGGCCGGCACTCGTCGGCATCACGCTTGCGCTGATCGGCACGATCGCCGGCCGCACGATCTTCTACACGCTGCCGTCGCGCTTCCTGTCCGGCCAGGCCGCGGCCGGCGGGCTCGCGCTGATCAACTCGATCGGCGCGCTCGGCGGCTTCGCGGGCCCTTATCTCGTCGGCTACCTGAAGGACAGCTTCGGCACCTTTACCGCCGGCATGCTCGGCCTCGCGATCGTGCTGGCGATCACGACGCTGCTCACGCTGTCGTTGTATGCGTTCGACCGGAGCGAATGACATGGATATGACGATGTCGATCAAGCGACGCCGGCTGCTCGGCGCGGCCGCCGCCTCGCTCGCGCTGCCCGCGTTCACCAAGGCGCGCGCGGCCACCCAGGAAGGAGTTTCCCGCATGACGACGCAAAGCAACTATCTCGCGGTCCGCCCCGACTGGCTCGCGTCGGCGCTCGAACCCGCGCTCGAGCCCGACCTGCCGATCGTCGACGCGCATCATCACTTCTATGAGCGGCCGGGCTGGATCTACATGCTCGACGACTATCTGCAGGATGCGCGCTCGGGCCACAACATCCAGGCGTCCGTCTACATGCAGGCGCAGACGCGCTATCGCGACTCGGGCCCGGCCGAACTGAAACCGGTGGGCGAGACGGCCTACGTCGCGGGCGTGACCGAACCGCTGCAGCACGGCCCGGTGGCGGTCGCGAAAGGCATCGTCGGCCACGCGGACCTGCGTCTCGGCGAACGCGTGCGCGAGGTGCTCGAAGCGCATCTCGAAGCCGGTCGCGGGCGCTTCCGCGGCGTTCGTCACCTGACGACCTGGGACGCCGATCCGACGCTCGCCAATCCGCTGTCGGCGGTGCCGCGCGGGCTGCTGCTCGATCCCGCGTACCGGGCGGGCGTCGCGCAGCTCGCGCCGCTCGGGCTGTCGTATGACGCGTGGCTGTTCTTTCCGCAACTGCCCGAACTGTTCGAACTGGCGAAGGCGAACCCCGACACGCGCGTCATCGTCAATCACTGCGGCGGTGTCGTGCGGATCGCCAGTTATGCCGACAAGCGGCCGGAGGTGTTCGCGCGCTGGTCGGCGTCGATGCGCACGCTCGCGCAACTGCCGAACGTGTACGTGAAGGTCGGCGGGCTCGGGATGCGCATCAACGGTTTCGATTTCGAGAAGGGCGAACGGCCGCCGTCTTCCGCGCAGCTCGCCGACACGTGGAAGCCGTGGATGATGACCTGCATCGACGCGTTCGGCCCCGGGCGCTGCATGTTCGAGAGCAATTTCCCGGTCGACAAGGGCTCGTATTCGTTCGTGAACGGCTGGAATGCGTTCAAGCGGCTGACCGCGCAGGCGAGCCCGGACGAGCGCGACGCGCTGTTCCGCGGCACGGTCACGCACGCTTACCGGCTCGGCTGACGCGCGCCGTCGGCCCCGGCGCGGCGCTGGCTCATCCAGCTTCCACCAGCGCCGCGAGCCGCGCCAGCGCCATCTGCCAGCCGGTCTCGTTGTCGGCGGCCGGCACGCCCGGCGGCACCCCGTCGTGCACCGCGTCCACGCGCGTGCCGCCGGCTTCGTCGGACAGCGTGATCGTGATCGTCATGGCGCCGCGCAGCATCGGATCGTCGGTCTCGAACACGTCGATCTCGACGATCTGCTCGTCCGGCACGAGCGTGACGAAGCGGCCGTGATAGGTATCGGTGCGCGCGGTGGTCTTGCCGGCGCCGGCCGACGGCGCGTCGTAGCTCAGCGATACCCGCAGCGCACCGCCTTCGCGTGCGTCGTACGCATGCACGCGGCACGTCATGCCGTCGGGCACCTTCCATTGCTCGACCGCGTGCGGATCGAGCAACGCGCGGTAGACGCGCCCGCGCGGGGCGTTCAGGTGCCGGCTGACCCGGGTCGAATGCGTGTGCGTGTGCAACATGTGGCCTCCCGCGGCGTGCGCACGACGGTGCACGCCGGCGGCCGGCGTGTCGTCATGCTTCCTTCAGGAATCCTAGGCGCGCGAACGGCGGCATGCAATGACCGCACACGCGGTCGCGCTCGGCTCAGCGCAATGCGGCCGCGAATTCGTCGAGCTGCGTGATGCAGGTGTTCCAGCCCTCGAAGAAGCCGAGCGCTTCGTGGCGCTCGCGCGTGGCGGCGTCCGGATGCATCACGCGCGCTTCGTAACGGCTGCCCATATCGTCGTCGGCCATCGTGATGATCGCGGTGAAGCCCATCCACGGCGCCTGCGGCCGCCAGCCGCCCGTGAGCATCGACGTGAACGCGATGCGCGATTCCGGCACGATCTCGAGGAAGCAGCCGGGATTGTCGCTGGTGCCCCCATCGGGGCCGCGCATGTAGGTGTGGAAGGCGCCGCCCGGCCGCAGGTCGAACGCGCGCACTTCGGTGGTCCACGGTTTCGGGCACCACCATTGCTTCAGCAGTTCGGGGTCGGTCCATGCACGCCACAGCGCGTGGCGCGGCGCACGCAGCGTGCGCGTGATGACGAGATCGTGGGCTTCAACGGGGTCGACGGGGCTGGCTGACATCTTGCTCCTCCTGGTGACGGCGTTCGACGAATTCGACGAGACGATCGGATCGGGCTTCCCACAGCGCACGCTGCTCGGCAAGCCATGCCTCGGCTTCGGTCAGCCGGCTGCCGACCAGCGTGCAGGTGCGCGAGCGGCCGGCCTTGCGGGTCTGGACGAGACCGCTGCGCTCGAGCACGGCGACGTGCTTCATGAACGACGGCAGCGCCATGTCGAACGGTTCGGCCAGCGCGGAGACGGTCCGTTCGCCGTGGCCGAGCATGCTGACGATCGCGCAGCGCGTCGGATCGGCGAGGGCGTGGAAAACGTCGCTGATGCCCGGTTGAAAGTTAGCCATGTGGCTAAGTATAGGGGAGGCGAACGGCGATGCAACGGAATTTATCGTCGCGTAGGATGATGGGGCGGTAACACGCGCCGACCCGTTGCGGCGTTGCCGAGCGCCTGCCGGCGTTGCGCGAGCCGCGACGGCCGGCCGGTGTTCCTTCCCATCTGGGCGCACGCCGAACCCGCGTGTGCGGCCCAACTGACTACCGGAGTTGGCATGACCGAATCCGTTACCGTCCGCCGCGTCGGCGCGGGCGAAGCGAAGCGCTGTGTCGAAGCACTGGCCGACGTGCTGATCGATTGCGTCGAGGGCGGCGCGTCCGTCAGCTTCATGTTGCCGATCGAGCGGGCGACGGCCGTCGCGTTCTGGACGAATGTCGCCGACGGCGTCGCGAACGGCGAGCGCATCCTGCTCGTTGCCGAGGACGCGGCCGGCCGGATCGTCGGCACCGTGCAGGTCGTGACCGCGCAGCCGGAGAACCAGCCGCATCGCGCCGATATCTCGAAGATGCTCGTGGCGCGGCACGCGCGCCGGCAGGGCATCGCCGCGCGGCTGATGGCGGCGGCCGATGCAGCCGCACGCGACGCGGGCAAGACCGTGCTCGTGCTCGACACCGTGACGGGCGGCGACGCCGAGCGGCTGTACGAGCGGGCCGGCTGGCAGCGTGTCGGTGTCGTGCCGAACTATGCGCTGATGCCCGACGGCACGCTCTGTGCGACGACGTATTTCCACAAGCAGCTCGGGTAACGGCATTCGTCATGCATCCCGTCGCCCCGGCGCTCCTGTTCCTCACACTCGCGGCGGGTGTCGTGGCGCTGACCGCGCCGGTGTTGCTCGCGGTCGCATGGCGGCGCCGCACGCAGGTGCCGTTGCGGGTGTTTTTCTACGGGATGCTGACCTTTTTCGTGTTCCAGCCGGTGCTGCGCCTGTCGTGGCAGGTGCCGTTGTTCCGCTGGCTCGCGCACGATCCCCGCTGGCACCTGACGATGCTCGTGTTCGCGGCGCTGACGGCTGGCATCTTCGAGGAGTGCGGGCGCTGGGTCGCTTTCCGGTATCTGCTGCCGAAGCGACATGATGCGCCGACGGCCGTGATGCTCGGGCTCGGGCACGGCGGGCTGGAAGCGATGCTGCTGGTCGGCGTCGGATTCATCGCGCTCGCTGCCGCCTACCTGCTCGCGCGAGCAGGCGTCGTGGTGCCTGAAGGCGCGCAGTCGCTGATCGGGTCGCAGTTCTCCGGCATGACACTTGCGTCGCCGTTACTCGCGCTGTTCGAGCGTGTGAGCGCCATGGCCGCGCACGTGGGGCTGTCGCTGATCGTGCTGCAGGCATTCGTCCGCGGCACGAAGCGCTGGCTCGCGTATGCGATCGCGTTTCATTTCCTGTTCGACCTCGCCGCCGTGCTGCTGACGCGGTACTGGCATGTCGATACCGTGCTGGTCGAGGTGCTCCTGTTCGTGTGCGGTGTCGCGCTTCTGTGGCTGGGTGTTCGCTGGAGCCGCCGGATGACGGGTGCCGGCGAGGCCAGCACGGGGCCTGTTGCCTGATTGGCAAGGCGCCGTTCGAGAATCGAGCAGGGCCGCGGACATCGCCGGTCCGATATATTCACGCAGGAAGACTTCAGCAGAACGAGAACGCCCCGGAACCACCGCCCCGATGAAACGCTCCCATGTCGCTTTCGCCCTCACGGGCCTGCTCGTCGCGCTGCCGATTGCCGCGTATGCGCTCGTCAAGCCGTTGCGCGTCGTCGCGCCCGCGCTGGTCCCCGGTGTGTCGTGCCCGAGCGCCGATATCTGCACGGACGATGCCGCGAAGCTCGGCGACGCGCGGCAGCTCTATCGCGACGGCTATGCGCGCGCGGCGGCGGCCGTCGGTGCATTCCAGGCGGCGCCGCGCGTCGTGTTCTGCTCGACGCGAGCGTGCGCCGATGCGTTCGGCTTGGGCCAACGCGCGGCGCTGACGCTCGGGAATTTCGGCGTGGTGATCGCACCGCGCGGCTGGCAGACCTACTTTCTCGCGCACGAGCTGATCCATCACCGGCAGGCCGAAGTGCTCGGCAACCTGGCCGTCGCGACCCGGCCGCGCTGGCTGATCGAAGGGATGGCGTATTCGCTCAGCGACGATCCGCGCCACCCGCTGGCGGAGCCGTTCGAAGCATGGCGCACGCATTTTGCCGCCTGGAATGCGGCGCGCGGTGCGCAGCCGCTGTGGGATGCCGCCCGGGCGGTCGAATAGCGCGGCGAGACGTTGAACCATCACCGCGCACGCCGACACGCGGCACCGGCCGACGCACCATGACGTCTTGGCGCGGCTACACCCGCGCGCCCGGAGCGTCGCGCCCAACGGTGAGCGTCTCCCGCGCGGCGGCGAGGATCTCGTCGGCCAGCGCCGGATCGGTGCCGGCGATCGCGCGCGATAGCACGAGCGCGCCGACCATCTGGCTGAAGACCGCGACCGCATCGCGACGCGTCTGCGCCGACGTCGCGCCTTCCGTGGCCACCATCCGTTCCAGCCGATCGAGGTAGGTGGCGAGGCCGTGCGCATAGCATGCACGCGCCGCGTCGGTCAGGCGCGGCGCATCGCCCGCGAAACCGGACAGCGGGCATCCGGCCTCGACGTTGTCGCGATGCGCGGCCGACAGATACAACGCCACCTGCGCGTCGAGACTGCCGGCGTTCGGCGAATCCGCGCGGTCCTGCATCGCCTTTTCCATCACCTCGGCCACCAGCGCGTCTTTCGACTTGAAGTGGTTGTAGAAGCCGCCCTGCGTGAAGCCGGCTTCCTTCATCAGCTCCGTGAGCCCGACCGCGTCGACGCCGCGCGCGCGGAACAGCCGCTCGGCGGCCGCGACGATCGCGCTCCGGTTCTCGGCAGCCTGCTGTCTTGACACGCCCATAGATCCCTCCCTGATTTTGTCGATCGCGTCGATTGGAAAACACAATGGCGATCACCATTGACATGCCCGAGGGGCGAGAACACAATGCACCGCAAAGACGATGGTGATCGACATTGACATCGAGTGTAGCCGACTTGGCGGCGGGCGCAAAGCCGCGGCCGGCACACCGGATGGCAATCGGTCGGGGTCTTGGGCGCCGCCGGGTCACGGGCAGCGGGCGGCTCGCCGTCTGCCGGCGGCGGCGCCACGGTTCGGTAAGCAAGGGCAGGCTGGTTTTCCACCGGATCTCAGGCGCGCGGCGAGCCGGCGCGCATGCGATTCATCATGCGAAAGGAACGAACATGAAGATCGAAGGTGCAGTGGTGTTCATCACGGGCGCGAACCGCGGGCTCGGGCTCGAGTTCGCGAAGCAGGCACTGGCGAGAGGGGCGCGCAAGGTCTATGCGGCGGCGCGCGATCCGGCCACCGTGACGCTGCCGGGCGTCGTGCCGGTGAAGCTCGACGTGACCGATCCGGCAGCCGTCGCCGCGGCGGCCGATGCCGCCCGCGACGTCACGCTGCTGATCAACAACGCGGGCATTGCGCGGCTCGGCAGCCTGACCGACGACGGCGCGCCCGACGCGTTGCGCGATCACTTCGAAACCAACGTGTTCGGGATGCTGGCGATGTCGCGCGCGTTCGCGGGCAGCCTCGCCGGGAATGGCGGCGGCGCGATCCTGAACATCCTGTCGGTCGCGAGCTGGGTGAACCGGCCGATCCTGGCGGGCTACGGCGTGTCGAAATCGGCTGCGTGGGCACTGACCAACGGGCTGCGCCATTCGCTGCGCGAGCAGCACACGCAGGTCGTCGGGCTGCATGCCGGCTTCATCGACACCGACCTGACGGCCGGCCTCGACGTGCCGAAGGCGACGCCGGCCGACGTCGTGCGCCAGGCGTACGAAGCGATCGAGGCGGGAGAGGAGGAAGTGTCGACCGACGAGTTCACGCGGCAGGTGAAGGCCACGCTGTCGTCGGGCGTTTATCTGGAAGAACCGGCGCCGCGTTGAAGCCGCCGGTATCCCGAGCCCGCTGCCCCGGCTGCGCGTGCAGCGGGGGCGGCGGGCCGTACCGTCAGACGGTGGTGTCGATGATGCCCGGGATCTTCACGTCGGGGTTCACGTCCGCGTCGTAGTCGACGCCGGCGATCTCGAAGCCGAACAGCCGCAGGAACTCGGTCTTGTAGCCGGTGAAGTCGGTCAGCTCGTACAGGTTCTCGTTCGTCACGTGGTTCCACTGCGCGACGACCTTCGCCTGCACCTGCGGATCGAGCTCCTTGTAGTCCGCGCGCAGGCGGCCTTCTTCGTCGACGTGCGGCGTCGTGCCATACAGGCTGTCCTTGAACAGGCCGTACACCTGCTCGATGCAGCCTTCGTGCGTGCCGGCTTCCTTCATCGTCTTGAACAGCAGCGACAGGTACAGCGGCATCATCGGGATCGCCGAGCTGGCCTGCGTGACGACCGCCTTCAGCACCGACACGCGCGCGTCGCCGCCGTGCGCGGCGAGCTTGTCGCGGATCGACAGCACTTTCTTGTCGAGATCCTTCTTCGCTTCGCCGATCGAGCCGTTCCAGTAGATGTCGTGCGTGATCTGCTCGCCGAGATACGTGAACGCGGTGGTCTTCGCGCCGTCGGCCAGCACGCCGGCTTCATCGAGCGCGTCGATCCACATCTGCCAGTCCTCGCCGCCCATCACGGCGACGGTGCCGTCGATCTCTTCCTGCGTCGCCGGCTCCAGCGTGACGTCGCGGATCACTTCCTTGTCGGTGTCGAGGCCGCGGAACGTGACCGTCTTGCCGATCGGCTTGAGCGTCGAGCTGATGGTTTCGCCCGTCTTCGGATGCGTGCGGCGCGGTGCCGCGAGGCTGTAGACGACGAGATCGACCTTGCCGAGATCCTGCTTGATGGTGTCGATCGTGACTTGCTTGACCTTGTCGGAGAATGCGTCGCCGTTGATGCTGCGCGCATAGCGCCCCTTTTCGGCGGCGAATTTCTCGAACGCGGCGGTGTTGTACCAACCGGCCGTGCCCGGCTTCGTCTCGCTGCCGGCACGCTCGAAGAACACGCCAAGCGTGTCCGCGTCGGCGCCGAAGGCGGCCGAGATCCGGGCGGCGAGGCCGTAGCCGGTCGACGCGCCGATCACGAGCACCTTTTTCGGGCCGTTAGCGATCGGGCCGTGCGAAGTCACGTAGTCGATCTGTTCCTTGACGTTGGCTTCGCAGCCGACCGGATGAGTCGTCACGCAGATGAAGCCACGCACGCGCGGTTTGATGATCATGGAAACCTCTACTCTAGTCAGAAAGGCTGGGACGGCCTGAATTCGGAAAATCCCGCGCATTGTAAAGGAAGCGGCCGATCGCGGGCGGACGCTTCCGGAACCGGGCGGCTCGTCCGGTTATTTCTCTCTTGACAGAAATAACTGAAATGCCTAAATTTCACGTCATGGAACTCACACCGATTGCCGAACGATTCATTCTCCACTGGGGCGAAATGGGCTCGCGGTGGGGCGTCAACCGCACCGTCTCGCAGATCCACGCGCTGCTCTATCTGGCCGGCCGGCCGATCGCGGCTGACGAGATCGCCGAGACGCTCAACGTGGCGCGCTCCAACGTCAGCACGAGCCTGAAGGAGCTTCAGGCGTGGCGGCTGGCGAAAGTCGTGCACGTGCTGGGCGACCGCCGCGACCACTTCGAGACGTCGACCGACATCTGGGAACTGTTCAAGCTGATCGTCGAAGGGCGGCGGCAGCGCGAGATCGAGCCGACGCTCACGGTGCTGCGCGACTGCCTGACGAATCCCGAGATCGCGAACGAGAGCCGTGAGACCGAGCAACGCATCCGCGACACGCTGCAGTTCGTCGAGACGCTCACGACCTGGTCGGACGAGATGCTGCGGCTCAAGCCCGATACGCTGATGAAGGCGCTCGGCATCGGCGCGAAGATCAGCCAGACGGTCAGGCGCAAGCCGTCGAAGTAAGCAGGACACGCGGTGCGGGCAGCCAGCCCGCTTTTTTTGGGGTCGTTATTTCTGTCTGTACAGAAATAACTGTAAATAGAGGATAAAAATGGACACCGTCTTGCCGTCGACCTGCCCGCCTGGCCGCACCGGGGCGCGCAGCATGACCGTGCTCGTGTGCGGGGCGAACGGCTTCATCGGGCGGGCACTGTGCGCGCGGCTCGAAGCCGGCGGCCATCGCGTGCTGCGCGGCGTGCGTCAGGCGGCCGGCCCGTCCGACGTCGCGATCGACTTCGCGAAGGACGTCGACCCCGACGCGTGGCTCGCGCGGCTGGAAGGCGTCGACGTAGTGATCAATGCGGTCGGCCTCCTTGCCGATCAGCGCGGCGCGACGCTCGACGCCGTGCATCGCGCCGCGCCGTGCGCGCTCTTCACCGCGTGCTGCCGCGCAGGCGTGCGGCGCGTGATCCAGATTTCGGCCCTCGGCGTCGAGCGTGGCGATACGCGCTACTTCGCGAGCAAGGTCGCGGCCGACCGCTTCCTGCAGACGCTGCCGATCGACTTCCGGATCGTGCGTCCCGCGCTCGTCTACGGCACGGACGGCGCGTCGGCGCGGTTTTTCCGGATGCTCGCGAGCCTGCCGGTGCAGGTGCTGCCGGCGGGCGGCCATCAGCGGCTGCGCCCCGTGCACGTCGACGATCTCGCCGAAGTCGTCGCGCGGTGCGTCGATGCGCCGGCGGCCGGCCACCCGGTGATCGACGTGGTCGGCACCGACGAAGTCGAATACCGCGAGATGCTGGCCCGCTACCGCGCCGCGCTGGGGTTTGCGCCGGCCGTTCGCATCGGATTGCCGGGCCCGCTGGCCGGTGTGGCGGCCGTGCTCCTCGGCACGCTGCCGGGCGCGATGTTCACGCGCGATACGTGGACGATGCTGCGTGGCGGGAACACCGGCGATCCGGCTGCCGCCACGGCGATGCTCGGCCGGCCGCCGCGCGGAATCGACGGCTTCATCGGCGCGGACGCCGCGGCGCTGCGTCGCGACGCGCTCGCGATGTGGCGTCGTCCGCTGCTGCTGGGCGCGCTGGCGATCGTGTGGATCTGGACGGCCATCGCCAGCGCGTTCATCCATCCGCGGCACGCAAGCCTCGCGCTGCTCGCACCCGCGCACCTGACGGGGCTGCCCGCGCTGATCGCGCTCTATACGGCCAGCGCGCTGGACTTCGCGTTCGGCGTCGCAACCGTCGTCGCGCCGTCGCGCCGCCTGTGGGCCGCGCAAGCCGCGCTGATCGTCGCGTATTCGGCCGTCATCGCGGTCACGATGCCGGGCCTGCTCGCCGAACCGTTCGGCCCCGTGCTCAAGAACGTACCGATTCTCGCGATCCTGTTGATCCTTTTTGCAGAAGAAGAACGAGCATGAATACCTATCTCGTCATCAAGGCGCTTCACATCCTGTCCTCGGTGCTGCTGGTTGGCACGGGGTTCGGCACCGCGTTCTACCTGTTCTTCGCGAACCGCACGCGCTCGGTGCCCGCCATTGCGGCCGTGTCGCGGCTCGTGGTGCGCGCGGACTGGTGGTTCACGACCCCGGCCGTGATCTTCCAGCCGGCATCGGGCCTGTGGCTCGCGCATACGGCCGGCTGGCCGTGGGATACGCCGTGGCTCATGGCGTCGATCGTGCTGTACGCGATCGCCGGCGTGTGCTGGCTGCCGGTCGTGTGGCTGCAGGTCGAACTGGCCGCGATGGCGAAGCTCGCTCATGCGAGCGGCGAGGCCGCGCTGCCGGAACGCTACTGGCTTTACGCGAAGCGCTGGGAACTGCTCGGCTATCCGGCGTTCTTCGCAATGCTGACCGTCTACTTCCTGATGGTGCTCAAGCCGATGTAAGTGTGCCGGTGCCGCTGAACAGAAGCAGCGGTTCGGCACAGCGGAAAGCAGTCGATCGATTCATGAGGCATGCGACAGAAAAAAGAAGGAATGCGAATCATGGACTCAAGTGAACTGGTGCTGTACTTCGACGGACGATGTCCGTTATGCGTGGCGGAGATCAAGCGTCTCGGGGCCCGCGACGCGCGACGCCGGCTGGCTTTCGTCGATATCGCCGAGCCGGGTTTCGATCCCGCGCCGCTGGGCGTCGACCTGCCCGCGCTGAACCGCGAATTGCACGCGCGTTTGCCCGACGGACGCATGCTGACCGGCGTGGACAGCATCCTGGCCGCCCAGGCGCTGACCGGCCGTCGCTGGGTCGTCCGGTTGCTGCGCGTGCCGGCCGTGCGCGGTGCGTTGGCGCTGCTATATCGCCGCTTTGCGCGCAACTGGCATGCGGTATCGCGCTGGCTCGGCTATCGCGCCGAAGCGCCGTGCGACGGAGCGGCGTGCGGTAGCGGTCGCGACCGTGCTGCCGCACCCACGGCGGATCGTCCGGTGGGTGACGCGGCGCGCCGGATCGTCGTGACCTGGATGTACTGCGCGGCGCTTGCACACCTGCTCGTCGGCGTTGCCGTTCCTTGGGTTGCAAGCGCGCCGTGGCTCGACGCGTATCACCGCGCCATCGAGCTGCATTTCTGGACGGGAACGGCACCTGACGCGGCGCATGCGCAACAGATCTGGTGGATGTCGCTGATGGGCGCGACGGTGCAATGTGCGTCGGTCTGGATGCTGGCGCTCGTGCACCTCGGCAACAGGTTGCAGAAACGGGAAGTGTGGGGATGGCTGCTGGCCGGCCTGCTGATCTGGGCGCCGCAGGACATGCTGTTTTCATTGCAGGCCCAGGTATCGGGCCACGTGGCGATCGACGCGGCGGCACTCGTCGCGATGGTGCCGCCGCTTGTCTGGCTTTGGAGGAGGGACGCGGTATGAACACCTTGCCTGCTTACGACTGGGCGCTCAACCTGCTGATCGTGCAGGGCGCGATGGGCGCATTCGATACGCTTTACCACCACGAACTCACGCAGGATCTGCCGCATAGCCCGCGCGCGCGGCTCGAGCTGGGAATTCACGCGGTGCGCTCCGTGCTTTACGGTCTCGTGTTCGCATCGATCGCGAACGTCGCCTTTCACGGCGCGTGGGTCGCGGCCCTCGCGGTGGTGGTCGTCGTCGAGGTGGTGCTGACGTTGTGGGATTTCGTCGTCGAGGACCAGAGCCGCAAGCTGCCGGCGACCGAGCGCGTGCTGCACACGCTGCTGGCCGTCAACGGCGGCGCGCTGTTCGGAATGATCGCGATGCAGCTGGCCACGTGGGCGCACGAGCCGACCGCGCTGCAGGCGCTCGACCTCGGCTGGCACGGCTGGTTGCTCAGCCTGTTTGCCGTGGGCGTGACGATTTCGGGAATCCGCGACGGAATCGCGGCCTGCCGGATCGCGCGACGCGAGCCGGTCGTCAATCCGTTCGCGGGGCAGCCGCCGGGGAATGTGCTCGTCACTGGCGGGACCGGCTTCATCGGCGAAACCCTCGTGAACCATCTGCTCGATGCTGGGCATGCGGTCACGTTGCTGGCGCGCGATCCGCTGCGCGCGGCCTACGCGTTTCACGGCCGCGTGCGCAGCGTCACGTCCGTCGAGCAGTTGCAGCCGCACGAGCGTTTCGACACGGTCATCAATCTCGCGGGCGCGCCGGTGCTCGGTGCACGCTGGAGCAAGCGCCGGCAGGCGGTGCTGCTCGCGAGCCGCGTCGGCGTGACGGAATCGCTGATGCGCTGGGTCGAGACCGCCGAGGTCAAGCCGCGCACGTGGATCCAGGCATCGGCGATCGGTTACTACGGCGTGCGTCCTTCGGACGAGCGGCTCGACGAAGGCAGCAGCGCCGGCAGCGGCTTCATGTCGGCGCTGTGCCGGCAGTGGGAGCAGTCGGCACAACCGCTCGAGCGTCATGGCGTTCGTTCGGTCGTTTTGCGGCTGGGCGTCGTGTTCGGCCCCGGCGGCGCGCTGCGCCCGATGCTGTTGCCGCACTACTTCGGGATGGGCGGGCGCTTCGGTGACGGCGCGCAGGTGATGAGCTGGATCCACCGGGACGACGTGCTGCGGATCATCGCGCGTGCGATGGCGAATTCGGGCATGCACGGCGTCTACAACGCGGTCGCACCCGCGCCGCTGACCCAGCGCGAGTTCGTGCAGGTCGTGTCGAAGGTGCTGCATCGCCCGGCCTGGCTGCACGTGCCGGCCGCGCCGCTGCGCGTCGCGATCGGCGAGATGGCCGAGCTGCTGCTGGACGGCCAGCGCGTGATGCCGGCGCGGCTGCATCAGGACGGATTCATGTTCCGGTTCCCGACGGCCGAGCACGCGCTGCGTGACCTGACGCATCGTCCGCATGCGGATTTTCCGCGGACGGGCTGTCGTTTGCCACAAGGTCGTGTATAAATTCGGCGTGAACGCGTTCGGCGCGTGTCGTGCGTCCCGAATGCTCCGCATCCGACCTCACAAGGAGACTGCATGCTGCACATCCTCGGCAAGATCCCGTCCATCAACGTTCGCAAGGTGCTGTGGCTGTGCACCGAGCTGAACCTGCCGTTCGAACAGGAAGACTGGGGCGCGGGCTTCCGCACGACCCACGATCCGGCCTATCTCGCGCTGAATCCGAACGGTCTCGTGCCCGTCATCAAGGACGACGATTTCGTGCTCTGGGAATCGAACACGATCATCCGCTACCTCGCGAACCGCTACGGCGGCGATGCGCTGTATCCGGCCGAGCCGCAGGCGCGCGCGCGGGTCGATCAATGGATCGACTGGCAGGGCGCGGACCTGAACCGCTCGTGGGTCGGCGCGTTCCTAGGCCTCGTGCGCAAATCGCCCGATCACCAGGATCCGGCCGGCATCGCGCAGTCGATCGCGGGCTGGACGAAGCACATGCAGGTGCTGAACGCGCAGCTCGAAGCGACCGGCGCGTACGTGGCCGGCAACGGCTTCACGCTCGCGGACATTCCGATCGGCCTGTCGGTGAACCGCTGGTTCGGCACGCCGTTCGAGCATCCGGATTTCCCGGCGGTGTCGCGCTATATCGAACGTCTCGCGACGCGCGAAGGCTTCCAGAAATACGCGGGCAGCGCGAACCCGTGATGCTTCGCAGGTAGTGTGCGGTGTGGCGATGTGGCGGCGTGGCAAGCGCCACCGCGTTCGCGTCACGACCGATATGCACGGGCCCTCGGGCCCGCTTTCATGCGCCGGGCGCCGGCACCGCGTCGAGCACGCGCGCGAGAAACGCCTCGTGATTCCACGCGGATTCCGGCCGCGACAGCCCGAGCCGCACGACCACCAGCTGCCGGCTCGGCACCACGCTCACGAACTGGCCTTCATGGCCGACCGCATGAAACGCGTCGGCCGGCATCGCGACCGCATGCGGATCGCGATCGTTGAACGGCTCCGGCACCTTGACCCACAGCTGCGCGCCATACTCCTGTCGCGCCGACTGCGGCGTCGTGCGCGTCAGGTAGCGCACCCAGCCTTCCGGCAGCAGCCGCTGCCCGTCCCACACGCCATCCTGCAGCAGCAGTTGCCCGAAGCGCGCCCAGTCGCGTGCGCTCGCATACATGTACGACGGGCTGACGAGCGTGCCGGACGCATCGGGCTCGAACACCGCGCTGCGCATCCCGAGCGGCGCGAACAGCGCGCGGTGCGGTAACGCGAGGTAGTCGCCGTCGCTGCCGCCCAGTGCCTCGCGCATCACGCGCGCGAGGATCGCGCTCGTGCCGCTCGAGTAGGACCACTGCGCGCCGGGTGCCGCGGCGAGCGGCTTCGCCGACGCGAACCGCGCGGTATCGGGCTGCGCGTACAGCATCAATGCGACGTCGGACAGCGGGTCGTCGTAGTCCTCGTTGAATTGCAGGCCGCTCGTCATGCGCAGCAGCTCGTCGAGCGTGATGGCGGCGCGCGGATCGCCGCCGCCGCGCCATTCGGGCAGCAGCGCCGACGCATCGGGCGACAGCTTGTGCTGCGCGACGAGCGTGCCGACCAGTGCGGCCGTGACGGTCTTCGTCATCGACCAGCCGGGTAGCGGCGTGTCGGCCGTGAAGCCGGGCGCATAGCGTTCGGCGATCACCTGGCCGCGCCACATCACGACGACCGCGCGCGTGCGCCGCGGCCGCGCCGGATCGGGCTCGTCGAACGCGCGGTCGAGCGCGGTCTGCAGCTTCTGCGCGTCGATGCCGGCCGGCAGCGTGACCGGTGCCGGCTGGGTGGACGGCGGGTCGGGGAGAGGCGGCAGCGCGGCCGGCAACGCGCCGGGCGACGGCCCGAGCGCGAGCGTGCAGCCGAGCCCGGGCCGGAAGTCGGCTTCGCGTTCGGCGAAGCCGGCGAAGGTCGCCGTCGCGCGATGATGATCGGGGTCGATCGACGGGTGTACCAGTTTCAGCAGCGGATGCACGCCGGCCATGATGTCGACGTCGATCACGGACGCGGCCGGGCGGCCCGACACGTACACGCCGGAACACAGTGCCTTCGCCGCATAGCCGGTCGCGATCGGCGCGAGCCGGGACAACATATGGCCCGTGTAGCCGACCGCGGCGACGACGGCGAGCGCGACGCCGCGCAGGATCAGCTTCTTGAAGGGGATCGTCATGCGCGAGCGTCCTCGATTGTCGGCAGGCGGAACCTGAACCGGCAGTGTCGCAGGTTCGGGCCGGCGGTGGCAATCGCGGGTGGGTGCGACGCCGGGCGGCGCCGACCGCGCGCAAGGTGCCCGGCGTGTGTGACTCGCATGTGTCGATCGTCTGGAGCGAACGGGCCGCATGCGGCCCGTCCAGGCGGCGCGTTACTGCGCGTTGTTGTGGTCGGAGCGCAGGGTCCAGACCGTCGCGGTATTCGTGTTGTCGTCGACGGCTGCGAATTCCAGCTGGCCTTTGCTGCCGTGCCCGAACGCGAGGCCGAACGCGGCCCCCGGCACGGTGTCGACCTGCATTTGCGCGACGAAGCGCCCGTCCACCGTGAATTCGACGATCTCGCTCGGCTGCTGCGGGTCGGCGTTGACCGCATCGCCGTTCGCGGTCACGAGATGGCCGTTCGGCGCGAGCGCCAGCGCGAGCGGGCCGTGCAGGTGTGCCACGTCGAAGTAGATCATCCGTCCGACGCCGCCGTTGCGATTCGTCGACGCCGCGTTCTGGATCGCGAACACGGCGTTGTCGCCGGTGGACGCGACATACAGCACGTCGATGTTCGGGTCGTAAGCGAGGCCAGTCGGGCCGACGACGAGTGCACTGGGATCGGTTCGATTCACGTAGCCCGACGCGATGACGCGCGAGCCCGGCAGCATCGTGACGCCGTTGTCGCCGATCGCGAGTTCGATGCGCGAGACCGTCCCGTTCAGCACGTTCGACACGAACGCGGTCACGCGCTGGCCGCGATCGATCACGGTCATGTCCCACGGCCCGTCGAGCAGCGCCGCACTGCTGAGTTGCGTGACGAGATTGCCTTGCGGACCGATGACGAGCAGCGACCCTGGCGGCACGACGGTCTTGCCGTCCGGCGCCGGGACGTTGCCGACCAGCACGAAGCCGCTGCGCAGCACCGCGAGCGCGGTCGTCAGGCCGAGATTGCTGCCCTGGAAGAAGGCCGCCGGCGTCTTGCCGGGCGACAGCTTCACGATCGTCGTGCCGGTGCCTTGCGTGTTCGACGCCGCGTTGAAGTTGGACACGGCGACGTCGCCGGGTTTCAGCGTGCTCCAGCTCGGCACGCCGCGCGGCACGAACGCGATGCCGTACGGATTGACATCGCCGTTGGCGGGCACGGTCGACGCGGTAAACGATGGAATCGGCAAGATGATGTCGCTGCCGCCGGCCCAGGCGAACGCCGACGACAACGCGACCAGCCCGGCGCCGCATGCCGCGCGGCATAGCGAGTGCGCAAGCGTGCGCCGGACGCGCGCGACGACCGGCGGATCAACCGCAAGGACGGGCGTGGCGGGGGAACGACAGGAGGGGAGAGGGTCCATGGCATGACTCCGGTTGATGATCGCGAGCAGTCATCCCGGCTGCCGGCCTGCGCAGCCGACGGGTGTCCGGCGCAGGTTCGCGATCGTGCTGTTGCCGCGTGAACCCACGCTCGAAACAAACGGATGGCGACGGCCGGATATTCCATTCCGTTACCGATGCTGCAGGCGAGCCGGCGGCCATTGTTCGCCGCAAGGGCGATGCGGCCTGACAAGTTGAAATCCGACCGGCCGTCGGCCGATAATCGTCCGGCATCGCTTTCTCCCTCTCCCAGTCCAACCGTTATCGGAAAACGCCATGTCCTACGACAACAACAACCCGTTCGCCAAGATCCTGCGCGGCGAACTGCCGTGCGTGAAAGTCGCGGAAGACGACGCGACCCTCGCGATCATGGATCTGATGCCGCAGGCCGACGGCCACGTGCTCGTGATCCCGACGGAGCCGGCCGCGCAGATCTTCGAGTTGTCCGGCGACGCCGCCGCGGCCGGCATTCGCATGACGCAGCGCGTCGCGGCGGCGGTGCGCGCGGCGCTCGAACCGGACGGTGTATTCATCGGCCAGTTCAACGGCGCGGCCGCCGGCCAGACGGTGCCGCATGTGCACTTCCACGTGATTCCGCGCTGGGAAGGCGCCGAGTTGCGGATGCATGCGCGCGAGATCGCCGACGCGGCGACGCTCGAAGCGCTCGCGCAGCGCATTCGCGCGCGTTTCGTGTAACGCGTCGATTGCACGCGGCGACGGCACGGCATCGCGTACCGGCCCGCCGCCGTGCCAACGCCTGTTTCAGCGGTCATGCGAGGTAACACGTGTAACCGCCGACGAAACTCGGCCAGGCCCACCCGGCGCTAGACTCCGCGCATTGCTTCACCGAGCGACAGGAAGGGCGGATCGCCTCTTCGTGCCGGCCGCCGCCCTTCACGGCGGCACGGCTTTCGCGAGGTGCCATTCGTCTTTCGCGCCGGGAATCGAGCCATGACCAGACTTCTCATCACGCTTGCCCTGATCGGCGGCCTGTCCGGCTGCTACGTCGCGCCGCCGTACGGCTACGCGCCCGCGCCGGCCTACTACGGCTATGCGCCGGCGTATTACGCGCCGCCCGTCAGCGTCGGGATCGGCGGCAACTTCCGCATCCGCTGATCCGGCATCGGGCGCAAGTGCTGGCCGCATCGGTCAGCGCCGACGCGTGGCGCCGGGGACTCGCGCGGATTCTCGTATCGCATGACGGCGGTGCGCTGCGCGGCGTGCGCGCGCTTCCTATACTTCACAGGAAAGCGCATTCCGCGTTTCTGTGAGGCAGCCATGGCAGTCACCCGCAAGATCGCAGTCGCGTCGGCCCTCTCCACGCTCGTCTATCTCGGGCTCGCGGTGCTCGGCAGCGGCGGGTTCGCGGCCTTTTTCTCGCATCCACAGCTGACCGTCGTCGTCGTCGCGACGCTCGCGATGGCCGTCGCCGCGCTGTTCACCGAAGGCAACCTCAGCAGCGGCGAGCGCGAGAACCGCGACAACCGCTGGGTGCTCGCGGCGTTCGGGGTGAGCGGGTTCCTGCTCGCATACCTGCCCGCGCTGACCGACCGGCTCGACTTCTGGACTTTCGGCGGCGAGGCGGTGCGCTGGATCGGCGTCGTGTTGTACATCGTGGGCGGTGTGCTGCGCATCTGGCCCGTATTCGTGCTCGGCAAGCGCTTCAGCGGGCTCGTCGCGATCCAGCCGGGCCATACGCTCGTGACCGACGGCATCTACCGCCGCATCCGCAATCCGAGCTATCTCGGCCTGGTCGTCAATTCGGTCGGGTGGGCGCTGGCATTCCGCTCGGGAGTCGGCTTGCTGCTGGTCGTGCTGACGATGGTGCCGCTCGTCGCGCGTATTCGCTCCGAAGAGGCGCTGCTGCGCGAGCAATTCGGCGCCGAATACGACGCGTATTGCGCGCGGACCTGGCGTCTGCTGCCGGGCGTGTACTGACCCTCTTCATTTCTTCCGCGCCGCCGTTTCAGGCGCCGCCCACGATTCGTTCCCGATGTGTTGCCACGTGTGTCGCAAACGTGCGACGCCGCCTATCGCCGGCCTGTCGTTCCGCACGGCCGAGCCCTCGGCGAAGCCAATGCTGGCGCGGGTTTGCGGGCATTCGGGTGCAGCCGTTCGAACGCGCTTATTCGTAAACAACTTGTTACCAGAATGTCCACGGCAAGGATGGGGGACCGGTGCTATTCTTCGCCGCAAGCTCAATGAAATGAATTGGTCCGCGGTTCGGCACAATGCCTGACACGACGTCGATCGATTCAGATCGTCGTACCGAGCGGACCTTCAATAACCAGATTGCGAACAAGGAAGAATACGGGAATGTGGAAGAAAATCGCCCCCGCTCTCGTCGTCGCCGCTTTGACCGGCGCGACTGCACTGCCGGCCATGGCAGGTGACATGAACAACGCGCTTGGCGGCGCGCTCGGCGGGGTAGCCGGCGCAGCGGTCGGCGGTGCGCTCGGCGGCAGCACGGGCTCGGTGATCGGCGGCGCCATCGGCGGCGGCGCGGGTGGCGCGGTGACGTCGAACCGTCACGAGCGCACCGGCGCGATCATCGGCGGCGCCCTCGGCGGCGGCGCAGGTACCGCGGCAGGCAACGCGATGGGCGGCCGCACGGGCGGCCTGCTGGGTGCGGCGGTCGGCGGCGGCGCCGGCGCGGCGCTCGGCGGCAACATGTCGCGCAGCTCGTACGAGCGCGATTACGGTGGTCGCGGCGATCGTGGCTACCGCCACCGCAAGCATCACCATCACCGCGACTGGGACTGATCGTCGCTGGCGCGGCTCGGTGCGTGAACCGCGCACCGGCGCGCCGACGGCGTCGGCACCCGACGCGAGATTCGGCCCGGCAGCCTGCCGGGCCGTCATCGCCGGCCAGACCGGCGAATACCTTCCGGCTCCCTCAGCCGCGGCCAGATGCCCGATCGACGGGCCGGCAAGTTTCCTCCTCGCTGTATTTCCCCGCTTTCCGACTCCATCGACTCTCGTGACTGAATGCGTCCGAGTAGCGCCGATACCATTCGCGTTCCATTCGATTCCCGTTGGCCCCCGTTCTGCGGCCTGACGGCGGCTCATGACTGGCGCGGTGCGGCTTGCTGCCGTGCGCACGTCGTCGCGCTCCAGTCTGCGTAACCGGATGTGTCGCGAACCGCGTGTGTCGCGACAGCGGCTGCGGCTTTTCATCTGTCCGGTAGCGTCCGGGCGAACATGCACGTAGCCCCGTCCGTCAGGATTTCCCTGATAGCCAGAGCGTCGTTTCGCGCGTCCTCACCGCGTATCGCGGCTGCCGGCTAGTAGTGGGAAATCGAATGCAATCCATCGCAACATTTAATTGGTCGATTGCGAACGACTTCGCTATCGTCGGCGATGCTCGCGTACGGCATCGCACCGTGCCGCTGGCCGCGCCTCGCCGCATGATCGCGAGCGCCACGGCCCGGTCGCCGGCCCCACAAGCATGGGCCGCCGCGTCCGAAGAACCGGACGAACCCGTCGCGAAGCCTGGCCGACCGAACGAAGGCGCATGCGCCTTCAAGCCACCCCGGCAACGATGTCCCGCCGCCGCATGCGTGCCCCACGCGCGTACGTGCCGCCCGATGCCGTTGGCACCCGGGGCCGGACCAACCCATTGCCTGGATGCACTATGTCTAAGACAACGTATTACGCGCCGCACGGCGGCCACCCGCCGCAGACCGATCTGCTGACCGATCGCGCGATGTTCACCGAGGCGTACGCGGTGATCCCGAAGGGTGTGATGCGCGACATCGTCACGAGCTGGCTGCCGTTCTGGACGAACACGCGCCTGTGGGTGATCGCCCGCCCGCTGTCGGGTTTCGCGGAAACCTTCTCGCAGTACATCGTCGAAGTGAACCCGGGCGGCGGCAGCGACAAGCCCGAGCAGGACAAGAACGCCGAAGCGGTGCTGTTCGTCGTCGAAGGCGAGGCCGAGCTGACGCTGCAAGGCACGAAGCACGTGCTGAAGCCGGGCGGCTACGCGTTCATTCCGCCGGGCGCGGACTGGACGCTGCACAACGTCAGCGATGCCGCGGTGCGTTTCCACTGGGTGCGCAAGCACTATCAGGCCGTCGACGGCATTCCGCTGCCGGAAGCCTTCGTGACCAACGAGCAGGACGTCGAGCCGATCCCGATGCCGGGCACCAACGGCGCATGGGTGACGACGCGCTTCGTCGACATGAGCGACATGCGCCACGACATGCACGTGAACATCGTGACGTTCGAGCCGGGCGGCGTGATTCCGTTCGCTGAAACGCACGTGATGGAGCACGGGTTGTATGTGCTGGAAGGGAAGGCGGTTTATCGACTGAACCAGGATTGGGTCGAGGTTGAAGCCGGTGACTTCATGTGGTTGCGCGCGTTCTGCCCGCAGGCGTGCTATTCGGGTGGGCCTGGGCGCTTCCGTTATCTGCTGTACAAAGATGTGAACCGTCACATGAACCTGTTGCTGAATCCGGCGCGGTAAGCGTCGTTCAGGCAGTTGGATGTGAAAGCCCGCCGGCGGATGCCGGCGGGCTTTTTTTCGGCTTCTTCGTGGGTTTCCGGGGGAGCCGTTTGACGCCCCGTTTCCGACGGTCGAGTGGCCGCGGTTCCAACGGCAGATGTCAGCTGCGGATTCAACCTGGCATCGACGGAATCCAGCCGGTGCGTGTTGCGAACACACCGACCGTCAGTCGGATGCCGCCGGCGACTCATTACCCTGCGTCGCGCCACATTGATGGCAATGGGGGAAGAAGAAGAAATTCCGGCCACCGCATCCGCATACGTTGAAGAGCCGCAATCCGCAATGCACGCAGAACGTAGAGTCGTCGCCGCCGAGATTCCATTGTTTGTCGCATGACGGGCAGCGTTTTTTTTCGAGTGAGCGAACGGCCTTTTCGTATCCGATCGTGCGCGCACGTTCTCCCTGATCCTGCTGCAATTCGAGCCGCTTACGTTCGGCATAGCGCTGAAAGGCCTTCATCATGTAAAGGCCGGCGAACACCGTGAGCGCAATGCCGACCAGGACCCGGACATAGCCGCCGAAATTCGGCAAGTACGGGACCAGTTCGATGAAAAATGCGCTCAGTGAAAACAGGCCGAAGCCATATACGAAAGGCCAGTAGCGCATCTTGCGATAGCGCACGAACAGCCAGATCGCCATCAGCAGAATCGGCAGCGTGAGCGCAAGCCGCAGTCCGAACACCTGCAACTCGTAATGCCGGTCCGCCTTTTCGAAGCGCTGTTGGGCTGCCGCGTCCGCGTCGGCGATTTGCGTGTCGACTTGAGCCTGCTGCGACGCCAGGGCCCGTTGCTGGTCGCCGACCGCATCGATCTGATGCTGCCAGTTGACGACCACGGCCTGGAGCGTATCCAGCTTGCGAGTTCTCGCCAGAATGTCCGGGTCCCTCGCACTGTCTCCCGTCACTGAGCGGGTTGCCAGCCAGTTGCGGAAACTTTCTTTCTCGGCCGCGTACTCCTTCGCGGCGCGTCCGCGAGCCACCTCCATTGCGTCGGCCTTCTCGGCAAGCGCGTCGTGCCGTGCCTGCAGATCGCGTCGGGCTGCATCCAGCCGCGCCTTCAATGGCGCATCCGCGAATTGCTCGACGACGGGCGGCCCGCCCCTCGGAGCGAAGGCCATGTCGCGAATCACGAGACTGCCGAGCATGTTCAGAAAGACAGCGAAGATGATCGCAATTACCCACGAGGCGAGCCGCAGGAGACGTGCCGGACTGGTCAGGCCATCGCTGGAAGTCATCATTGTTTTGCCTTTGTTGGAATGGTTATATAAGCGGGCTTGATTGTCGACGATTCCCGCACCCTTGTCGAACGTCCCCTCCTGGCCGGGAGCCGTCGGTCTTCCCGCGTTCCCCGGGAATTCATGATGAACCCGTTTTCACGGGCGATGCGTGTGGCTACAGGTCGAGCGCAGCCGCCGCGAGCGTCGCGACCTGCAGCCGTGTATCGGGCGACAGGCCGTCTTCGATCAGCCACACGGCCGACAAACCCGACCACGCGAGAATCCACTGCAGCAACCGGCGCCTATCGAGCCGTGCAGCATCGGCCACGACCATGACACGCTGTTCGAACCGCACCGGATCGACCGCAACGTCGTGTGAAGGATTGCAGAACAGGTTCGCGTAGTCGAATGCGCGATCGCCGCGCAGCCCTTTCGGATCGATCGCACGCCAGCCGCGATCGCCGAAATGGAGAATGTTGCCGTGATGGATGTCGCCGTGCAGGACGACTTCGTCGACGGGCGGCCCGTCCAGCAGCTGGCGCGCGACCGTTCCCGAGCAACGAAGCACGACACTGGCTGAAGCGTCGGACAGCAGCGCCTGAAACCAGTCATGCAGCGGCACGACCGAAGGCGGCTCCGAAGCACGATACGCATGCAGCCGCGCGACGACATCGCACGCGATGCGCATCGCATCGTCGTCATGCCCCGATGCCGAAAAGCCGGCCAGCGTCGGTTCCGGCTGCGCCCGTTCGAGCAGAATCGCATCGCCGTCGTGGAGCCACACCTGCGCGGCGCCTTGCCCGTTCCACCAGGTCATCAGCGCATTGCCGCGACGTTCTTCGTCGCAGGTAGCGACTTTCAACATCGCCGGCCGCGATTGCCAGACGACGGGCAACAGGCCGCCGCTAGCGGTCACGATCGGGCCGCCGTCAGGAACGAGGCCCCACAGGCCAAGGTATCGATCGAACATCACACGATGCTACCGCCGAACCGGCTCGCGCGCAGCACGGTTCGTCCAACGATGCGTCACGCGGTCGCAGATACGACGTGAACGGCCCGGCGCACTTTCCTAAATAAAATTTAGCCAGCCAAACTTTGGCTAAAGAATGTTCCGGTTTCGTGCCATCCCTTCGACAATGCGCGCCTTTCGTGACCGTCGGTGCCTCTCGCGCACCGGCCGTCGCAGCATCGAAGAAGGAGCCCGACATGACCGACCACACCGCATCCCCGCCGCCGCCATCGGCGCCACCGCCACGCCGTCGCCGTGTGTGGCGCACGCTCGCGGGCGCGCTGCTCGGCCTGACGGTCGCCTGCGCGGGCATCGGCGCATGGACGATCCAGCGGATCTGGACACAATTGCCGTCCGTCGAGCACCTCGCCGTGTACCGTCCCGCCCTGCCGCTGCGGATCTTCTCGCGCGACGGCGACCTGCTGGCCGAATACGGCGTCGAGCGGCGCGAGTTCGTGCCGCTCGAACGCATCCCGCCGCTGATGCGGCAGGCGCTGCTCGCGGCCGAGGACGCGAAGTTCTACCAGCACGGCGCGGTCGATTTCAACGGCCTCGCGCGCGCGACGTTCGCGAACGTCTTGACGGGGCAGCCGGGGCAGGGCGGCAGCACGATCACGATGCAGGTTGCGCGCAACTTCTACCTGACGCGCGACAAGGTGCTGAGCCGCAAGCTCGCCGAGATCCTGATGGCGACCAAGCTCGAACGCGAATACAGCAAGGACAAGCTGCTCGAGCTGTACATGAACGAGATCTATCTCGGCGAGCGGGCCTACGGTTTTGCGGCGGCCGCGAACGTGTATTTCGGCAAGCCGCTCGACGCGCTGAGCGCGGGCGAGGCAGCCGTGCTCGCGGGGCTGCCAAAGGCGCCGTCCGCGTTCAACCCGGTCGTCAATCCGGCACGCGCGACCGCGCGGCGCAACTACGTGCTCGGCCGCATGCATGCGCTCGGCCAGCTCGACGACGCGACGTATCACGCGGCCGTCGACGCGCCGATCGTGCTGGCAACCACGCCGCCGCCGGGGATCATGGCAGCGCCGTACGTCGCCGAGCGCGCGCGCCGGATGATGGTCGAGCGTTTCCATGACGACGCCTATACGCTCGGCCTCGACGTGACGACGACGATCTCGATGCGCGACCAGCGCGCGGCCGAATCGTCGCTCGCCCGCACGCTGAGCCGCCAGCCGCGCGCGCAGCGCGATGCGCGCAACGGGCTCGAGGGCGCACTGGTGTCGCTCGACGCGGCCACGGGTGACATGCTCGCGCTCGTCGGCGGCGCGGATTTCAACCGCAACGTGTTCGACCATGCGCTGCAGGCGTATCGTCAGCCGGGGTCGAGCTTCAAGCCGTTCGTCTATTCGGCGGCGCTGGAAAAGGGCTACTTCCCGGGCGTGCTCGTCGACGATACGCAGCGCACGCTCACGCATGAGGAAACCGGCGCGCGGCCATGGCGCCCGCGCAATTTCGCCAACAACTACGAAGGCTTCATTCCGGTGCGGCGCGGGCTCATGCGCTCGAAGAACCTGGTGGCGGTCAGCCTGATGCAGGCCACCGACGCGCGCTACGTGCAGCAGCACGCGGTGCACTTCGGCTTCGACGCGCAGCGCAATCCGGCGTCGCTGCCGCTCGCGCTCGGCGCGGGCGCCGTGACGCCGCTCGAACTCGCGAGCGCGTACAGCGTGTTCGCGAACGGCGGCACGCGGATGGAGCCGCGCCTGATCCTGTCGGTGAAGCAGCGTCACGGCGGTGCGATGTACGAGGCGACGGCGCCGTCGGGTGAGCGCGTCGTGTCGGCGCGCAATGCGTTCGTGATGGACAGCATGCTGCGCGACGTCGTGAAATCCGGCACCGCGCGCGGCGCGCTCGCGCTGCGCCGCGACGACGCGGCCGGCAAGACGGGCACGTCGAACGGGTCGAAGGACGTGTGGTTTGCCGGGTATTCGTCGGGCGTCGTCGCCGTCGCATGGCTCGGCTACGACACGCCGCGCCCGATGGGGCGTGCGACCGGCGCGTCGCTGGCGCTGCCGGTCTGGCTCGACTACATGAAGACGGCCGTCGACGGGCGTACGCCGGTCGAGGCGACGCCGCCGCAGGACGTCGCGCTCGTCGACGGCGACTTCGTCTACGCCGAATACACGCGCGGCACGTGCACGGCCGACGTGCCGTCCTACATCCGCAGCCGCTTCGCATGCGGCGGGGCGGCAGCGGCGGCGGTGGCTGGTGCGTCCGACGTGCGGGGCGACAACGGCAAGCCCATCGAATCGACACCTGCCGCGGTCGATGCGGCCGAGCGCGAGCGCGTGCTCGATCTGTTCCGCACGGATGACTGACGCGCACCATGCATACGCTTTATCTGATTGCAATCGTCGCGGAAGCGATGTCGGGGGCGCTGATGGGCATGCGCCGCGGGATGGACCGCTTCGGGCTCGCACTCGTCGGCGCGGTGACGGCGCTCGGCGGCGGCACCGTGCGCGACGTGCTGCTTGGCCACTATCCGCTCGGCTGGATCGCGCATCCCGAGTACCTGGTGATCACGCTGGTCGCGGCAACCGTCGCGTCATGGGCCGCACGGCATGTCACGCGAATGAAGACGCTGTTCGTCACCGTCGACGCGATCGGCCTCGCGGCGTTCACGATCATCGGCTGCGACGTCGGCGCATCGACCGGCACCGCGCCGATCATCGTCGTGCTGGCCGGCGCGATTACGGGCGTCTGCGGCGGGATGCTGCGCGACCTGCTGTGCAACGAGATGCCGCTGATCCTGCGCGAGGAGCTGTATGCGAGCGTCGCGTTCGTTACGGGCGGGCTCTATGTCGGGATGCTGCATCTCGGCGTCGATGCGGGCTTCGCGACGGTCGTCGCGCTGGCGGCCGGCTTCTCGATGCGGATGCTCGCCGTGCGACTCGGCTGGAAGATGCGGACGTTCGGCGCGGCGGATCTCGAGCATTGAGCGGGGGCGCGCCGGTCGCGCGGCGCTGGGCGACGGCGATGCCGGCCGGGGCGTTTGAGTGAGCGCCCAGTCCGAACGGAACGTCAGTCGGCCTGCATCACCTGGAAGACGTTGCCTTCCGGATCGATGCCGTCGTACATCGTGTACGCGAACCCGTCGTAGCGCTTGAGATCGCGCACCGTCACGCCGCTGCCGGCCAGTCGATTGCGATGTGCGGCGATGTCCTGGCCGATCGAGAACACGAACTTCACGTGGCTGGATTCCGCGCGCGCTTCCGTGTGAGCCGTCACCGCGCGGCGGAACGCCGGGCCGGCGAGATGCAGCGCGAGCTCGATGGCGCCTGCGCCGAGCACGACCCACTCGTGTTCGATTTCCTCGATGACGGGTAGATCGAAATGCCGTTGGTAGAACGTCTTCAGTGTTGCGACGTCCTGGACGTACAGGATGATGCGGGTCATCGGAAGCGGCACGTGGGTCTCCTTGAAGGGGATGCGCGAAGCGCGAATGATGCGTTGTGAAAGTCGTTGCGATCGATCATGCGATGACATCGCGCGGCGTAATGCGCACGCCACACGCGCTACGCCGGCACCATCACCGGCGGCGCACCGTCGCCGGTTTCCACCATCTTCACCGCGAATCCGTAGCACCGCGCGATATGTGCCGGCGTCATCACGTGGCGCGGCGTGCCGTGCGCGACGATCGTGCCGTCGGCGAGCATCGCGATCGTATCCGCATGCCGCGCGGCGAGGTTCGGATCGTGCACGATCGCGAGCACGCCGAGCTGCCACTCGCGTGCCACGGCGCGCACGGTTTCGAGCAGGCGATGCTGATACGACAGATCGAGTGCGGCGGTCGGCTCGTCAAGCAGCAGGTAGCGCGGGCCGCTTTCCATCGCATCGTCGTCCGGCCACAGCTGCGCGAGCACGCGGGCGAACTGCACGCGCGCGAGTTCGCCGCCCGACAGCGTCGTGACGTCGCGGCCGACGAGCGCCTCGGCGCCCGCGCGTTCGAGCGCGCACCACGCGATGTCGCGATCGCGATGCGACGTCGCACCGCTGCGCCGCGCATGCGGATAGCGGCCGAGCAGCACGATTTCGTCGACGCTGAACGGGAACGCCGGCTGCGCGGCCTGCGGCAGCACCGCGCGCAGGCACGCGAGCCGCGGTGCGTCGATGTGTGCGAGCGGTTCGCCATTCAGCGTGATGTCGCCGGTCACGCGCACGCCGTTCGGCGCGACGCCGCCGGTGAGTTCGCCGGCGAAGGTCTTCAGCAGCGTGCTCTTGCCCGCGCCGTTGCGGCCGAGCAGCGCGGTGACGCGGCCGGGTTCGATCGACAGCGACAGGTCGCGCAGGATCGCGTTGTGTCGACGGGCGACGTCGAGGTGATGGGCGGTCAGCATGATCGTCGTGAAAGAAGGGTTAGCCGCCGAGCGCGCCGCGGCTCTTCCACAGCAGCGCGAGAAAGAACGGTGCGCCGAGCAGCGCGGTCAGTACGCCGAGCGGAATTTCGGCGGGCGCGGCAACAGTGCGTGCGGCGAGATCGGCGGCGAGCGTCAGCAGCGCGCCGAGCAGCGCGGCGCCCGGCAGCACGACGCGCTGGTCGGGGCCGCACGCGAGCCGCACGCAATGCGGCGCGACGAGCCCGATGAAGCCGATGATGCCCGCGCACGACACCAGCGCGCCGACCGCGAGCGCGACCGCGACGAGCACGCGCCGCTTCAGCCGCTGCACGGGCACGCCGAGGTGCAGCGCCTCGGTTTCGCCGAGCTGCAACGCGTTCAGCGCGTCGCGTTCACGCGCGAGCATTACACCGCCGATCGCGACGCACGGCGCGACGGCCGCCAGCGCGGACCATTGCGCGCCGCCGAGGCTGCCGAGGCTCCAGAAGGTCAGCGAGCGCAATTGCGCGTCGTCGGCGACGAACGTGAGGAGCCCGATCGCCGCGCCGACCAGCGCGTTGATCGCGATGCCGGCGAGCAGCAGCAGCGGCAGCGCGAGCCGGCCGCGCGACGCGGCGAGCCGGTAGACGAGTGCGGCAACCGCGAGCGCACCCGCGAACGCGGCGACGGGCAACGCGGCCGCGCTTACGTGCGAGGCAAAGAGCGCGGGGCCGAGCACGATCATCGTCGTCGCGCCGAGCGCGGCGCCGCTCGACACGCCGACGAGCCCCGGATCGGCGAGCGGGTTGCGGAACAGCGCCTGCATCGCGGCGCCGGTCGCGCCGAAGCCGCCGCCGACCAGCAACGCGAGCGCGACGCGCGGCGCGCGGATGTCGAACAGCACCGCGCGCGCCTGCTGCGCGGCCGCATCGCCGGTCAGCGCGGCCCAGGCTTCCGCGAGCGGAATGCGATAGGCGCCGACGCACAGCGCGACGACGGACATCGCGCATACGAGGCAGGCGAGCGCGGCCAGCGCGAACGGGGCGAAACGGCGCGACGTGCCGATGCGCGCGGCACCGGCGCTTGACGCGGGCGACGATGCGGGGAAAGGCGAAGCGTGAGCGGGCATCGGGGCAGTCCGGAATCAGGCGAGCGCATCCGACAGGCGTCGGTGCAGGGTCGTGACGGCGAGCGGCAGGCGCGGGCCGAAGCCGAGCAGGAACAGCGCGTCGAGCGCCACCACGCGCTGCGCGCGGCCGGCCGGCGTCGCGCCGAAGCCGGGCGTCGCGAGCAGCGCGGCGCGGCCGCCGACGGCCGCGAGCCCTTCGTCGGAGATCAGCACGACGTCGGGCGCGGCGGCGGCCAGCGCCTCGGTCGTCAGCGGCTTGTAGTGATCGAAGCCCTGCATCGCGTTGCGCGCGCCCGCGTAGCGGATCATCGCGTCGGCGGCCGTGCGCTGGCCGGCGACGAGCGCCTGGTTGCCGGTATGGTTCAGCACGAACAGCACGCGCGGCGGCTGCGCGCCGCCGGGCGCACGGGCGGCGACCGCCTCGCGCGCGGCCTGCCAGTCGCGGTCGAAACGTTGCAGCAGCGCGGTGCCCGCGTCGCGCACGTCGAGCGCCTGCGCGACGCCGGTGATCTTCGCGCGCACCGATTCGACGTCGTGGCGTTCATCGAACGTCGTGACGGCAACGCCGGCGTTCTTGACTTGCGCGATCGCGGTGGGCGGGCCGGCTTCGGCCGATGCGAGCACGAGATCGGGCCGCAGCGACAGCAGCCCCTCGGCCGACAGCGCGCGCTGGTAGCCGACCTTCGGCAGCCGCTTCGCGGCGTCGGGGTACGTGCAGGTCGTGTCGGCGCCGACGAGCCGGTAGCGCGGCGTTTCCGCGCCGCCGAGCGCGAACGAAGTTTCCGCGAGTGCGCCGCCGATCACGACCACGCGTTTCGGTGCGGCCTGCGCACCCTGGGCGAGCACGCTGCCGGGCAGCGCGCCCACGAGCGCGCCGGCCGCCGCGCTCGCCAGCACCGCGCGGCGGCGCGGATCGAACGGTCGCGCGCTCACCGCGCGCCTCCGCGTGCCGCGGCCGGCAGCGTCGCGACGAGCGCGCGCCAGTCGTCGCGTTCGACCTTGCCGGGCTTGCGCTCGCCGAACAGCAGCGCGACGTGGTCGCCCTGCCGGTCGAACAGTTCGAGCGACGTGACGATGCCGTCGCTCGTCGGCTTCTTCACGACCCACGCGGCGGCGATCAGGTCTTCGCGCACGTGCAGGTTGAAGCCCGGGTCGAGCACGTTGATCCACGCGCCGACCTCGCGCACGTTCGCGACGGGGCCGGTATGGATCTGGATCATCCCCGCGTTGCCGACGAACACCATGATCGGCTGGCCGCTCCGAGCGGCCTGCTGGAGCACGTGCCGCAGCGCATGCGTGGTTTCGACCGGATACGCGTATTGCGGATCGGCGAGCCGCAGCGCCTGCATGCGGCTCACGCCGAAGCGCTGCGTGATGCCGAAGAACTGGTGTGTGTCGGTCATCGCGTCCCACGCGGCGCGGAAGCCCGCGACGTCGATCTCGGTGTCGGCGCGCTCGGGCGTTTTCGGCGCGGCGGGCGCAACCTCGAGGCCCGGCTCTTGCGACGGCGCACGCCAGCGCTCGACGAACGCGTCGTACGCGGCGTGGTCGCTGTGCGCGCGCAGGTAGACCTTGTGGATCGCATGACCCTGCGCGTCGAAGAACTGCAGGCTCTTCAGCGGGCCGTGCGCGGTCTCGTCGCGCACCGCGAATGCCGATACCCAATGACGATAGAAGATGCGCAAGTCGATATCGCCGAGCGCGAGGCCGACGGGACCGTCGTGGCTCATCTGCGCGTATTCGCCATCCTTTTCGTGGACGGCCGTGTCGTTGCGCGTGAGCGCCATCACGCGGCCGAGGCGCGGCATTTCCTCGAACATCGCCGGAAAGCGCGCGTCGAGCCGCACGACGTGCTCGCCGACGAACGCGGCGAGCGCCTCGCCTTCGCTGACGCCGAGCGCCTGCGCGACGTCGCGGTTGCGCAGCTGGCGCTCGGTCTTGAGCTGGATGAACGCGTCGCGCAGCGCGGCGGCTGCGCGGGCCGGCGTGGCCGGTTGACCGGGAAGGGCGGATTGCATCATGTCGGACTCCTTCAAGTAACGGTTGGGGTGGCAGCGCGGGCGGCGCGCATCAGAAATCCACTTTCATGCTGACGGCGACCGTGCGACCGGACGACGTATAGGCGTCGAGCACCTGCGAATCGGCGGCGATGCCGCGCACGTCCGACCAGTTCCAGTACTTGCGGTCGAACAGGTTGCGGATGCCGATCGTCGCACTCACGTGCTTGTTGAAGCGATAACCACCGCGCAGGTCGACGACGAACGACGACGGCGGCGAGAAGCACGCCTTGTTCGAGCAGTCGGACTTGTCGATGTCCTTGTCGCGTTTCGCGGCCTGGAACAGCAGGTCGGTCTGCACGTACCAGCGCTCGGTCGGCTCGTAGCGCACGCCGAACACGGCCGAGAACGGGTTGACGGTGTTCAGCGGCTGGCTGGCCGCGCCGTCGTTCTGCGTCGAGCCCTTCGTGAACGCCATCGCCGTCTTCAGCGTGATGCCGTTCGGCATCACCCATTCGGCGCGGCCTTCGAGGCCATGAATGCGTGCGTCGGCGAAGTTCACGTACTGGAACACGAACGGGTCGGTGGGCCGGCCGCTGCCGGCGATCGTCGTGCGCGAGATGAAGTTGCGGTAGCGGCCCGTGAACGCGGCGGCGCTGTAGCGCACGACGCCGTAGCCGGTGCCGGCCTTGCCGCGCAGGCCGGCTTCGAACGTGTCGCTCGTCTCGGGCTTCAGGTTCGGATTGCCGATCGACGTGTAGCCGTACACCGGGTTCGAGAAGCTGCTGTTCACCTGGTCGGGCGTCGGCGCGCGGAAGCCGTGCGCGTACTGCACGTACGGAATGACCGCGGGCGTGATCTCGTAGAGCACGGCGACACGCGGCGACAGTTCGTTCGCGCTCGTCGATACCGCCTTGCCGGTGAACAGCGGATCGTTGGCGGTCGGGCTCAGCCGGTACGTGTCGAAGCGCAGGCCCGGCGTGACGAGCAGGCGGCCGTAGCCGATCTGGTCCTGCACGAACGCGCCGAACAGCGTGTAGTCGGTGTCGGGGAACGCCTTGTTCGGGAACGCCTCGCCGACGCCCGGCACCGTGCCGTCGCGCAGGTTCGTCACGCGCGACACGCTGCCGTCGACGCCGTAAAGCAGCTTGTGCGCGAACGGGCCGGTCGCGAAGCCGCTTTCGGCGAACGCGGAGCCGCCGAACGTGCGCTCCTTGTACTGGTTGTCGCGCGAACGCGAAGCCGCCCGGCCGCGCGTCTCGAACGCGTACTGGTCCTGCTTCGCGTCCTGGTAGTAGAACTGCACGTGCGCGGTCTGGAACCAGCGGAACGCGTCATCGCGGAAATCGTAGTCGACGCTGAAGCGGTTGCGCTCGAGCCGGTCGTAGGTCGTGAGGCCGAGCGTGGTCGGCGGGCTGATCGCCGACAGCACGTCGGTGCTCACGCGCCGCTGCACCGTTTCGGCGGTGAACTTGATCGTGTCGCGCGTGGTGGGCGTCAGCACGAGCTTGCCGAGCAGCGATTCCGAATAGACGTCCTGCGGGTTCGACGTGGTGCGCAGCGTGCTCGCCGAGTTGTTGCTGCCGCGCGTGTCGACCTCGTGGCCGCGCCGGCCGTCGGCGATGATCATCCCCTGCACGCGATCGTTGCCGCCCGTGGCCGACACGGTCGCACCGACGCTGCGGTCGGCCGAGTCGTAGCTCGGCCGGAACGAGAAGTAATAGGGTTTGTTGTAGATCGACAGCAGGTCGCGCGGATCCTTCGTGATGAAGTTCACTGCGCCGGTCAGACCGTCGCTGCCGTATAGCGCCGAAGCCGGCCCGCGCAGGATCTCGATGCGCTTGAGCGTGTCGAGATCGGCGTAGTCGCCGCGCCCCGCTTCGAGCGGGCCGAACGAAAACGCGTTCGGCAGGCGGATGCCGTCTTCCATCAGCAGCACGCGATTGCCTTCGAGGCCGCGGATGTTGATGCTCGAATCGCCGTCGCGGCCGCCGCCGAGCGCGGCGCTGCCGGGCCGGTACGCGGTGCGGCGCACGGTGACGCCCGGCTCGTAGCGCAGCGCGTCCTTGATGTTGGTGGCTTGCTGTTCTTCCAGATCCTCGTCGGTGATCACCGACACGGACGCCGCCGTGCGGCTCGCGGCCGTGGCGGTGCGGTTGGCCGTGACGGTGACGGGATCGAGCAGCGCCGCATCGCCGCGCGTGGACGCGGCGACGAGGAGGGCGGCAGGCGGGTGGGCGCCTTGCGGCGTCGAATCGGCGTGAGCCGTGGCGGCGGACAGGCCGAACGCGCCGAACAGCGCGGCACAGATCGGCCGCCGCGCCAGCGTATAGCAATGCACAGGTGGTCTCCCATTGATGATGACAAGCCCGAAGGCTGGCTGGGTGACGCGTTCACCTGGCTGGCCCGCCCGCGCACGGAAGGCGGCGAGCGGCGAATTGAAAGGCAACTGATAATTTTGCCAGTGTAAATGAGAATTATTATCAATACAAGAAAGGAAAGCGGCTCGCGTGGGTGAGCGCTTACCTGTGCGGCTCGGGTGAGCCGCGGCGGGAAATTCGGGAAAAACGCGGGCGCTGGCTAGGCCAGCGCTTCGATGCGGATCAGCAGGTTGCGCGCATGCGTGATGAACGCGTCATGCGTCGCGCGATCGCCGTGGCCTTCGAGGCCGGCCTGCTCGGCGAACGCGATCTGTTCGGTGTAGAGGTCGACGAGCGCTCGGCGTGTGTCAGGGGGAAGCGCGCGGATCATCGACACGATCAGCAGTTCCTGCGCGCGAAGCGTGCCGGACAGCGTCTGGACGTTCATGCTGGCCTCCATCGGACGATGCGGCGGCGAGCCGCTCTTTCCATACTAGGCGGTCGGCGGTCGCAGCGCAGGCGCGGTGTTGGCGACGAGGCGGCGGAATGCGATTCGACGCGGTAATCGACGCTGCCGTTGCGCGGCGCGAAACGCGCCACGCGTGCCCAGAACACCGCGAATCGAAGCGTGCAGGGAAGCGAACGGAATCAGCCGGCCGCTTTCGTCGCCTGCGCATCGCGCACGACCTGCGCGACGCGTTCGACGAACTCGACGTCGACGCTCGACAGCGCTTCGCGCTTGCCGTCGGGCATCTCCACCATCAGGCGATACGTGACGTCCTGCGTGGCCCAGGCGAGATAGCCGACGACGGCGAGCATCACGCCGACGACGAGCGCGGCGCTCGATCCGGCGATGCCGCCTGCGACGGCGACGGCCGCGCCGATCAGCGAGATCAGCGACGGCACGAGGCGGTTCTTCGGAATCTTGACGACATCGACCTGGCGGATGTCACGGAGTGCGAATACCTGCCCGGCGGCCGACAGGCCGTTGCGCGTGATCATCACGCCACGTTCGTTGAATGCGTTTTCCATCGTGTGTTGCGTGGACGAAAACGCGCAGCGTAGCAGGTTTCGTTGCGGCATCAAACGAGACCGACTGCCGCACGATGGGTGCGGCGCGGGTGAAACCGGGCAAGCGGATGGAGCGGGTAGGCGTTCAGAACTGCAGGCGGCCGTCGCCGTAAAGCCGGCCCGGCACGTGCGAGGCGACGACCTCGGCGATCTCTTCGTCGGTCGATTCGGCCGGCACGATCTGGCGCCGCGCGGGCGCGTCGAGATGCATCGTCCATTCGACGAGGCGATACGGCCGGCCCCACGGGCGCTGCATTTCGACCGATACGCGGCAGCTCTGGACCGGCATCGAGTGTTGGCACGTCAGAATCGCGTGCAGATGGCTGAAAACGGTATCTTCGATCATCATGGCCTCCGATCCTGTCTTGTCTTGTGGGCAATCGATGGCGGCGCCGTCGGCGGTTCAAAAAAAAAGCCGCCGATGTTCAGGCGGCCAACAGGGGGGGTGAGAGCATCCTCTCAGCCCAGAATTAAGCGAAACTTAAAAGCCCATAAAAAAGCGCCCCGCGTGGAGCGGGGCGCTTCTTGCCGTCGTGATCCGCGTGTTAAGCGGATGCTTTAGAACTTGTGACGGATACCGATACGTGCGGCGATCTGGTTCTTCGAACCCGTGCCCGACGTATTGAAGTAGCTCGTGCTCGAGCCGATCTGCGCTTGCACGCCCTTGCCCGACGCTTGCTGGTACACGACCAGGCCGTACACGTCCGTACGCTTGCTGAGTGCGTAGTCGGCGATACCGTTGACCTGGTTCCAGTGCCACGAGTTGCCGCTCTGCGTGGCGTTCGTGTACGTGTAGCCGAGGCCGCCCGACAGCGCCGGCGTGAAGGCGTACTTCGCGCCTGCTTCATACGCGTTGTAGAACGTGCCGCCCGCGCCCGACACGGTCGAGAACTGCGTACGCGTCCACAGCAGCCATGCCGTTGCCGGGCCCCAGACGTAGCGGCCACCGACGCCGTACGTACGCAGGTCGCGGACGTTGCCCGTTGCGATATTCGCGATCGTCGTCGAGAAAGCCGGCGTCGACTGGCTCGGGAAGCGGATGTCCGTGTACGCTGCGCCCAGCGAGAACGGGCCGTTCGCGTAGTTCAGGCCGAAGCTGTATGCGCGCGACGAGCCTGCCGTCGTCGTCGTGCCCGTCGTCGTCGCCGGTGCGCCTGCGAAGTCCGTCGAGTTCGAGAAGCCGTACAACGCGCCGAACGTGAAGCCCGAGTAGTTCGCGCTCTGGAACTTCACGGCGTTGTTGATGCGGCTCGACGTGAGCTGGTCGAGGTCGTTCACGTGGTACGCGTAGTTACCCGCGACCGTGTTGCCGCCCGTCGAGTAGTTCGAGCCGAGGATGTCGGTCGAGAACGAGTACTGGCGGCCGAACGTGACCGTGCCGTATTGCGACTGGCTCAGGCCGACGTAAGCCTGGCGGCCGAAGATCGCGCCACCCTGGCCGAGCGTGCCGTTACCGCTGTTGAAGCCGTTTTCGAGCACGAAGATCGCCTTCAGGCCGCCACCGAGGTCTTCGGTGCCGCGCAGGCCCCAACGGCTGCCCTGGGCAACGCCGTCGTCGTACTTGAACAGCTTGCCCGTACCGCCGTTGGCGGTCTTGCTGTGGTTCACGTAGCTGATACCGGCATCGATGACGCCGTACAGGGTCACGCTGCTTTGTGCGTGCGCCGTGCCGGCCGTTGCTGCCAGAGCGGCGATGGTCAACAGTTTCTTGTTCAAAGGGTTCTCCGAGCGAATAAATGGCGTGTCCAGTTGCGGTTCCGGCGCTCTCTATGGGCGCTTTCACGGACCGGCGGCAACTTTATCGAGGGGCCACGTAATGAATATGACAGCGACTGTCATATGAAGAATCTGTGGCGTCGATGCGACACCGAATTCTGCCCGGTTGTATAGCCGGTGGTTATACCGATTCAGACTGAGATTCGACCGGAATCAGGAATATGCACATGAAATAAGCTTGGTTGGCGGCGTTCCGGCCCCATGCCACGATCCGTGTTCCAACAAACGACACGGGACAGAGGACACCATGCGACGTTCATTCCTGACCGGCCTCGGCGCACTCGCCGCCGCGCTGGCATTCGCGGCGCCCGGCGCGCACGCCGACCCGCAAACGCTGAAAATCGGCACGATGAGCGGCCCCGACGCCCAGATCTGGACCGAGGTGACGAAGGTCGCCGCGCGCGAAGGTCTCGCGATCAAGGTCATCGAATTCAACGACTACGTGCAGCCGAACGCGGCGCTCGATTCCGGCGATCTGGACGCGAACGGCTTCCAGCACCAGCCGTTCCTCGACAGCCAGATCAAGCAGCGCGGCTACAAGATCGTCAACGTCGGGCTCACGTACACGGCGCCGATGGGTTTCTACTCGAAGAAACTCAAGTCGCTCAAGGACTTGCCGGTGGGCGCGAAGGTCGGGATCCAGAACGATCCGTCGAACGGCAACCGCGCGCTGTTGCTGCTCCAGAAGTACGGGGTGATCAAGCTGAAGCCGGGCGTCGGCGCGAACGGCGTGAATGCGACGCCGCTCGACATCGCCGAGAACCCGAAGAAGATCAAGATCGTCGAGCTCGATTCCGCGCAGCTGCCGCGCGCGCTGCCCGACGTCGATGCCGCGTCGATCAACACCGACTATGCGGTGAAGGCCGGGCTCACGCCGGTGAAGGATGCGATCGCGATCGAGGATCTGCGCGGGCCGTACGCGAACCTGATCGCGGTGCGCGCGCAGGACAAGGACAAGCCGTGGGTGAAGAAGCTCGTCGCGGCCTATGAATCGGACGACGTGCGCAAGTTCATCGACCAGAAGTTCGGCGGCGCGATCATCCCGGCGTTCTGAACGTTTTCACGTACCAGATGGCCGGATATCGACGATCCGGAAAGCCAATCGCCCGCGCAAGCGGGCGATTTCGTTGGTGCGGGCGGGTATGCGCGATACGTGCGCGCCGTGCTCCGGCGCGCACACCGGCCGCTCAGGCCGACAGCAGCGAACCCGTGCGGATCGCGGTCGCGCCGGCAATCCGCGCGACTTCCATGCCGGCTGTGGCGAAGCGCACGATCTGGCGCGCGTACAGCACGCCCGACACGCTGCTCTTCAGCGTGACGACGCGATCGGTCAGCGGATCGACGATGTCGGCCACGGCCTGGCCGGCCTCGATCATCACGCCGACCGGCGTGCGGAACACGATCACGCCCGACACCGGCGCGACGAGCGGATCGGTGCCCGCGAGCGGCGTGGCCGGATGCGCGAGCGGCGGCAGCGGCGCCGGCGTGCCGTCGACGACCCCACGCTCGGTCAGGTATTCGACGATCGCCTGTGCGTCCTTTTCGGCGAACTCGTACGACACGTCGCGCTCGCTGCGCAGCTCGATCGTGACGGAAATCGCGCCGTTCGGGATCGGGAAGCGGTCGCCGAAGCGGCTGCGCAGATCCGACCAGCAGAAGCTGTGGATCTCGTCGAACGGGTTGCCGACCGAATTCAGCGCGAGCAGCGACGCCTGCGCGTCGAGGTAGCGCGACAGCGGCTCGACGTCCGGCCACAGATCGGGATTCGTGTAGAGGTGCATCACCGCATCGCTGTCGCAGTGCAGGTCGAGCACGATATCGGCGTCGAACGACAGCTTCTGCAGCGCGAGGCGTTGCGAGTCGAGCTCGGTGCGCGGCTTCTGCTCGTCGAGCGCTTCGCGCATCGCGGCGCGCACGGCGACGAGGTTGTGCTGCGCGTCGTGGGTCAGGCGGTGTTCGACGCGCGGCAGCACGAGCGCCGCGAGATCGTAGAAATTGCGGTTGAAGTTCTGCATCGAGCCGAGCTCGAAGCGGCCGAGGTGATCGCCGAACACGTGTTGCGACAGGCCGATCGGGTTCGGCACCGGCACGATGACGACTTCGCCGCGCAGCTTGCCGGCCGTCTCGAGCGCGGCGATCTTGCGGCGCAGCAGCGTGGCGACCAGCATGCCGGGCAGTTCGTCCGCGTGCAGCGAAGACTGGATATAGACCTTCTTGCCGCCGCGCGGGCCGTAGTGAAAGCTCGTGATCTGGCGTTCGGTACCGACGGCGGGGGAAATCAGCGGATGGGTCTGCGTTTGCATGATGGGGGAGTGCGGCGCAGCCGCGAATGATCCGGTGTGCGTGGAAGATCGATTGTACGTTGCCTTCCTCGCCGCCATCAAACCGGCGCCAGAACACGCCGTTTCCCTTTGAGAATCATCAGGTTGGGGCGGAAAAAATAACGCTGCCGGCACGGCCCGCGCAAAAAAAACGGGCTCCTTGCGGAGCCCGTTCGTGCCGAAGCGAAGCGTGCGCTTGCCGGGCGGATTACTTGCCGTAGACGTCGAAATCGAAGTACTTCTTCGCGATCTTGTCGTACGTGCCGTCCTTGCGCATGCCGGCGATCGCGCCGTCGATCTTCGCCTTCAGGTCGGTGTCTTCCTTGCGCAGGCCGATGCCGGCGCCGTTGCCGAGCGTCTTCGGATCGTCGATGTCCTTGCCGGCGAAATCGAAGTTCGCGCCGCGCGGGGTCTTCAGGAAGCCGATTTCAGCTTGCACCGCGTCCTGCAGCGCGCCGTCCAGGCGGCCAGAGATCAGGTCGGCGTAGACCTGGTCCTGGTTCTGGTAAGGCACGACGTTCACGCCCTTCGAGGCCCAGTACGTCTTCGCATAGGTTTCCTGGATCGTGCCCTGCTCGACGCCGACCGACTTGCCCTTCAGCGATTCGGCCGTCGGCATCAGGCCGGTGCCCTTCTTCGTGACGAGGCGCGTCGGCGTGTTGAACAGCTTCGCCGAGAAGGCGATCTGTTCCTGACGCGCCGGCGTCATCGACATCGACGACAGCACGCCGTCGAACTTGCGGGCCTTCAGCGCCGGAATCATCCCGTCGAAGTCGTTTTCGATCCACACGCACTTCGCGTTCATGCGGCGGCAGATTTCGTTGCCGAGGTCGACGTCGAAACCCACAACCTTGCCGTCGGCGCCTTTCGATTCGAAAGGCGGGTAGCTTGCGTCGACGCCGAACCGCACGGTCGTCCAGTCCTTCGCATACGCGGTGCCTGCCGATACGGCGAGCAGGGCTACGGTCACAGCCGCAAGAATCTTTTTCACTCGGTGACTCCTCGTTTTGTTCGATGGGTGCGCGGTTGTGCCGCGCCGTAAGCCTTCGGCCCGGCGCGGCTTCGCGACAGGCTGTCCGTTTCGCCCACCCGATGCGGGCGCGCGACGTGCGGAAGATTATCAAGACAAAATACCGGCAGGGCGCCTAGGACAAGCCCCGATACCGGGCCCGGCGGCGGCGCATGAGGGGGCGCCGCCGTTTCAGACACAGGAACGATTCAGCCGAGCGTTTCGTTGACCGCGCGCTGCAGGCACGTGACGAATTGCGTGACGGCCGGCGTGGGCAGCAGGTCGCGCCGCGCGATGATCGACAGGTCGAAGCGCGGCATGGCTTCGTCGAGTTCCGCCGTGCGGATGCCCAGCGGCGCGACCATCGCGGCGAGCGGGCGCGTGAAGCAGCCGATCACGTCCGAGCGCGCGACGAGCCCGAGCGTCACCGCGAACGACATCGGCGAGCGCAGCAAACGTTTGGGCAGCGGCAGCCCGTGCGCCTCGAACATCCCGACCATCACACTGTGCGGAAACTGCTCGGCGCCGACAGTGACGATCCACTCGGCATCGAGCAATGCCTCTAACCGGCGTGCATGCGCAAGCGGGTGGCCTTCGCGCATCACGACGGTGAATTCGGTCGACAGCAGCGGCAATTGCGTGAAATCGCGGTCGAGCGCGGGCACGTGGTGCATCGCAGCGATATCGAGCGTGCCGTTGCGCAACTGCGCGAGCGCGTCGGGCACCGTCACTTCCTCGAGATGCAGGCTCACGTTCGGCATCGACTGGCGGAACGCCGTCACCGCGTGCGGCAGCGCGGTCAGCGCGATCGACGGCATCGTGCCGACCGCCACGCGCCCCGACATCTCGCCTTTCACCTGCTCGACGGCCTCGACCGTGCGGCGGATATCGCCGAGCAACTGCTCGGCGCGCGGCAGCAGCGCGTGGCCGCACGCGGTCAGCTCGACGCCGCGTACGCTGCGCGCGAGCAGTTCCGCGTTGAGCGCCGTCTCGAGCTCGCGGATCGTGTGCGTGACCGCGGGCTGCGTGACGCCGAGTTCGCGCGCGGCGGCGCGCAGGCTCTTGTGATGCGCGGCGGAGACGAACGCCTGGAGCTGCGCGAGGTTCAGGGGGTTACGGATGCGGGTCATCGGTCGGGTCCGGTTGGCGCGATGCTGCGGCGGGCGATAGGGTGTGGCGGAATTTGATTGCAATCCTGACGGTTGCGTGCGCATGGGTTTATGCCACCTTGGCTCGGGCATGCGGCAGGTGCGGTTGCGGCCGCGACGGCGATCGTCGTCGGGCGGGGCGTGATCAAGCCGTTTTGATGCGGATAGCCTGCACGTGCCGCAATGGCAGGTGCGGCGACGCCCTACGCCAGCGCCATTTCGACAGCCGTCAGCGTGCGGCGCCGAATCCAGCCGCTCGCCATCCGGATCGCGAGCCAGTACGGCATGAACAGCAGCCGCGTGCGGGCGGTCGGGCAATGCACGAAGGTTTCGGTGCGCAGCAGGTGCGCACCCGACGCGAGCCCGACGACTTCGAAGCGGAGCACCAGCTTCGCATCGCGCGGATCGTCGTGCCGCACGAACGCCGCCGCGTCGGCGATCCTCAGTACGCCGAGATCCGGGCGCCAGAAGCGGCCGACGAGGCCGAGCGACAGCGACGTTTCGTCGCGATGCAGCGGCGTGAACGCATGGAGGCCGAAGCGTTCTCGTTCGACGCGTGTGGCGCCGGAGCGCAGCGATGCGGCAACGGCTGCCGGGAATTCGCGGACGTTGAGCAGCGCGTCGACGATCGGATCCGTGCGCATGTCGAGCGTGGCGACCGTGTCGATGATGCGCGCCGGCGCGGCATCGATCGGCTTCGATTCGTGCACTTCGTGGAAGCCGAACGACGGGATGAACGGCGGCTTGCGCGCCAGCGTCCGGGTGCTCGATTCGGAAACGATGCCGAACGCGTTCATGGGGGCCCCCAAAGGCAAAGTCCGATCGTAGCACCGGGGGCGGATTCGCGCCGCACTGCGCCCCATCAACAAAAAAAGCCTGGAAACTTGCGTTCCCAGGCTCGGAGACCATCAACGATGATGGTGGAGGAGACGATGTCGTCCCGATGCGCGCCGTCCTTCTGCCGGCGACGTCGCGCACGATTCGCTGATCAGATCGCCCAGCCGCCGAGATAGAACGTGACGAGCACGGCGGCGATGAGCACGGTGCCGATGTTGAGCTTGCGGAATTCACCGCTGGCGATGCGGCCGATCACGAGCGTCGAGAAGCCGAGCATGATGCCCGTCACGATGTTCGCGGTCAGCACGATGAACACCGCGCACACGAGGCCCGACATCGCGTCGACCATGTCGTCCATGTGCAGCTTGCTCACGCTGCCGAGCATCAGCAGGCCGACGTACATCAGTGCCGGTGCGGTGGCGTACGACGGCACGAGGCCCGCGAGCGGCGAGAAGAACATCACGACGAGGAACAGCAGGCCGACCACGGCGGCCGCGAGGCCCGTCTTCGCGCCGGCGGCCACGCCGACGCTCGACTCGATGTAGGCTGCCGCCGGCGCACCGCCGAGGAAGCCGGAGAAGATCGAGCTGAGCGAATCGGCGGTCAGCGCACGGCCGCCGTTGATGATGCGGCCGTTCTCGTCGAGCTGGCCGGCCTGGCCCGCGACCGCGCGGATCGTGCCGGTCGCGTCGAACACGGCGGTCATCACCAGCGCCAGCACGCTCGGCAGCACGGCCATCGACAGCGCGCCCTTGATGTCCATCGCACCGATCAGCGACGCATGGCCCGGTGCGCTCAGCGACGGCAGCGCGAAGATGCCGTGGTATTTCACGCTCGGATCGAAGATCAGCCCGAAGATCGAGATCGCGATTACGACGAGCAGGATGCCGCCCGGCACGCGACGCTTCTCGAGGCCGAAGATCGCGGCGAGGCCGATGATCGACATGATGACCGGGAACGCGGTGATCTGGCCGAGCGAGACCGGCAGGCCGGCGCCCGGGTTCTTGATCACGAGGCCGACGTCGTTCGATGCGATCAGCAGCAGGAACAGGCCGATGCCGATCCCGGTGCCGTGCGCGACGCCCGCGGGCAGGTTGCGCAGGATCCACGAACGCACGCCGGTCACCGAGATGCCGGTAAACACGAGGCCCATCAGGAACACGGCGCCGAGCGCGACCGTCGGCGACAGCCCCTTGCCGAGCACGAGGCCGAACGCGGTGAACGCGGTCAGCGAGATCGCGCAGCCGATCGCGATCGGCAGCTTCGCCCACAGGCCCATCAGCAGCGAACCGAACGCGGTCGTGAGGCAGACCGCGACGAACACGGCGCTCGTGTCGAAGCCGGCCTTGCCGAACATGCCGGGCACGACGAACACGGAATAGACCATCGCGAGGAAGGTCGTGACGCCGGCAATGATCTCGCGGCGCTGCGTGCTGCCGCGCGACGAAATGTCGAAGTACCGGTCGATGACTCCCTTGGTGCCAAAGTCAGTTTCTTCCGCGCCGACGCCGACCGTCGGCTGCACCGGGGTATCACTCATGAGCTTGCTCCTTTATCAGCATGCTGAAACGGCCCGTAGCGAACCGTCGTCAGGGTGTCTCGTATCTAGTTGGGATTGTCGGCAACGTCGTGGGGACGAATGACGCGTGATCCGTGTCGTTCCGTGCGAATCGAAACGATCGCGTGGGTGTCGCGTCGTGCGACGCGTTGTGGTGTCGACCCCGTCACGTGTGCTTTGCCGTAGCGAAGGTTAGGCGAACCGCCCATCACGTCCCATTGGGGGAAGAGCATGCAGCGCATGTCTCAGCGCTTATATCGGCGTGCAACGGGGCTCCGTCGTGTCGACCCACGTGTATACGCCTAGTTCGAATCCGTTAAGGCGATTATTTGAATGCAGGGTCGACGGGCAAAGGGGAAGCGGGGGATGCATCGGAAATTACAAATGTCTTTCATGATGGCCGGGCAGGCCAGTGGAAGCAGGGGCGGTGACGGGACGCGCCGCCGCGCGCAACCTGCATTCGGACGATGGCGCCGTCGCGCAGGGGCGGTTTTCGTCGTCGCCTCGGCCTCAATTGTGCGCGAGATGGTCGAGGTAGGCGCGGAACATGTCGGCCATCGCGTTCGCATACGCGTCGATTTCATCGGGCGAGCGCTCGCTTTCCGAAAACGCCTTGCCGGCCGCGGTGAGCGTGGTGATGATCAGGTCGCATGCCAGTTCGCGCGTGGCGTCCGGTGCATCGGGCAGCGCCTCGCGCATGAACGCCTGGAAGATGCGGTTGCCGGCCGCCTTCGCTTCGTGTGCCTCGGGCGCGTCGCGATAGAGCGGCGCGGCGTCGTCGAGCGCGATGCGCATCCGCGCCTCGTCGCATTCCGAACGGATGAACGCGCGAACGGCCGTGCGCAGCCGCTCGGGCGGTGTCCGGTTCACGTCCTCCAGCATCCCGCGCAGCATCTCGGCCGTCTGCCGCCACTCTTCATGCTGCAGCCGGAACAGCACGGCCGCCTTGTTCGGGAAGTACTGGTACAGCGAGCCGACGCTCACGCCGGCGCGCTCGGCGACGCGCGCCATCGTGAAGCGCTGTGCGCCTTCGCTCGCCAAAACCTGAACAGCGGCCTGGAGGACGGCCTCGACGAGCTGGGTCGAGCGAGCCTGCCGAGGCTGCTTGCGCGTGGCAATCCGGGCGTTCGGGCGGTCGGTCATGCGTGGCTGGCCAATGCGAATAGTAAAACCTGAATAGTTCGTCATATTCTAACCAGGTGCACCGACGCACTCAACCTGAACCCGGAGATACGCATGACCACCCTGACGCTCGACCCGCTGGCCTCGCTGCTGGCACGCCTGTTCGACGAAGCCGACGCCTCGTCGCCTGCGACGAGCCCGGACTTCGCCAGCCTGTCGCGCGACGAGCAAGCGCGGCTGATGCGCAGCAAGACCGACTACACCGACTTGTATGCGCGCCTGAAGGACTATCCGCTCGCGGTGTCGCGCGAGACCGGCACGCTGCTGTACATGCTCGCGCGCAGCGGCGGCGCGCGGTCGATCGTCGAATTCGGCACGTCGTTCGGCATTTCGACGCTACATCTCGCGGCTGCGCTGCGCGACAACGGCGGCGGCCGGCTGATCACCAGCGAATTCGAGCCGTCGAAGGTCGTGCGGGCGCGGGCGAACCTGGCGGCGGCCGGGATGGCCGATCTCGTGGAGATTCGCGAGGGCGATGCGCTGCGCACGCTGGCCGCCGATCTGCCGGATTCGGTCGACCTGCTGCTGCTCGACGGTGCGAAGGCGCTGTATCCGGAGGTGCTTGCACTCGTCGAGCAACGGTTGCGGCCCGGCGCGTTCGTCGTTGCCGACAATGCCGATTTCAGCCCCGACTATCTCGCTTACGTGCGCTCGCCGGAGAACGGCTATCTGTCGGTGCCGTTCGGCGGCGATGTCGAGTTGTCGATGCGGATCGGCTGAGCATCACGGACGCTGAACGACGGCAGGCATCCGACCGTTAAGAATAGGATAACTGATCAATGTGATGCGAAAGTCGGACAATACCGCAGCGGCGCCCGGCGCGTCGGGCGCCGTCGCGCGTTATTTCAGGAACACGTAGCGCGCGAAGTACGGAAAGCGGCCGACCGCATGCTCGGTCGAACACGCTGCATCCGGCGGCATGCCGCCCGCGGTATCGAGCCGCTGCACGAAGCGCACGCCGGCGAGCGTGCCGGCCGCGGCCTTCGCGTCCGTTGCGGTCGGCGTCGCGGCGAGCAGGAGTTGCGGAATGCTGCCCGGGCGTGCGCTCGGCGCTTCCGCGAGTTTCTTGCCGGTGATGCGGCTACCGTCGAGCGCTTCCCATGACGGCCCCGTGCCGTGCCGGACGACGAGCGTGCCGCTCGCGTCGAACAGCATCGCTTCCGGGTGCTGGAACACCCACGCGAGCTTGTGTCCGGCATCGTAGTCGCACGTGTAGACCTGTAGGCCAGCCGCGGTCGTCGACAGCACGGGCGTGGCCGGCTGCGGCGGCGCGAGGCCGGCGGCGGCGTCGGCGCGGGCGGACGACGCGCAGAAGGCGAGTGCAACGCAGGCCGCGGCGGCCGGCAGCATGGGGCGTTTCGGGAAGCGGCTTCGCATGGCGAGGCATCCTTTCAGGGCGGGTGACGGGTATTCGTCGACGAACCCGTAAACGCTAGACGCCAATTGCACCGGCTGCAATGCGCAAATGGCAATCGTGCCGATAGCCGTTGCGATTGCGTGCGGCCCCGGATGCGCGGCCGTAGGGTGACGCGGCCGCGCCTGCGCGATTCAACCTCAATCCGAGCCAACCGGCGTCGGTGCCTGCGCGGCAATCAGGCGTTCGGCCTTCAGCACATCCCACAGTTCGGCCGGGATCGACATCGCCGCGAGACGCAGGTTGTCGGCGATGCGATCGGGCCGGCTTGCGCCGGGAATCGCGGCCGCCACGGCCGGGTGCGCGAGCGAGAATTGCAGCGCCACCGCGCGGACATCGACGCCGAATCGTTCGCAGATCCGGCGGATGCGCGCGACGCGGTCGCGCATGGCCTGCGTGGCCGGCTGATACTCGTAATGGGTGCCGCCCGCCAGCACGCCCGAGTTGTATGGGCCGCCGACGATGATCCCGAGCCCGCGCGCGGCGCTTTCCGGCATCAGCCGTTCGAGCGCGCCGGCATGGTCGAGCAGCGTGTAGCGGCCGGCGAGCAGGAAGCCGTCGGGGTCCGCGCGTTCGAGCGCGCGTTCGCACGGCTCGACGCGGTTCACGCCGAGGCCCCAGCCCTGGATCACCTTCTCGTCGCGCAGCCGCGTGAGCGCCCGGGCCGCGCCCGACATCGCGACGTCGAACACGTCGCGCCACGCGTCGCCGTGAAAGTCGACGGCCGGGTCGTGAATCCACACGGTGTCGAGCCGGTCGGTGCGCAGCCGCTTCAGGCTCGCGTCGATCGAGCGCAGCGTGCCGTCTTCGGTGTAGTCGTAGACGATCCGGTTCGGCAGCCCGTGGCGGAACAGGCCGCCTTTTTCGCCGAGATCGCGTTGCGATGCGTCCTCGTGTTCGTCGAGGACGAGCCGGCCGACCTTGGTGCCGAGCGAATACGCGTCGCGCGGGCGACCCGCGAGCGCTTCGCCGAGGCGCAGCTCGGCGAGGCCGGCGCCATACAGCGGTGCGGCGTCGAAGTAGCGGATACCGCTTTCCCACGCTGCGTCGACCGTGGCCAGCGCTTCTTCGTGCGGGATGTCGCGGTACATGTTGCCCAGCGGCGCGGTGCCGAAACCCAGGCGGGAAGGGAGCGTGATTCTCATGAGCAGTCTCGGGTAGGCCGATTCAGGCCGCGGCCTGGGCCAGCGTCGGATAGTCGGTCAGCCCGCGCTCGCCGCCGCCGAACAGCGTATTGCGGTCGTGCGGTGTGAGCGCGGCACCGGTGCGCAGCCGCTCGGGCAGGTCGGGGTTCGCGACGAACGGGCGGCCGAACGCGACGAGGTCGGCCCAGCCGGCGGCGATCGCTTCGCGGGCGCGCTCGGCGGTGTACGCGCCGGCATAGATCAGCACGCCCGGGAACGCGGCGCGCAGTTGCCGCTTGAATTCGACCGGCATCAACGGCGCGTCGTCCCAGTCGGCTTCCGCGATGTGCAGGTAGCCGACGCCGAGTTCGCCGAGCAGCGTTGCAGCGGCGAGGTAGGTCGTTTCCGGATCGTCGTCGACGCAGCCGTTCAGCGTCGTCAGCGGCGCGAGGCGAATGCCGACGCGCGACGCGTCGCCCGTGCCGTCGATCAGCGCCTGCGTGACGTCGCGCAGGAAGCGCAGCCGGTTTTCGAGCGAACCGCCGTACGCGTCGGTGCGCGTGTTGGCATTCGAGTCGATGAACTGGTTCACGAGATAGCCGTTCGCGCCGTGCAGCTCGACACCGTCGAAGCCGGCCTCGATCGCATGGCGCGCGGCGGCGCGGTATTGATCGCCGATCTCGCCGATTTCGTCGATCGTCAGCGCGCGCGGCTCGGACGCCTGCACGAAGCCCGGCGTGCTGCCGTCTTCACCCGCGATGAACACGTTCACGCCTTTCGCCTGGAGCGGCGAAGACGACACCGGCTGCCGGCCACCGAGCAGGCTCGTGTGGCTCAGCCGGCCGACGTGCCACAGCTGCGCGAAGATCCGGCCGTGCGCGGCATGCACGGCGTCCGTCACCTTGCGCCAGCCGGCGACCTGCGACGGCGTGTGAATGCCGGGCGTCCACGCGTAGCCCTTGCCGAGCGGCGCGATATAAGTGCCTTCGCTGACGATCAGGCCCGCGCTCGCGCGCTGCGCGTAATACGCGGCCATCAGTTCGTTGGCTTCGTCGCCGGGCTGGCTGGCGCGCGAGCGCGTCATCGGCGGCATCACGATGCGGTTCGGCAGCGTCAGCGCGCCGAGTCGCAGCGGTTGGAAAAGCGGGTCCTGGGTCATGGTGCTGATGTCCTGTCGGTGCCGCGCCCGGCGGGCCACGGCGAATCAAAGGGTGAGTGGCGGGCGGCGCGTTCAGTCCCACTTCGGCGCGAGGCCGGCCGGGTCGACTTCGCGGCCGTTGCGTTCGAGCGCGGCGATCTGCGCCATGTCTTCGTCGGTCAGGCGCAGCGTCTGCGCGAGCAGATTGCTCGCGAGGTTCTCGCGCTTCGTCGACGACGGGATCACCGAGTAGCCGAGTTGCAGCGCCCACGCGAGCGCGACCTGGGCGGGCGTCGCGTCGTGACGCTGCGCGATCGCGCCGATCACCGGATCGCCGAGCACCTTGCCGTATGCGAGCGTCATGTACGACGTGACGTGGATGCCTTCGGCGTTCAGGAATTCGACGAGCTTGCGGTTCTGCAGGTACGGGCTCAGCTCGATCTGGTTCGTCGCGATCGTGTCCTTGTCGACGGCCGCGATCGCTTCCTTCGTCAGCGCGATGTTGAAGTTCGAGATGCCGATCCGGCGCGTGAGGCCCTGCGCCTTCGCATCGGCGAGCGCGGTCATGAACGTGTCGAGTGCGACGCCGTTGTCGGGGGCCGGCCAGTGGATCAGCGTCAGGTCGACGTGGTCGGTGCGCAGCTTGCGCAGGCTTTCCTCGAGGCTCGGCACGAGCTTGTCCGGCGCGTAGTGGTCGACCCAGATCTTGGTCGTGAGGAACAGCTCGTCGCGGCGTACGCCCGACGCGGCGATCGCTTCGCCGACTTCGGCTTCGTTGCCGTAGATCTGCGCGGTGTCGATCGCGCGGTAGCCGACTTCGAGGCCGTTGCGGACCGAGTCGATGACCGTCTGGCCTTGCAGGCGGAACGTACCGAGGCCGAATGCGGGAATCTTGCTCATCAGGTGCTCCTGGGAGAGTGGAACGGGTTCGCTATGGAAGTCATTCTGGCGTGTTGGATTGGTGAGATAAACGCCGTTGCAGGTCAAAAATATTTGATCTGGAATCAAGTATCGGGAGCCGCTCGGGGCGGTGTCATGCAGCGCGCGTCCGTGCGTTTTCATCCGCATGGAACACCGGCAGCACCTCCGCCGCGATCTCGGCCATCGTCTCGTCGAGCGGACGCAGGTTGCGGCGGAAATGCAGGCCGATGTGCCGCACGCCCGCGTCGCGCATGGCCGCCAGCTCCCCGATGAGCGCGAGACGCCCCGCGCGGGCGCCGAAGCGGTGACGCTGCAGCGGCGCGTGCGGGTCGTCCGCGAGGTCGAGGTGGAGGAAGCTCACGTACGGCTTGTCGCCGGCCACCGCGCGCCAGTTCGCGGCGCGCTGCCGGTGGTCGTCCGGCGTGCCGGGATACGCGAGGCAGCCGTCCATGTGCTCGCCGATCCACGCGGGCGTTTGCTGCGCGAGACCGGCGACGAGCAGCGGCAGCGGCGCACGGGCGGCGGGCAGCACGTCGAGGCCGGGCGGCAGATGCCCGCGCGCGCCGGCGCGCAGCAGCGCGATCTGGTCGCGGAAATTCGCGCCGCGCGATGCGAAGTCGCGGCCGAACAGCGAATATTCGACCGGCCGGTCGCCGCTGGCGACGCCGAGCAGCAGGCGGCCGCCGCTCAGTTCCTGGATCGTCGCGGCCGATTTCAGCGTGAGCAGCGGCTCGCGCAGCGGCAGCACGACGGCCGCCGTGCCGAGCAGGATGTCGTTCGTGATGCCGGCGAGGTAGCCGAGATACGAGAAGGTTTCGAATACCTGCGCGGCGTCGCCGAACGCGGGGTCGTACACCGGCACGTCGCGCACCCAGAGCGCGCGGAAGCCGAGCGTGTCGGCCCGTTGCGCGAGCGTCGCGTGGCGCGCGAGGTCGGGTACGCCGGGGTAGCGACGGTCGTGCTGGCGCTTCGCGTTGCCGGCCGGCGACCAGTCGTTGTCGAGCGGCAGTTCGATGCCGATGCTGAAGCCGCCATCGGCGAGTTTGTCGAGTGCGGTGAGGGAAGGGGACATGGTCGGGCTCCGTTCAGATCGCGCGCAGGCTGCCTTCGAGCCGATAGAAATCGAGCGACGACGCGGTGAAGAAAGACCGCGACGTGCCGGCGGCGAAGTCGTCGAGATGTACGACCGTCGCGCGGTCGGCTTCCTGCCACGAGATCGCGTAGGTATCGCCGGCGATGTGCAGCCACGTGTAGGCGACTTCGCCTTTCGCACCCGCGTACGGGCCTTCGGTGATCTCGTAGCGCATGTGGCGGCCGTCGTCGTCGTACGCGTTGAGCGCGGTGAGGCCGTCGTAGCGCACTTCGAACGTCTTGCCGGCGAACGGCGGGCGTGGGCTCGATGCGTTCATGTGTGCACACTCCTGCAAGAAAGTGACGTTCAGTGCGCGAGCTGGACGGGTTCCGCCGTGCGTTCCGGCAGGCCTGCGCTGCGGTCGAGGCGACCGCTCAGTGCGGTGAGTGCGAATGCGCCGAGCGTGACGGCTGCCGCGATCCATGGCGTATGGCCGAGGCCGACGTGCGCGACGATCACGCCGCCGAGTGCCGAGCCGCCCGCGACGCCGAGGTTGAACGCGGCGATGTTGAAGCCGGATGCGACATCGATGGCGTCGGGCGCGAAGTGCCGTGCCTGCTTCACGACGTACACCTGCAGGCCCGGCACGTTGCCGAACGCCACCGCGCCCCACGCGAGCATCGTCAGCACGGCGAGCCATTTCACGTGGATCGTGAAGGTGAGCGCGAGCAGCACGATCGCGAGCAGCAGGAAGATCCGCTTGAGCGCCTTCACGGGGCCGACGGCGTCCGCGAGCTTGCCGCCCCACACGTTGCCGAACGCGACCGACACGCCGTAGCCGACGAGCACGAGGCTCACTTGCGACGGCGTGAAGCCGGCGATCTGCTCGAGCAGCGGGGCCATGTACGTGAACGCGATCAGCGAGCCGCCGTAGCCGACGGCCGTCATCGCGTAGACCAGCAGCAGGCGCGGCTGCGCGAGCACGCGGAACTGGCGGCCGAGCGGCGCGGGCGCCGTTTGCGGCAAGCCGCGCGGCACGAAGGCCACCGCGCCGACGAACGCGACGAGGCCGAACAGCGCGACGACCAGGAACGTCGCGCGCCAGCCGAAGTGCTGGCCGATGAAGGTGCCGAGCGGAATGCCGGCGACGAACGCGACGGTCATCCCGCTGAACATCGTCGCGATCGCGCTGGCGGCCTTCTCCTTCGGCACGAGCGTGGTCGCGATGATCGAGCCGACCGAGAAGAACACGCCGTGCGCGAGGCCGGTGAGAATGCGCGCGACGATCAGCGATTCGTAGCCGGGCGCCTGCCACGCGACGAGGTTGCCGACGGTGAACAGCGCCATCAGCGCGGCGAGCAGGGTCTTGCGCGGCACGCGGCCGGTGAGCGCGGTGAGGAGCGGCGCGCCGATCGCGACGCTCAGTGCGTAAAGGCTGACGAGCAGGCCGGCGGACGGCAGGCTGACGCCGAGGTCGGCGCCGATCGTCGGGATCAGCCCGACGATCACGAATTCGGTGGTACCGATGGCAAATGCGCTGATGGTCAGCGCAAGCAGGGCGAGTGGCATGACGGGTGCTCCAGGGTCCGGTGAGGATGGAGCGCAGTGTGCCGACTTTACTTTTGCTGAAAAACAGGTCTATAAACCAAATTGTTTTGATTTGAAATCAAGAATGCAGCGATGAAGATTACGCTCGACGAACTCCAGGCCTTTGCCGCCGTGGTCGATTCCGGTTCGATCACGGCAGCCGCGCAGCAGCTCGACCTCACGGTGTCGGCGACGAGCCGCACGCTCGGGCGGCTCGAGGAGAAGCTGAAGACCACGCTGCTGCGCCGGACCACGCGCCGGCTCGAGCTGACCGAGGAAGGGCGCGCGTTCCTGCAGGATGCGCGCGCGATCATCGAATCGGTCGAGACGGCGGAAGAGCAGATGCTCGCGCGGCGCGAGATGCCGTCGGGACGGCTGCGCGTGGACGCGGCGACGCCGTTCATGCTGCACGTGATCGTGCCGCTCGTGCGCGGCTACCGCGAACGCTTCCCGAAAGTCGAGCTGGAGCTGAACAGCAACGAGGGCATCATCGACCTGCTGGAGCGGCGCACCGACGTCGCGTTCCGGATCGGCCGGCTGAAGGATTCGACGCTGCACAGCCGCCGCATCGGCACCAGCCGGATCCGCATGCTCGCGAGCCCCGCGTACGTGGCGGCGCACGGCCAGCCGCGCAAGGTGGAGGATCTCGACAAGCACACGCTGCTCGGCTTCACGCAGCCCGAATCGCTGAACGTGTGGCCGATCCTCGGCACCGACGGCGAGCCGTGCCGTATCGAGCCGGGCATCCGCTCGTCGAGCGGCGAGACGCTGCGGCAGCTGGCGCTCGACGGCGCGGGGGTCGTCTGCCTGTCGGATTTCATGACCGCGCCGGATCGCGACGCGGGCCGGCTCGTGCAGGTGCTCGCGCGCCAGACGCTCGAGGTCGAGCAGCCGATCCACGCGGTGTACTACCGCAATACCGCGATCTCGTCGCGGATCGCGTCGTTCGTCGATTACCTGATCGAAGCGCTGGGCGGCAGCGGAAGTGGCAACGATGCGCCGGGGCGGCGCAAGGCGGCGTCGTGGATGGAGCCGCGCTAGGCGGCGGCCGGGACGACGGGGCGGGTTACGCCCCGTGCGATTTGGCGTGCGATCCGGCGTTCCGTACTCCGGCACGCCGTCGCGTGGCGGTTACGCCTCTTCGGACCAGGACATCCCGTCGCGCGCGAGCAGCGCCGACGAAGCCGCGGGCCCGAACGTGCCGGCCGTGTACAGACGCGGTCGATCACCGAGTTGCTTCCAGCCGTCGAGGATCGGCTCGACCCACGACCACGCGGCTTCGAGCTCGTCGCGGCGCATGAAGTGCGTGAGGCGGCCGCGGATCACGTCGATCAGCAGACGCTCGTACGCTTCCGCGCGCCGCTCCGGAATCGCCTGCTGCAGGTCGAGGTTCAGGCTGACGGGCACCATGTTCATCCCGCTGCCCGGTTCTTTCGCGAGCATCTGCAGCTGGATCGACTCTTCCGGCTGGAGCTGGATCACGAGACGGTTGCTGTAGTGGCGCGGGCCGGTCGGGATGATCGAGAACGGCATGTCCGCGAACTCGATCACGATTTCCGACTGGCGGCGCTGCAGCCGCTTGCCGGTGCGCAGGAAGAACGGCACGTTCGCCCAGCGCCAGTTGTTGATGTGCGCGCGCAGCGCGACGAAGGTTTCCGCGCGGCTGTCCGCCGGCACGTTGTCTTCCTCGAGATAGCCCTTCACCGGCTGGCCGTCGACCGCGCCGGCCGTGTACTGGCCGCGCACCGTGTCGCGCGCGACGTCGGCCACCGCCATCGGTCGCAGCGAGCGCAGCACCTTCAGCTTCTCGTCGCGCACCGCGTCCGGGTCGAGCGACACCGGCGGCTCCATCGCGACGATGCACAGCAGCTGCAGCAGGTGGTTCTGCACCATGTCGCGCAGCGCGCCGGTATGGTCGTAGAAGCCCGCGCGGCTGCCGACGCCGACCGTCTCCGCCACCGTGATCTGCACGCTGCGGATGCTCGGCGCCTGCCACAGCGGCCCGAAGATCGGGTTGCCGAAGCGCAGCACCATCAGGTTCTGCACGGTTTCCTTGCCGAGATAGTGGTCGATCCGATAGATCTGCGATTCCTCGAAGTGCTTGCCGACCGCATCGTTGATCGCCTTCGCGGACGCGAGATCGTGGCCGAGCGGCTTTTCGAGGACGACGCGCGAGTGCTTGTCGACGAGATGCGCGGCCGACAGGTTGTCGCAGATGGTGGTGAACAGCTCCGGCGACGTCGACAGGTAGAACACGCGGATCGCATCGCCGCGCGCCGCTTCCGCGAGCCGCAGGTAGTCGTCCGGCGCGTTCACGTCGATCAGCACGTACTTGAACAGGTCGAGGAAACGGCTCCAGGCCGCTTGATCGAACGCCTTTTCGTCGATGAACGGACGCGACTGCTCGTCCATGAACTTGCGATAGCCGTCGATGCCCCAGTCGCGGCGGCCGACCGCGATGATGCGCGTCTCGGGCGGAAGGTTGCAGTGCAGGTGCGCCATGTACAGCGCGGGCAACAGCTTGCGGGCGGCCAGGTCGCCGCCGCCGCCGAAGATGATCATGTCGACGGGCCGGTCGGCTCCGGTCTGGGTAGGCTGATTCGTCATGGGAGGTTCGCGGTGTGAAACGGGGAACGTGAAACGAACGTCGGAGGCGTCGGGCGCCGGTACGGCAAAACCCTAATAGTGCACGCTTTTGATGGATTGCGTGCGTGTCCGTTTACGGTCGCGAAGCGGCGGGGGGCGTAGTGCCGTCGAAGGGACAGGAGTGAGCGCTGACATCGGGTTGGCTCGCCGGGAGCGGCAAGCAGCCGTTCGGCCCCGGCGCGTGAGGGCGGGCGTCGGCTGGCGCCCGCCCGCGTGCGGCGATCGACGGGCGCTGCCGTTGCCTCAACCCGCCTGTTCCACCAGCGCCTGCACGTCGTGCCCGGCCTTCGCGATGGCCGCTTGCACCGCATCGGCGCCCAATACGGTGCCTTCCATGCGGACTTCGCGGATGTCGGTGATCCCGATGAACCCGAGCAGATGCTTCAGATAGCCGGACTGGTAGTCGAACGGTGCATACGGGCCTTCCGAAAAGACGCCGCCGCTGGCGGTGACCAGATAGGCCTGCTTGCCTTCCACCGTGCCGGCGACGCCGCTTTCGCCATAGCGAAACGTGACCTGCGGCCAGATCACGCGGTCGAACCACGCGCGCAGCTGCGTGGACGGGCCGAAGTTGGTCATCGCGGAGCCGATCACGACGATGTCGGCGGCGCGCAGTTCGTCGACCAGCGCTTGTGCCAGCTCGACGGCCTGCACTTGCTCGGCGTTGCGCGCGTCGGGCGGCAGCATGCGGCCGACGATGTAGGCATCGTCGATATGCGGCAGCGGATCGGTGGAGAGGTCGCGCAACGTCACGGTGCTGTTTGCGTTGCGCGCCGCGAGTTGCCGCGCGAGGTCGTGCGCGACGCGCGTGGACAGGCTGTCGGTGCTGCGGGGGCTGGAGGTGATCAGCAGGATGCGGCTCATGAGCGTTCCTTTCGGGATAAGATGAGAACCTGGTAACTTTTGATAACTCAGTTACCGAAAAGCATGTGGAATGCTAGGGTTCGCGCCCGGGCCCCACAAGAACGCACAGGCTTGTGCCCCAGTCACATCGATGTTCCTGCCACCATGCCCCGACCCAGCGAAGACGGCTGCCAGGCGACCCGCCAGATCCTCGATCGCATTGGCGACAAGTGGAGCCTCTACATCATCGCGACGCTGAACGACGGTTCGCGGCGCTTCAACGAGCTGAAACGCGAGATCGAAGGGATTTCGCAGCGCATGCTGACGCTGTCGTTGCGCGGACTGGAGCGCGACGGGCTGGTCACGCGGACGGTGTTCCCGACGATTCCGCCGCGCGTCGACTATGCGCTCACGCCGCTCGGCGCAACGCTGCTGGAGCCCGTCATGGCGCTCGTCAGGTGGGCGGAGCAAAACAAGGAGCCGATCGCGCAAGCGCGCGAGCGTTTCGACGAGGCGGCCGATGCGGCGCCGAAGCCGGGCGAGGGCGTCGTTTACCGCAGTCGCTAGGGGCGGGGCGCGGGCGCCGCGTCCCCGAGCGTCGCGTGCGCTCAGCGCCCCAGCGCGTAGAACTCCGCATTCGGCCGCATGTTCGTCACGTTCGCGATGCGGTTGGACATGCCGAAGAAAGCCGAGATCGCCATGATGTCCCACACGTCTTCTTCGACGAAGCCGTGCGACTTGAGCGCGTCGAAGTCCGCTTCGCCCACCCCCTGCGCGGCCTGCGACACCTTCATCGCGAAGTCGAGCATCGCCTTCTGCCGGGCGGTGATATCGGCCTTGCGGTAGTTGGTGGCGACCTGGTCGGCGATCAGCGGATCCTTCGCGCGAATGCGCAGGATCGCCCCGTGCGCGATCACGCAGTACTGGCACTGGTTCGCGCTGCTGGTGGCCACGACGATCATCTCGCGCTCGGCCTTGCTCAGGTTGCCCGGCTTGTCCATCAGCGCGTCGTGGTAGGCCATGAACGCGCGAAACTCGTCCGGGCGATGCGCTAGCGTCAGGAATACGTTCGGGATGAAGCCCGATTTTTCCTGGACGGTCGCGATGCGTTCGCGAATGTCCTCGGGTAAGTCTTCGAGCGCGGGCACGGGAAAGCGGCTGATGGGGGCGGTGTGTGCGGCGGTCATGAGGTCTCCTGGATAACGTGGCGCGGGCGGACTCGATGCGCGAGCCGCCGTTCGAATAAAGAAACGCCGGTGATCGTCAGCGGCGTCACGCGTTGACGTCGACGACGACGCGGCCGCGCACCTTGCCGTTGATCAATTCCCCGGCAAGCGGGACGACGTCGCGCAGGCCGACCTGGTGGCTGATCGCGCCCAGCTTCCCGACGTCGAGGTCGGACGCGAGCCGGCGCCACGCTTCCAGGCGGTCGGCGCGCGGGCACATGACGCTGTCGATCCCGACGAGCGTGACGCCGCGCAGGATGAACGGCATGACGGTCGCGGGGAAATCGAAGCCCGCGGCCAGGCCGCAGGCGGTCACGACGCCGCGGTAGCGCGTGGTCGCGCACACGTTGGCGAGCACGTGGCTGCCTGCCACGTCGACCGCGCCGGCCCAGCGCTCCTTGCCCAGCGGCTTGCCGGGCTCGCTGAATTGCGAGCGTTCGAGGATCTCCGCCGCGCCGAGCTGCCGCAGGTAGTCGGCATCGGCGGGGCGGCCCGTCACTGCGACCACGCGATATCCCAGCTTGGTCAGGATGGCGGTGGCGACGCTGCCCACCCCGCCTGCCGCGCCGGTCACCACGATCTCGCCGTCGTCCGGGCGCACGCCGTGTCGCTCCAGCGCCATCACGCAGAGCATCGCGGTGTAGCCCGCCGTGCCGATGGCCATCGCCTGTTGCGGCGAAAAGGCGGACGGCAGCGGCACCAGCCAGTCGCCGTCGACGCGGGCTTTCTGCGCGAGGCCGCCCCAATGCGTTTCGCCGACGCCCCAGCCATTGAGCACGACCTGATCGCCGGGGCGATAGTCCGGGTGCGTGCTCGCTTCGACTTCGCCAACCAGATCGATGCCGGGCACCATCGGGAACTTGCGGACCACCGGGCTCTTGTCGGTGATCGCCAGCCCGTCCTTGTAGTTCAGCGTCGAATAGGCGACGCGGATCGTCACGTTACCCGCGGGCAACTGCGCGTCGTCCAGCGTATGCAGCCGCGCGTGCTGGCCGGTTTCGTCCTTGTCGATCACGATGCCCTGGAACATGCGTCCTCCTTTCTAGACCGATCGTCTAATAAATGGTAAAAAAATTCAGTGGCGAGGCAATCCATTGAAGAAAAACTGCGCGAACAGCACGAGCGGCCCGTCGCTGCGCTCCAGCTTCGCGCGCAGCACGGCGCCTTCCCAGCCGATCCAGAAGAATGCGGCCAGCTCGGCGGGATCGGCCGAACCCGCCAGTTCGCCGGCTTGCTGCGCGGCGACCAGGCATTCGGCGAGGCGCCGTTGCCAGTCCTCGAACGTGGTGCGCAGGCGTTCCCGGAAGCTTTCCGGCAGCGTGCCCATTTCCTGTCCGAGGTTACCGATCAGGCAGCCGCGGCTGTACGCGTAGCGGGCCATGCCGTCGCGGGCGTCGTCGACGAACGCGCGCACGCGCGCCAGCGGCGAGCGTTCTGGCTGGCTGAAATGGCGATCCAGCTTGCGGGCGAAGAACTCAGCGTAACGGTCGATCAGTTCGAGGCCGAACGCTTCCTTGCTGTCGAAGTAGTGATAGAAGGAGCCCTTCGGCACGCCGGCGCGCCCGAGGATCTCGTCGAGCCCGGTGGCGGAAAAGCCTTTTTCGGTGAGGATCTCGAGCCCGGTGCGCAACAGCATGTCACGCGTGGCGACGAGATCGTCGTGCTGCTTGGGTGGCCTGCCGCGGCGGCGAGGCGGATCGATTCGAGCGTCCATGGCCGAATAATAGACCGTTCGTCTCGAAAATCAATGGGTCGTGTGTCGTCCGTACTAACCCTGATTAAAAAACCTTATCGCGGTGAAAAATTCCGCATCTTATTGAACCGATATCGGCTCGCTATAGTGGCTCGCTTTCCCGCACGCACCGTTGCGTGCGCAGACAAACAGCAGGAGCCTCTTGATGCCCACCGATACCCGATTCACCGAAGTCGAGGATCTGTTGCCCGCCGCCGGCGGGTTGCGCGAGATCCGTCACCACATCCATCACCACCCCGAACTCGCGTACGAGGAGCACGACACGGCCGCGCTCGTCGCCGAGAAGCTCGAACAGTGGGGCTGGCAGGTGACGCGCGGGGTCGGCAAGACGGGCGTGGTCGGCACGCTGCGCGTGGGCGACGGCACGCGCAGCATCGGCATTCGCGCCGACATGGATGCGCTGCCGATCATCGAGGCGACGGGGCTGCCCTATGCGAGCGGCACGCACGGCAAGATGCACGCGTGCGGCCACGACGGCCACACGACGATGCTGCTCGGCGCCGCGCAGCACCTCGCGAAGACCCGCAACTTCTCCGGCACCGTGCACCTGTATTTCCAGCCGGCGGAGGAGCATGGCGTCGACAGCGGCGCGAAGAAGATGATCGACGACGGCCTGTTCGAGCGCTTCCCGTGCGACGCGGTGTTCGGCATGCACAACCATCCGGGCGCGGCACCGGGCGTGTTCCTCACGCGGCGCGGCCCGTTCATGTCGGCTGGCGACAAGGCGATCATCACGATCGAAGGCGTCGGCGGCCACGCGGCCCGGCCGCACCTGACGGTCGATCCGGTGGTCGTCGCGGCGAGCATCGTGATGGCGCTGCAGACGATCGTCGCGCGCAACGTCGATCCGTCGCAACCGGCGGTCGTCACGGTCGGCTCGATGCACGCGGGCACCGCGAACAACGTGATCCCGAACGGCGCGCGCCTCGAACTCAGCGTGCGCTCGTTCAGCCCCGACGTGCGCGCGCTGCTCAAGCGCCGCATCACCGAGCTGGCCGAAACGCAGGCCGCGAGCTACGGCGCAACCGCGCACGTCGAATACATCGAAGGTTATCCGGTCGTCGTCAATACGGATGCCGAAACGGATTTCGCCGCGCAGGTCGCGCGCGAACTCGTCGGCGACGCGCATGTGGTCGAGCAGACCGACCTGCTGATGGGCAGCGAGGATTTCGCGTTCATGCTGCAGCAGCGGCCGGGCTCGTTCGTGCGGCTCGGCAACGGCGAAGGCGAGGACGGCTGCATGGTGCATAACCCGAAATACGACTTCAACGATCGCAACCTGCCGATCGGCGCGGCGTTTTGGACGCGCCTCGTCGAGCGTTACCTCGGGCAGTGATCGCGGCGGCGGCGCGGGGCCGGCGCTTCCGGCGCATTGACAGGAGAGGATAGCGATGCAGAAAGACCATCTCGCGCTGCACCCCGCGTCGACGGGCGTGGCCGAAGCCGGCGCGCCAGGCGCACCGGCCGTCACGCGGCGCGGTGCGATTGCCGCGGCCGTGATCGGCAACTGGCTGGAATTCTTCGATTTCACCGTGTACGGCTTCTTCGCGGTGCTGATCGGCAAGCTGTTCTTCCCGTCGAGCGACCCGACCACGTCGCTGCTGCTGTCGGTCGCGACGTTCGCCGCCGGCTTCTTCACGCGGCCGCTCGGCAGCGTCGTGCTCGGCGTCTACGCGGACCGCAAGGGGCGCAAGGCCGCGCTGAACCTGACGATCATGCTGATGGCGCTCGGCACGGGCCTGATCGCGATCGCGCCGACGTATGCGCAGGTCGGCGTGGCCGCGCCGCTGCTGGTCGTGTTCGCGCGGCTGATGCAGGGCTTCTCGCAGGGCGGCGAATTCGGCGCGGCGACGTCGACGCTGCTCGAACAGGGCGGCACGTCGCGCCGTGCGTTCCGCGCGAGCTGGCAGCTCGCGACGCAGGGCGGCGCCGCGCTGATGGGTTCGGGTTTCGCGGCGCTGCTGTCGAACACGATGACGAAGGATGCGCTGGAAGGCTGGGGCTGGCGCTTGCCGTTTCTCGTCGGCGTGCTGATCGCGCCGGTCGGGATGTTCTTGCGCCGCCGGCTCGCCGACGATGCGCCCGGCGACAGCCATCACGGCATCGAACGCGGCGTGCTGCACGAGCTGTTCTCGAAGCACACGCGCACGGTGCTGCTGCTGATGCTCACGGTAATGGGCGGTACGGTGTCGACCTACATCCTGACGTTCTACATGCCGACCTACGCGATTCACACGCTCGGCCTGCCGATGAAGCTGTCGATGTTCGTCGGCGTCGCATCGGGCTGCGTGATGCTGGTCACGTGCCCGCTGTTCGGCTGGCTGTCGGACAGGCTCGGCAGCCGGCGCCTGCCGATCTTCGTCGGCCGCGGCGTGCTGGTCGCCTTGCTGTTCCCGGCGTTCTGGCTGATGAACCATCACCCGACGCTGTCGGTGATCCTGCCGCTGACCGCGCTGATGCTGCTGTTCTATTCGCTCGGCTCGGCGTCGGAAATGGCGCTGATGTGCGAGTCGTTGCCGCGCCACGTGCGCGCGACCGGCATCTCGATCGCGTATGCGCTCGCGGTAACGATCTTCGGCGGCACCGCGCAGTTGATCGCGACCTGGCTCGTGAAGACGACCGGCAGCAAGCTCGCGCCGGCCGGTTACGTGGCCGCATGCGTGGTGCTGTCGCTGATCGCGGTGGCGATGCTGCGCGAGACGGCGGGGGATTCGATCGACTGATTCGCGGCGCAGCGCAGCACGACGGGCGGCCGGCGGCAATACGCGCTTACCGCCCGCGCACCACCCTCAGGTACGACGCGAGCATCGTCGCGAGTTCCTGCGCGGCCGGCGTCAGCGGCACGGCCGCGCGCTGCAGCAGGCAGATGTCCTGCGATTCGGCCTGTTCGCGCACGGGCACCTTCGCGAGCGCGCCGGCAAACGGCCCGTGCCGCGTCACGGCTTCGGTTTCGAGCGACAGGCAATCGGTCTGCGTGACGAGCTGCAGCGTCTCGAACATTCCTTCGACGGTGGCGAGGATCTTCGGCGGCGGCAGGCCGTGCACGTCGAAGTACGCGAGCAGCCGGTTGACGACGGGATCGGCGCTGAGATTCGGCGAGCGTGTCGACACCCACGCGTAGTCGGCCAGTTCGGCGAGCGATTGCGCATGCATCGCCGGATGCCCGTTGCGGCACACGACCACCGGCGCGGATGCACGCAGCGGCGTAACCGCGAGATCGGTCGTGTCGGTCTGCTTCGCGACCAGCGCGATCGCGAAATCGACCGCGCTTTCCCGCAGCCAGCCGATCATCATCCGCGACGTGCCGGTGCGCAGGTGCACGTCGACCTTGTCGAAGCGCGCGCGGAACGCGCTCAGCACCGGCGCGAACGCATCGATCAGCGGTTCGGCCACGAGGCCGAGCGTGACGGTGCCTTCATACGCGCCGCTCAGTTGCCGGATTTCCCGCTCGACCTGCTCGCATTCGCCGAGGATCGACCCGGAGCGCGCGAGCAGCCGCTGGCCGACGGCCGTCGGCACGATCCCGCGATTGGTGCGCGTGAACAGCGTCGCGCCGAGCGTCGCCTCGAGGCTCTGCAGCTGCTGCGTGACGCCGCTCTGCGCGAGGTCGAGCGCGCGTGCGGCCGCGCGCAGGCTGCCGTGCTCGACGACGGCCTGGAAGATGCGGAGCTGGGAGAGCGTGAACGCCATGGGCAAGCGCGGGGCCGGTGATCGGGAAAAGTGATCATGATAAGGCAGCGGGCGATTCCGGCGGCGGCGTGTGCGCACTACGATCGCAGGCAGTCCGCCTCGTGCCGTTTGCCCATCGTCCCGCCCTTCGTCGACCATGAAACGTCCCTTCCTGTCGCTCGTTTCCCTATGCCTTGCGCTCGCGGCTGGTTCCGCGCACGCACTCGATGCGCGCCCCGTGCGCCTCGGCATCGATCCGACCTATCCGCCGATGGATTCGAAGGCGCCCGACGGCAGCCTGAAGGGCTTCGACGTCGATCTCGGCAACGAGATCTGCCGCCGCGCGCAGTTGCGCTGCCAGTGGGTCGAGCTCGAATTCTCCGGGATGATTCCCGCGCTGCAGGCGCGCAAGATCGACGCGATCCTGTCGTCGATGGCGATCACCGAGAAGCGCGAGAAGCAGATCCTGTTCTCGTCGAAGCTGTTCCGCTTCAAGTCGCGGCTCGTCGCGCGGCCCGGTAGCGGCGTCGACAGCACGACCGCATCGCTTGCGGGCAAGCACGTCGGCGTGCAGTCGGGCACGCAGTTCGAATCGTGGGCGCTCGCGCACTGGGCGCCGGCCGGTGTCAGCGTGATGCCGTACAAGAGCCAGGACGACGTGTTTGCCGATCTCGTCAACGGCCGCCTCGACGCGGCGTTGCTCGGCACCGTGGAAGCCGACTACGGCTTCCTGCGCACGCCGAAGGGCAAGGGCTTCGCGTTCGTCGGCGCGCCGCTCGACCTGGGCGATCGCGGCGTCGGCATCGGCATGCGGCAGTCGGATACGGCGCTCAAGGCCTCGATCGACGGCGCGATCGCATCGATGCTGACGGACGGCACGTACGACCGGATCGCCAGGAAGTATTTCGACTTCAACCCGTACGGCGACTGAGCGCCGAGTCACGCCGCCGTTTCACCCGCTTCCCCGTTTTCATCCGTTCGAGACCATCGATGCAGATTCGCACCACGCCGCTCCTGTCACCGTCGATCGGCACGCAGCGCACGCTGACGAGCTTTCATTTCGGGCCGGCCGACACCGGCCGCAAGATCTACCTGCAGGCCGCGCTGCACGCGGACGAGACGCCCGCGATGCTCGCGGCGTTCGTGCTGAAGCGGCGTCTCGCGCAGCTCGATGCCGACGGCCGGCTCGCGGCCGAGATCGTGCTCGTGCCGGTGGCGAACCCGGTCGGCCTCAATCATCATCTGCTCGGGCAGTTCATCGGCCGTTTCGATCTGGCGAGCGGCCGCAACTTCAATCGCGGCTTCCTGCCGCTCGCGGAGATCGCCGCGCGTGTGCGTGACCGCCTCGGCGACGACGGCGAACACAATCGCGCGATCGTGCGCGAATGCGTCGGCGTGGCGCTCGACGAGATCGCGCCGCGCACGGAGTTCGATGCGCTGCAGCTCACGCTGCTGAAGTTGTCGCTCGATGCCGATGTGGTGATCGACCTGCATTGTTCGCTCGAAGCGGTGATGCACGTGTACACGAGCGACACCGCATGGCCGGAGGTCGAGCCGCTCGCGCGTTATCTCGGTGCGGACGTGTCGCTGCTCGCCGAGGATTCGGGCGGGCACGCGTTCGACGATGCGCATCACCTGCTGTGGACGCAATTGCGGCAGCACTTGCCGGCAGGCACGCCGATGGCGGCGGGCACCGTGGCCGTGACGGTCGAGTGCCGCGGCCAGCGCGACGTGACCTACGAATATGCGGAACGCGATGCCGATGCGCTCGTCGACTATCTCGTGTGGCGCGGCGCGGTACGCGGCGAGCGCACGCCCCTGCCGCCGCTCGCCGCGCCCGCCACGCCGCTCGCAGGCAGCGAGCAGTTCCATGCGCCGGTGAGCGGGATACTCGTGCACCGCGCGGCGATCGGCGCGACGATCCGCGCCGGCGATCCGCTGTTCGATATCGTCGATCCGCTGACGGACGCGATCACGACGATTTCGAGCGGCACCGACGGCGTGTTCTACATGCGCCGCGCGATTCGTTTCGTCACGGCTGGCGCACCGCTGGGCCGCGTGACAGGCACGGTGCCGGTACGCAAGGGGATGTTGCTGGGCGCGTGAGCGGCGCGGTGTCCTACCCGTGTGCGACGCGGTTTCGTTCTTGTCAAATTGACTGCGGTTCCGTGCGTCACTAAATTGTGCGGCGCGGAGTTCGCTCCGTGTTCCGTGAGAAGAACGTTGTAACCAAGTGGAGTTGATACGGGCAGCCCTGGGCTGCCCGTTTTTTTGCTCGAATTGTCGTATTGCTGATACGACAATTCGAGCCGGATGCGTCGTTGCCCCGGTCATTCGGGAAGCCGCACGTCATGCCGGCCCGTTGTTTACCCCCGCCGCGCCACCAGCTCCGACACCGTCTGCGCGGCCTGCTGCAGCGGCCCGAGAAACTCCTTCACCATCTGCTTCGCGTACAGGTGCAGCGTATTTTCGTTCGTGTCAGATAGACCGAGTCTTGCCCCGTCACTAAATTGTGTTGCGCGGTCATCTCCGTGTTCCGCGGAGGGGATCGCATGGGCAACAGGACGCTTTCTATGACAACCGCGAAAAGATCTGTCGTGCCGGCCGGCTATGCCGGCATCCATAGTGGCATCGTCGAATTGCTCGAGGCCGCACGCCATGCGGCGGCCCGCAAGGTCAATGCGCTGATGACGGCGAGTTATTGGGAAATTGGTCGCCGTATCGTCGAGGCTGAGCAGCAGGGAAGGCGGCGCGCAGGATATGGCGAGCAGTTGATCGAGCGCCTCGCGAACGATCTCACCGGGCGGTTCGGTCGCGGGTTCAGTCGCCAGAACTTGCAGCAAATGCGGTCGTTCTTCGTGACCTGGCCAATTCGCCAGACAGTGTCTGGCGAATCTTCCCCGGCACCGGTACACCCGAGGCGGCTCGACGAACTGGCGCAGTGCTTCACGCTGCCGTGGTCGGCCTATGTGCGGCTGCTGTCGGTCAAGGACGACCAGGCCCGTCGGTTCTACGAGGCCGAAGCCCTGCGTGGTGGATGGAGCGTGCGCCAGCTCGACAGGCAGATCGGCAGCCAGTTCTACGAACGCACGGCGCTGTCCCGGGACAAGGCTGCGATGCTGGTCAAGGGCGCGGTACGCAAGCCGGCGGACGCCGTTACCCCCGACGACGCGATCAAGGATCCTTATGTGCTGGAGTTTCTGGACCTCAAGGACGAGTACTCGGAGTCGGACCTCGAAGCTGCGCTGATCGAGCGGCTGGAAGATCTTCTGATCGAGCTCGGCGAGGAGTTTGCTTTTGTCGGGCGTCAGCGCCGGTTGCGTATCGACCAGACCTGGTATCGGGTGGACTTGCTGTTCTTCCATCGTCGGCTGCGCTGTCTCGTCATCGTCGACTTGAAGCTCGGCAGCCTGACCCACGCGGACGTGGGCCAGATGCATCTGTATTGCAACTACGCCAAGGCGCACTGGACGCTTCCTGACGAGAACCCGCCGGTGGGTCTGATCCTTTGCGCCGACAAGGGGCACGCACTTGCGCGGTATGCGCTGGAGGGTTTGCCCACCAAGGTCATGGCAGCAAACTATCGAACCGTGCTACCGGATGCGGAGTTGTTGCAACGAGAGTTGGAGAACACGCGGCGCATGCTGGAGTCTCGCGTCAAGCCGCTCCGAAGATAGCGGAGCACGCCGATACGGGCGGCCGCGTCGGCTTGGCGGGAGTGTCTCGGTCTGCATCGGAGCGCCATCTCTGCCGGCGCAGTGTTGACGACGATACCCACAGCGTTGCCGCTCCGCCCATGTCGAAGAACCAGCAGGGCGGCAACGGCTTCATCGTCGCCGTGCGTGGCGGCTTGTACTCACCCCCGCCGCGCCACCAGCTCCGACACCGTCTGCGCGGCCTGCTGCAGCGGCCCGAGAAACTCCTTCACCATCTGCTTCGCGGTATGCCGCTGCGCGTTGCCGCTGATGTTCATCGCCGCGATGATCTGCCCGCGCCGATTGCGGATCGGCGCGGACAACGACATCAGGCCCACTTCGAGTTCCTGGTCGACCACCGCCCAGCCCTGCTGGCGCACCTGCGCGATCGCCGCCTTCAGTTCGCCGAGATCGGTGATCGTGCGCGGCGTATGCGCGCGGATGCCGCTTTGCGCGAGCGTCTCGTCGAGCTCGGCGTCGTCGAGCGCGGACAGCAGCACGCGGCCCATCGACGTGCAGTACGCGGGCAGCCGGCTGCCGATCGACAGGTTGATCGTCATGATCTTGCGCGTCGGCACGCGCAGCACGTAGACGATCTCGGTGCGGTCGAGCACGGCCGCCGAGCAGCTTTCGTGGATCTGCGCGGACAGCTGCTCCATCACGGGATCGGCGAGATTCCAGAACGGCATCGACGTGAGGTACGCGAAGCCGAGCTCGAGGATCTTCGGCGTGAGCCGGAACAGCCGGCCGTCGGCCTCGACGTAGCCGAGCGTCTGCAGCGTGAGCAGGATCCGGCGCGCGCCCGCGCGCGTGAGCCCGGTGGCCGAGGCAACCTCGGTGAGCGTCTGCTCGGGACGGGCCGCGTCGAATGCGCGGATCACCGCGAGGCCGCGCGCGAACGACTGGACATAGGAGTCGCCGGGTTTCGTCTGAGTGTCTTCGGTTGTCATGAGCGCCTGGAATATCGTGCAGCCGAGAAGATAGCGCATGGGGCCTGACACGCCAACCGCGCGGCGGACCGCGCGCTTGACAGGTCGTCCCCGCACTCCCTATGATGCGGTGAACGTTCGATACACGATCTTATGTTCGTATATAGAACATTTAAGCGCATCCCGACGGGCAATGCAAGGGGCGCGCCCTGTTCATTCCCCCAGCCTGTCCTGGGACCGGAGACACTGATGACCGAAGCTTTTCTGTGTGATGCGATCCGTACGCCGATCGGGCGTTACGGCGGTGCACTGTCCGGCGTGCGCGCCGACGATCTGGGCGCGGTGCCGCTCAAGGCGCTCGTCGAGCGCAACCGCGACGTCGACTGGACGGCGATCGACGACGTGATCTACGGCTGCGCGAACCAGGCCGGCGAGGACAACCGCAACGTCGCGCGCATGTCGGCGCTGCTCGCAGGGCTGCCGCAGGGCGTGCCGGGTTCGACGATCAACCGCCTGTGCGGTTCCGGGATGGATGCGGTCGGCGTGGCCGCGCGTGCGATCAAGTCCGGCGAGGCCGCGCTGATGGTCGCGGGCGGCGTCGAGAGCATGACGCGCGCGCCGTTCGTGATGGGCAAGGCCGCGAGCGCGTTCGCGCGCCAGGCCGACATCTACGATACGACGATCGGCTGGCGCTTCGTCAATCCGCTGATGAAACAGCTGCACGGCGTCGATTCGATGCCCGAGACGGCCGAAAACGTCGCGGTCGACTACAACATCAGCCGCGCCGACCAGGACCTGTTCGCGCTGCGCAGCCAGCAGAAGGCCGCGCGGGCGCAGCAGGACGGCACGCTGGCCGAGGAAATCGTCGCGGTCACGATTGCGCAGAAGAAGGGCGATCCGCTGGTCGTGTCGCGCGACGAGCATCCGCGCGAGACGTCGCTCGAAACGCTGGCGAAGCTGAAGGGCGTCGTGCGCCCGGACGGCTCGGTGACGGCCGGCAATGCGTCGGGCGTCAATGACGGCGCCGCCGCGCTGCTGCTCGCGAACGAGGAAACCGCGAAGCGCTTCGGCCTGACGCCGCGCGCTCGTGTGCTGGGTATCGCGACGGCCGGCGTCGCGCCGCGCGTGATGGGCATCGGCCCCGCGCCGGCCACGCAGAAGCTGCTCGCCCGGCTCGGGATGACGATCGACCAGTTCGACGTGATCGAGCTGAACGAGGCGTTCGCGTCGCAAGGTCTCGCGGTGCTGCGCATGCTCGGCGTGGCCGATGACGATCCGCGCGTGAACCCGAACGGCGGCGCGATCGCACTGGGCCATCCGCTCGGCGCGTCGGGCGCGCGTCTCGTGACGACCGCGATGTATCAGCTGCATCGCACGAACGGCCGCTTTGCGCTGTGCACGATGTGCATCGGCGTCGGCCAGGGCATCGCGATCGCGATCGAGCGCGTCTGACCTGCGTCACACGGCGAAGGGGCAGCGCACGCGCCGCTTCGCGCTATCCGAATCGATGCGCGGCACGAGGGTTCTCGTGCCGCGCATCGTCGTTAACCGGCCTGCGACAACTGCTTGAGGCGCGCATCGAGCGCGTCGATCTCGGTGTCAGCGAACACTTCGATGCCGTGCTCGCGCAGCAACGCCGCCGTGACACCGGCGCCCGCGTGCCGCCGGTTCTCGAAACTTCCGTCATAGATGAACGTGCTGCCGCACGACGGACTGCCGTCGGCCAGGATCGCGAAGCGGCAATCGTGCGTGCGCGCGAGGGCCAGCGCGGTGTGCGCGCCGGACACGAACGGCGCCGTCACGTCGGTGCCGTTCACGTCGACGATGCGCGCGGCGCCAGCCAGCACCCGCTGCCCCGATTCGCCGCCGGCGATTTCGGCGGGCGGGCGCGGCACGCTGAAGCCGCCGGCCAGTTCGGGGCAGACGGGCACGAGACGCCCTTCGCGCTGCCACCGTTCGAGCGCCTCATACGCGGCGGTCTTGGCCGAGCCGTTGTAGCGGACCGGATGACCGATCACGCACATGCTGACGAGGATCTTCGGCATGGCTTGCGGCTGCGCTTCGTTTTGCAATTTCACTCTCCGTGATGCGGCGATAGCCGATAGCGGCCGTGGCAAAGCGGGAAATTCCACGCTTCAACCGTGCGCCGGTGCGTCAGGCCGTCGGTCCTTCCAGGTGAATGTCTTCCGGCTCGAGCGCGTACAGCGCCGGGTCGGGCGATGTGCTGACCGTGAAGCCGAGCCGCAGGTAGAAGTCGATCGTGTTTTGCGACGGCGTCGCGGACACATACAGGCGCGCAGCGCCCATCGCGCGCGCCTGCTCGCGGGCCGCGCGGTAAAGCTGCTCGCCGAGCCCGCAGCCGCGCCAGTCGTGGCTCACGTGCAGGAACTTCAACTGCAGCATGTCGCCGTGCGGGCCGAGCGGCTGGCTGTCGACGAAGACCGCCGCGACGAGCCGCGCGCCGTCGAACCTGCCGACGCACCAGCCGCCGCGATCGTGGCAGTCGAGCAGGATCGGCGTGTAGTGGTCGGCTTCGCCGTCGGGCCAGCCCGCGACGTCATAAAAGTCGGGAACGAGATGCAGCGTGCCGTCGCGCAGCACGTACAGGTGCTCGATGATCTCGCGCCGGTCGATGGTCCACACGAGCGGCACGTCGTCGCGCGTGAGCAGGCGGGTGGACAGTGCGTCGCGTTCGGCAGCGGTGCGGCGCGTCATGCGGCCTCCCGATGCGCGGCGATCGCATACATCAGCGGCAGGCGCGGCATGTGATCGGGCGGCACCATCCGGCGGCCGTCCAGCTCGCGCATGTCGTCGAAACCCTTCCAGCCGTTCGCGTACGGATATTCGGTCAGGCGGTCGATCGCGAGCCCGGCCGATACGAGCGCGTTCACGACATCGCCGATGCCCCACATGAACTCGTAGCTCGGATGCGGGTTCGCGAAATCGACGACGCCCGGATGGTCGTGCTGCGCGCCGAGCCCCGTGCCGGATGCGGCAACGTAATCGCCGACACCTGCCGGCTCCTCGGTCGCATCGCCATTGAAATAGTCGTAGTGCGGCTTCCAGTGTTCGTCGAAATACAGCGCGAACGGATGGAACTCGACCATCGCGAAACGGCCGCCGGGCGCGAGCAGCGCGGCGATCCCGCGGGCCCACGCGTTCAGGTCGGACAGCCAGCAGATCGCGCCGTACGACGTGAACACGCGCTCGAAGCGCTCGCCGCGCGCCGCGGCCTCGGGCATCCAGTCGAGCACGTCGGCGCGCTCGAAGCGTGCGGGCAGGCCCGCGTCGGCCGACAGTTGCCGTGCGAAGGCGATCGCTTCGTCGGAGATGTCGACGCCCGTCGCGTCCGCGCCGTCGCGCACGAGGCTCAGCGTGTCCTGCCCCGCGTTGCACTGCAGGTGCAGGAGCCGCAGCCCGCTGACGTCGCCGAGCAGTTCGCGTTCTTCCGGGAAGAGCGTCGAGCCGCCCGCGCGAAAAAATGCGGCCTGATCGCCTTTATGACTGTTATGCGCGACTGTCGCCGTATTCCAGGACAGCCGATTCAGTTCGTGCAATGCCTTTTTCATCGAATTCGAATACCGATTGAATGGAGCAGGATAGACGGAATCGTTTCGCCGCGTGCAACGGCCGACGGCGTTGGCGTGCCGTGCGGCCTGGCTGGGCGGTGCGGCGTGACATGCGGATGAACACGCGCAGCGAATATTGCCGGATTATTTGATCGAAATCATGGTGGCCGCCGAATTGAATATTTTATGCGATCAAAGGGTAAGGTTTTTCCCCAATATGCCGACAGTAAGATGAAGACCGTCGTAAAGCGATAAACCGTTTTTCGGCTACTGAGCGTGAAGTCAGCGCGACGCGGACGTCAGATCCGCTTTTCGGAGCCTTGCATGCGCAATAACCAGCCCGTTACCCAACAGGAATTCGATTTTCCCGACGACGTCACGCTGATGTCGACGACCGACGCAGACAGCATCATCACCTACGCCAACACGACGTTCGCGCAGGTGAGCGGCTTCACGAACGAGGAACTCGTCGGCCAGCCGCACAACGCGGTGCGCCACCCGGACATGCCGCGCGAAGCGTTCGCCGATATGTGGGCGACGCTCAGGCGCGGCGAGCCCTGGACCGCGCTGGTGAAGAACCGCCGCAAGAACGGCGATCACTACTGGGTGCGTGCGAACGCGATTCCGGTGATGCGCAACGGCGAGCCGCAAGGCTACATGTCGGTGCGGACGAAGGCGCCGCACGACGAGTCCGAGGCCGCCGACGCGCTGTATCGCGCGTTCCGCGAAGGCAAGGCCGGCCAACGCCGGTTCCACAAGGGGCTGGTGATCCGTACGGGGCTGCTGCGCATCGCATCGCTGTCGCAGACGATGTCGGTGCGCGCGCGCGTGCACTCGGCGCTGTGCGTGCTCGCGCCGGCGGTCGTTGGCGCGGGCTGGGCATGCGGGCTGGCGGGCGGCGGGCTCGCGGCGTTTGCCGGCGTGACGGTTGGCGTGGCGGCGGCGGCCGGCCTGTGGCTCGATGCGCAGATCGTGCGTCCGCTGAAGCGGCTGCACGACCAGGCGCTGAACGTCGCGACCGGCGAAAGCCGGCGCGGCGTGCGGATGAACCGTGTCGACGAGATCGGCATGACGCTGCGCACGATCAACCAGCTCGGGCTGATGTTCCGCTGGCTCGTCGACGACGTCAGCGAGCAGGTGCACAACGTGCAGCGCGCGAGCAACGAGATCGCGCAGGGCAACAACGACCTGAGCGCGCGCACCGAGCAGGCGGCGTCGAGCGTGCAGGAGACGGCCGCGTCGATGGCCGAGATGACGGCGACCGTCGACAGCAACGCGGAGACCGCGCTGCAGGCGAACCGGCTCGCGATGTCGGCGAGCGAGGCAGCGGGGCGCGGCGGGCAGGCGGTGGGCGAGGTCGTCACGACGATGAGCGACATCACGGCCAGCTCGCGCAAGATCGCCGACATCATCGGCGTGATCGACGGCATCGCGTTCCAGACCAACATCCTTGCGCTGAACGCGGCCGTGGAAGCGGCACGCGCGGGCGAGCAGGGGCGCGGCTTCGCGGTGGTCGCCGGTGAGGTGCGGGCGCTCGCGCAGCGCAGCGCGAATGCGGCGAAGGAGATCAAGACGCTGATCGGCGCGAGCGTCGAGCGCGTCGAATCGGGCGCGCGGCGCGTGGACGAGGCGGGCAAGACGATGGAGGACATCGTCGCGCAGGTGAAGCGCGTGTCGGACCTGATCGCGGAGATCAGCTCGTCGACGGTCGAGCAGAGCACGGGCGTGTCGCAGGTGGACCAGGCGGTCGTGCACCTGGACAACATCACGCAGCAGAACGCGGCGCTGGTCGAGCAGAGCACGGCGGCGTCGGAGAGCCTGAAGCAGCAGGCGACGCGGCTGGTGGATGCGGTGAACGTGTTCCGGTGATCGTCGGGGCGCGCACGTGATGTGCGCGCCAAATCAAACCATCCGCGGTGACGCGCGCAATGCGCGTTCAGGTTTTTCGATTCATTAAAAATGCCCCAAACGAGAAATATTCGTATTCAAGATTTCACGATTTTGCTTTGAATCAATTCGAGAAAATTACGTTGAATCATCAGGTGAATATCCGCCAAACCGTTGCCTGTCTTGGCGTTTAGTTTCATCCATAAACAATTTGTTCGGTAAAAACAAGACAATGCATTTCTAATGCATATTTACCCGAATACACCATAATGTTTTCGTGGAATGTGCCGAAAGCGCAGGGGTAAGACCAACGTGCATGCGGACAGACCGCAATGCGCGGGTCTCGAATCAATCGACAAGCGGACGCAAGATCCGTTACCCGGAGCTCCACACCATGCGCAACAACCAGCCCGTCACGCAACGCGAATTCGATTTTCCCGATGACGCGACGCTGATGTCGACCACCGACGCGAACAGCTACATCACCTACGCGAACGCGGCGTTCATCCAGGTCAGCGGATTTTCCCCCGAAGAGATCGAAGGCCAGCCGCACAACGTCGTGCGGCATCCGGACATGCCGAAGGAGGCGTTCGCCGACATGTGGGCGACGCTCAAGGGCGGCGAGCCGTGGACCGCGCTCGTGAAGAACCGCCGCAAGAACGGCGATCACTACTGGGTGCGCGCGAATGCGATTCCGGTGATGCGCAACGGCGAGCCGAAGGGCTACATGTCGGTGCGCACGAAGGCGACGCGCGACGAGATCGCGGCCGCGGAGGCGCTCTACAAGGCATTCCGCGAAGGGCAAGCTGGCAACCGGCATTTTCACAAGGGGCTGATCGTCCGCAAGGGCGTGGCCGGATTCACGTCGCTGTTCCAGACGATGTCGGTGCGTGCGCGGCTCCATGCGTCGCTGTGCGTGCTCGCACCGGTCGTGGTGGCCGGCGGCTGGGCGTGCGGGCTGGCCGGCGGCGGGCTCGCCGCGTTCGCGGCGGTGACGGCCGGCGCTGCGGCGGCCGCGGGGCTGTGGCTCGATGCGCAGATTGCGCGCCCGCTCATGCAGTTGCGCGACGAGGCGCTGCGCGTGGCGACGGGCGAGAGCCGCAGCGGCGTGCGGATGAACCGTGTCGACGAGATCGGCATGACGCTGCGCACGATCAACCAGCTCGGGCTGATGTTCCGCTGGCTCGTCGACGACGTCAGCGAGCAGGTGCTGAACGTGCAGCGTGCGAGCAACGAGATCGCGCAGGGCAACAACGACCTGAGCGTGCGCACCGAGCAGGCGTCGACGAGCGTGCAGGAGACGGCGGCGTCGATGGCCGAGATGACGGCGACCGTGTCGAGCAATGCGGAGACGGCGCTGCAGGCGAATCAATTGTCGGTATCGGCGAGCGAAGCGGCGGGGCGCGGCGGGCAGGCGGTGAGCGAGGTGGTCGCGACGATGAACGACATCACGGCCAGCTCGCGCAAGATCTCGGACATCATCGGCGTGATCGACGGCATCGCGTTCCAGACCAACATCCTTGCGCTGAACGCGGCGGTGGAGGCGGCGCGGGCCGGTGATCAGGGGCGTGGTTTCGCGGTGGTCGCGGGTGAAGTGCGGGCACTCGCGCAGCGCAGCGCGAACGCGGCGAAGGAGATCAAGACACTGATCGGCGCGAGCGTCGAGCGCGTCGAATCGGGTGCGCGGATCGTCGATGGCGCGGGCAAGACGATGGAGGACATCGTCGCGCAGGTGAAGCGCGTGTCGGACCTGATCGCGGAGATCAGCTCGTCGACGGTCGAGCAGAGCACGGGCGTGTCGCAGGTCGACCAGGCGGTGGTGCACCTGGACAACATCACGCAGCAGAACGCGGCGCTGGTCGAGCAGAGCACGGCGGCGTCGGAGAGCCTGAAGCAGCAGGCGACGCGGCTGGTGGATGCGGTGAACGTGTTCCGGTGAGCGTGGCTTGCCTCGTTGGCCTTCACGCATGTCGACCGGCTTCATGCGTGGATCGCGCCGTTCAGTGACGAACTGAACGGCGCGATCGGCCACGCTGGAGATTTTCCTGCCTTTCGGATTAACCGATGCTTACCCCGTGAGCTTCTGCCAGAGGCTTCAGGCCACCCGTGAAACCTTGTCCGATCGCCTTGAACTTGAACTCGTCGTTGTGGCGATACAGCTCGCCGAAGATCATCGCGGTTTCGGTGGATGCGTCTTCAGACAGGTCGTAGCGGGCGATTTCCTTGCTGTCGGCCTTGTTGACGACGCGGATATAGGCGTTGCTGACTTGACCGAACGACTGCTTGCGGGCTTCTGCGTCGTGAATCGTGACGGCGAAGACCAGCTTCTTCACGTCGGCCGCCAGACCGGTCAGCTTCACGTTGACCTGCTCGTCGTCGCCGTCGCCCTGGCCGGAACGGTTGTCGCCCAGGTGCTCGATGGAACCGTCGGCGGACTTCTTGTTGTTGTAGAAGATGAAGCTGGCGTCGTTCAGGACTTTGCCGTTTTCACCGGTGACGAAGATCGAGGCGTCGAGGTCGAACTCGGTGCCGTCGGTGACGCGCGGGTCCCAGCCCAGGCCGACGACGATTTCGCTCAGGCCCGGGGCCTCTTTCGACAGGGAGACGTTACCGCCTTTGGACAGACTGACAGCCATGGTGTGATTCCTTGTTCAGGTGAGGAGACCGTTCAGAAGTTCATGCCGTAGCCGTTTGCCAGGGCACGCAGGCCGCCGGCATAGCCTTGGCCAACGGCGCGGAATTTCCATTCGCCGCTGCTGCGATACAACTCCGCGAAGATCATCGCGGTTTCGGTGGAGGCGTCTTCCGCCAGGTCGTAGCGGACCACCTCGGCACCGGAGGTCTCGTTCACGACGCGGATGAACGAATTGCTGACCTGGCCGAAGTTCTGCTTGCGCGCTTCCGCGTCGTGGATGGTGACCGTGAAGGCGATCTTGTCGATGTCGGCCGGAACGCGGCTCAGGTCGACCTTGATGACTTCGTCGTCGCCGTCGCCCGCGCCGGTACGGTTGTCGCCGGTATGCTCGACGGAGCCGTCCTGGCTGCGCAATTGGTTGTAGAAGATGAAGTCGGCTTCACCGCGGACTTTGCCGTTGGCCCCCAGCAGGAACGCGCTGGCGTCCAGATCGAACTCGGCGCCATCGGTCGCGCGCGGGTCCCAGCCCAGGCCAACCAGGATTCGGGTCAGGCTCGGGTCGGCTTTGGACAGGGAGAGGTTGCCGCCTTTTTGAAGAGTCAGTGCCATGAAAACAGCTCCTTTGGGTTGTGACGGGTTACTGATTTTCGGCTTGCGCGTCTTCCTTGTTCGGGAAGATCACGCTGGCCAGGATTCCGATTGCCAGGACCACCATGACGATGAGCAGGCTGGTGTTCGGGGAGATGCTGATACCGTGGTGGAACAGATGGTCCGTCGCGTTCAAGCCCAGCTTCGCCGCGATGAAGAACAGCAAGACGACCACGGCCTTTTCCAGATGCACCACGTAGCGCTTCAGCGCTTCCAGCACGAAATACAGCGTGCGAAGGCCAAGAATGGCGAACAGCATCGCCGAGTAGACGATCAGCGGTTCACGGCTGACTGCGATGACCGCGGGGACCGAGTCGAACGCGAACAGGACGTCGGACACTTCGATCACGACCAGGCAGAGGAACAGCGGCGTAGCGAACAGGCCGCCTTTGGCCGCCAGGCTCATGTCCCGCTCGGCCGTCCGTGCTTCCGCCTCGAGCTGCTTGCGGCTCACGAAAAATTTGTGGCCGTGCAGCCTGGGCCATACGGGGAAGAGCTTTTTCGCGAAGCGGCAAGCAAGATGCTGCGAGTAGTCCTTCTCCTCGTCATCGTCGTCACCGCCCTTGAGCATCATGACGGCGGTCCACGCCACGATCAGCGCGAAGGCGATCTCGACCCATGGGCCGAATGCCAGCAGGCCGGTACCGATGACGACAAAGACCCCACGGAAGACGATGGCCCCGATGATGCCCCAGTGCAGGATGCGGTGACGCATGCCGTCCGGGACCTTGAACCACGCGAAGATCGCCATGAAGACGAACAGGTTGTCGACGGAGAGGACCTTCTCCAGCGCATAACCGGTCAGGAACAGGCTGGCCACTTCCGCGCCGTGCTGCACGTACAGGAAGCCGGCAAAGGCAACGGAGATGGCCACCCAGAATACCGACCAGATGGACGCCCGGGCGAGGGTGATCGGCTTGTCGTCGCGGTGGGTCACCATGTCCAGCACCAGGGCGGCCAGCGCCAGGCCGATGAATACCGCCATGGTCAACGGCGGGAAGCCAATGTGTGTCGTTTCCACGTTTCGGTTTCCTACAGTTCGAAGTCAACCGGGTTCAAGCCGAGCTCGAGGCAAATCAGGCGGCAAGCTGCTTTTTCCTTGTCGTCGAAATGACCGTCGGATGCGCCAATGGCACAGGCCACGCGCACCAGCAAGCGTGCTTCGCCCTCCTTGCCCTTGATCTTGCCGATCGCCTTCAGCGCCTCGGCCTGGCCGATCTGGAAATCGAATTCGAACTTGCCGCAGGCGTCGTTGAACACCGCGATCACGTCGCTCAGGTTGAAGACCTTCAATTCCGGGGAATTGTTGATGAAGCCGACCATCTTCAGCTTCTCTTCGGATTTGATCTCGCCATCCGCGGCGGAGATCAGCGCGCAAGCATTGGCGGTTGCCTCCATGAACGTCCGGTTCTTGAATTTGGCGACTTCGATGGTCAAGGTTTCGCGGGCTTTGGCCGCGTTGGTTTTCAGCCAGTCGAGCATGTGTTTCCTCTCAGTGAGCGGGGCCGGCCGGCCCCGCCGGTCAATGGTTACTTGGAGCCTGCTTTCCAGCGCATCCCCCAGCCGTAGGCACGATCCATTTCCTCGTGTCCGGGATGGAAGTCGACTCGACGAGAGACCTTGACGGCCCCGTTCACGTTTTCAAGCAGGGCAATCGCGCACATGCCGTGGCGGCCGCCCTCCTCGTTCATGCGAACTTCGATGTCGGACTGGCCGGGCACGAAAATGGTGACGACACCATCCGTTGCCTTCCAGTTCGGCGCGCCGTCGTAGATGAACGCGAAAATCAGGATGCGTTCGATCTTGTTCCACTGTTGCCCATTGATGCGAAGCCACTCGCCATCGGCCACCGAGCCGGTGCGGTCATCTCCCATCAGCTGGATGTAGGGTTCCTCCCGCAGATCGCCGAAACGCTTGCCGAGCGCCTGCACGGCGCCTTTGAATCCGTCCTGCATTTCGAACAGGCAACCCAGGTCGAGGTCGATGGCGCCGCGTTTTCCCAGGAAGCCGCCGAGCAGGCCACTCGTACCCTGGTTCCAGTTGAGGTTCACCTTGATTTCACCGAAGCCGGCAGCTGTCTTCTCCAGGCTGATGCTGGGGCGTGATTTGTCGAGCGTGACTTTGCCGAGTCGGATCGTGGACGTCGGTGCGCCAGGCGGTACCGGTGCGAGCGCGGGCGCCGGGACGGGCGCCGGAGCCGGCGCGGGAGGGCTCTGCGTCGGGCTACCGGAAGGTGCGGCAACGTCGACGCCGAAGTGCCTGGCCAGCGGCTCCAGGCCGCCGGCAAAGCCTTGTGCGACACAGCGGAATTTCCATGCGTCCTGACGGCGGTAAAACTCCCCGAGGATCAGCGCAGTCTCCTTCATCCCGGTAGTCGGGATCTGCGCCTCGATCCCTCCCGTCACGGCCAGCGCCAGCGTCGAGACGCGATCGAAGGTCGCCTTGTTCTCATGGATGGTCGCGGTGAGCGCGACTTTCTCGACGGCAGGGTCGATCCGGGCGAGATCCACGATGAACGTTGCCCGGCCGGCCGTCGTGGCGGTCAACTGAACCGCGCCGCCCAGGACACTGGTTTGGCCGTAGAAGCACATGTCGCCATCGCCCCGGACTTTCGCCGTAGCGGTGAGCGCGAATGCGGAGATATCGATCTCCGCGCCTGGAATCGGCGCGTAGTTGATGTCCACGCGCAATTGACCGGTGGCCACCGGTGCATTGCCGCCAGGTACCAGTGTCGTCATGCTCGCACCGCCTGAATCGCCAGATTGACGAGATCGTCCGCGGTGCGGCCGTGGGTGGACTGGCCGATCGCCTTGAATTCCCAGCCGCCGCCGCCACGGCTGAGGCTGGCCATGACAACACCGGTGTGGCGGCCCTTCTCCGCCAAGTTGAAACGCGCCAGCTCCTTGTCTTGGGCGTCGTCGAGGATGCGGCAGTAGGCGTTTTCGACTTGGTCGAACGTCTGACCGCGGAAGCTGTTCACGGTGAACACCAGATGCTGGATGGTGCCCGGCAGGCGCTGCAGGTCGACGTGGATGGTTTCATCGTCGCCATCGCCTTCACCCGTCAGGTTGTCGCCGGAGTGCTCGATGGCGCCGTCCCTGGATGCCAGTTGTCGGAACCAGACCAGGTCGACGGATTTCATGTCGCCGTCCAGCAGGATGCAGGAAGCATCGAGGTCGATGTCGTTGCTGCCGCCGCCCAGCATCTTGGAGAAGAAGCCGCTGGGCTTTACCGGGTCCCAACCCAGGCCGAGACTAATCGAGGTCAAGCCACGGCCCGCGGTTTTTTCCAGCGAGATGCTCTGATTCTTGCTCAGGGTGAGTGCCATCTTTACGCTCCTTGTTGATCTTCAATGTTCAGTGTTCGTGCGAGGGATCGGACGGAGTCACGTTGCCAAGTCCCGGCTTGGCCAAACGGCGAGCGGGATTGCCGCCACACGGGGAAAGCGTCGCCATGACTCGTCTTGTGCGGCAGCCGCTCACTCACGGTCCGGATGCAAGTCGCCGCTGCTGCTCGGCCGACATCGCGTCGGCGGACAGCAGACCGTGCGCCTTTGGGGGCAGCCTCATGCATTTCCGCGCGCATCAGCCGGCCTCCGCCAGTCGGACGCCATGCTCGCCATGACTCGGGGCGGTGGGCTTCACCCCGTGCCACTTGGCGCGTTCGAGGATGTTGACCGCCCACTTGTAGTGGGTTGCCGGCTCGCACATCGCGTCGTTGTGCTTGAAAACGGCAGGCGCCGCATCGTTGACGATCAGCGTGGCGCAGTTGAAGTCCTCGAGGCTCACGCGCAGCGCCTCCTGGATGATGCGGATCTGGCTCGGATGAATGGCCGTCTTCCCTACCAGGCCATGAGCGATGTCCAGTTCCAGTTCCTCGTTCAGGAGATGGGGCGTGGCGAGTTGCTCGAAGACGGGCGCGGTCAGGGCAAATCCCTGCGCCCCCATGATTCCGGCAAGCATGGGAATCACGTAGCTGAGAGGCGTGCTGTAGAGCGTGGTGGCCGGATTGCGCCGCAGACCAAGACAACCCATCAGGTCGTTGCCGCCGATGCGCAGCGCGATGATGCGTCGGTTCAGGTTCGCCTTCAGGGCCGAGCCAAGCTCCACCATTGCGCCCGGGTCGTAAACGTCGGCTGTCTCCAGTGTCGGCATGAGGTACAAGTCAGGACGACTGACCGCGTTCTCCCACGACGAAAGGGACTGCAGCGTCAACTTGGGCACGACGAACCCGTCGACGTGCTTCATCAGCGGCCAGTCGTTCAGCACCGCCGCCATCGCGGCATCACGTGGCCGAACGAACAGCAAGGGACCGGATTCGGCGCGCCCGCCCCGGGCATCGATATTCATGAGGAGCGCCCGCAGGTTCGCCAGCGCGCTGTCGACGTCGATTGCCGCCACCGCGTCTTCCAGACAGACCACCAGCGAGCGCAGCTCAGGGAATCGGGTGCCGGAAACCACATCCAGAATGTCGCTGCGGGTGGCCGGCATGTACAGCGTCGCGCCGAGGGCGAACGGAGAGAGGGTTTTAATCAATTCGCGCTCCGAATGATGGTGACCGCGCAGTACGGCCCCAGATCGGCGCCAGCTTCCTCTACGGTCACGCCCGCGCGTTCGGTGAGGTGCAGCAGCAACTGAACGTCGCAGTCATCGCGGTCACGTACCAGCACGCGATCCGGCACACGGCGCAGGACCGCCCGGGTTGCCTCGGCGATACCCGGTTTCACGCGGTTCAGGTTGCCGATGTCGAAGCGGGTTGCGAGCGCGGACACCACGTCGTCCGCGGACGCCTGAAGCGTCAGTCGCTGATCGTTGGTCCATGGAGCGGCAGGTCGGGCGCCTGCCAGCGCCCGACGTTCGGCGTCGATCCTGTCGATGAACGCGCGCGTGACATCGTGTTCGCGCAGGTGTTCGTAGACCACGCAACCATGCAGGCCGCCTTGAGCCGGCCAGATGGAGCGGGACACCAGCCCGGAAACGGTTGCACCGAGAATGCCGGACGGAATGGTCCAGTCTTGCGCGGAGGCAGCCAGCCACGCGCGGCCGCAAGGATCCGCCAGAACCACGAGGCGGGGACCTTCAGGGAAGCGCGTGTCGTCCGCGAGGGTCCGTGCGAGCTCGCCGGAAATAGCGCCTTTGCCGGTCCAGCCGTCGACGAAGACGATGTTTTCGGCGCCATGCAGCCGGATGATGGCTTCCAGCGCAACCGTGTCGATCCCGCGATCGCGAATGATGCTGATCCCGTAGTGGCGGGCGTCGCGCCCCATCTCCACGAGTGCCCGGCGCAGCAGCACGCCAAGCGGCAGGCCCGCGCGCACAAACGAGACCAGCGCGATGCCCGGCCCGGTGCAAGCGGCAGTCAGCGCCAGCGCCAGGGACTGCACCTCCGAAGCCATGCGGGCGCCGTTCTGCACCAGCGCGCGGGCGTAAAGGCGCTGGTGCACGTCGCTGGGCGCCTGCTCGAGGCCGATCATTTCCGAGTAGTGTTTTTGATTCGTCTGGATCAGACGCTCCTTCTCCTCGACGTCGGTGACGCTCATCCGCACGTGTTGCAGCAGGACGTGCACATCGTCGGGGGCATAGCTGCCGCTGCCGACGGTGTTCAGGCTCGCGAGGCGATTACCCATGGATCGTCCCCGTCACCCAATTCGCAAGCTGGCTGCGCGCCGGTGTCGCCCACATGTGGCAGAGATCCATGTACCCCAGATCGGTGATGCTGTCGCCGAAGCCCAGGACCGGCCGCTCGCCGTGGATCTCACGGTCGCGGCGCAACCATTCCTGAACGGCTGCACGCTTGGCCAGCCCCGTTGGCAGGAAGGCGAGGTTGTTGCCGTTGGCGTGAACGTGCATGCCGTCCACCATGCGCCGGGACCGCACGCCGGCCAGCACTTCGGCGAGCACCGCGTCGTCGGACGCGTTGTGCTTGATCACCACGTAGTGGCGCAAGCCATCTTCTTCCACGACCCAGCCGCGGAGCGAGTGGCCGAGTTCCTCGCCGATCGCCAGCGTGGCCTCGCACAGTGCCGGCAGTCGCTCCTGAACGCTCTGGAGAACCTCGACCATTTGCCCGTGCCAGCTTCGATCGCGTAATCCGTCGGGGCGGAGCATGACGCCCCCATGCGAGCAGATTGCGCCTTCGGTGAAGGGAAGCATGACGCGGCCGTATGCCTCCACGCTGCGCGCGGTGACCGGAACGACGTCGGCGGTGGCGAGCAGCCACGTGATGAACGCGTGCTGGACCGGGTCCATGAAGCCGTTTGGCTGACCGTGCACGTCCAGCGTGGCCGCCGTGCGCGGGACGCCTTCCGCCATCTTGCGGGCGGTCTGGAACAGGGTGTCGTCGAGGTCGACGAATGCCAGGGGGCGGTTACCGCTCATCGACAATCACCTCTGCGTTCAGTGCATCGACGAGTTCCACGGGGAGTGCCTGAGCGGGCGTTTCCGTGCAGATCAGGACCCGGTCGAACTGGCCGGGCTTCACGTTGTAGAGGAAGTTCGGAATACCGAGGCCGTAGTTGTCGGGGAACGACAGCGCGTGCTCGATGGCATGGCCCAGGGCGATGGGGGACCGCGTGGTCGAGCTGAAGTGGACATCCGCGCCAGATCGCTCCAGGCGTTCCGCCAGCAGAAAAGGACGCCAGACGAACTCGCCGGTACCGACGACAATGACTTTCTCGCCGGGCCGGACCTGGACGTCCGGCGCAAGCGTGTCGTCCACCTCCCGAACGCCCAGACGTCCCCAGTCATTGCGGGGCGAGAGCGGCCATTCGCCCATGGAAACGGTGCCGACGTTCGGCATATCCGGGAGGGGCGCGGACTGATCCTCGTGGAACTGGTAGGAGCCGGTCAGCAGCGATACCGCGGTGGCCGGTTCCCCGATCGCGTGACGCGCGGCACCGGCAGTCCAGTCCGTCAGGACGCAGGTGACCACTCGCTCGACGTTGCTCAGGCCTGCTGCGACCAGTGCGCGGTGCAGGTTCAGGAAGGTCTTGCCGGTGGAGGCTTCGTCATCCACCAGGATCAGCGATCGCGCCTTCAGCATCAGGTCACGCATCTCCGGATCGACCGGCCAGTGGATCAGATGAGCGCTCGCATGGCTGTGTTCTTCCTCGAATCGAGCAAAGACGCGCGTACCCAGCGGATGCCGGGTACTGGTGAGGTACACGCTGTCAGGGCGGCCCGCACGATAGGCGCGGTGCACGCCGGCACCGAGACCCACCGCGGTTTCGGCCATGCCGATCACCAGTACCGGTCCGGGCAGGTCCGCCGGAATGCCGGCAGCCAGGCGCTCGAAGCTGGCCGCCATGATCGACGGGCGTACCGGGATGTGACGGCCCAGGACCTTGGATACGAAGAGGAAGGCTCGCTTGGGATTCCGGCGCTCCGCGAAACCGAACAGGTTCGCAGGAGGCAGCGCGGCGGCGTCGACTCTGATCTCGAGCAGCCCCCGCTTGAGTTGGGCGCGCAGGCACGTTGGTCCTACGTGGCTTTCCATGAACAGCATCCTCGTTGAGCGTGGCTCGAAGACTGACGACGACCGCTTGCGCCGGTTGCGCGGTCGGTCGAACCGCGTTCGCGCCGGGCGCCGGCACCGTCGGTCCGGCATCCCGAAACCTTTCAAAATGAAATTGAATCGTATCAAATTTGAAAGGTTGGTGGGTGAAGGCGTGTGCCGATGTCGCGAGGGCTTTGGTTTTTCGGTTTTGTTCGAGAGGATGGGCGTTGCGGGCGTGGCGTGGCCTGATGACGACGGTCAGCCGTTCGATCAAGGCCGATGCGGTGATCGCGGTCTGGTGAAAGCGCTGCGGAAGGGGAGGGGGAAGGCGAGAGGGGGAAGAGATGACGCGGGCACGACGGAGAGAGAGGGACGCCGGCCCGCGTCGGACCGCCCGGTTCCGGCCGGGCGGTCAGGACCTGTCGCCGAAGCGCCAGGCCCTGAACCGTCAGACGGCGAGGCAGAGGTACTTGATCACGACGTAGTCGTCGATGCCGTAGTGCGAGCCTTCGCGGCCGAGGCCCGACTGCTTCACGCCGCCGAACGGCGCGACTTCGTTCGAGATCAGGCCCGTGTTCACGCCGACCATCCCGTATTCGAGCGCTTCCGCCACCTTCCACACGCGGCCGATGTCGCGGCTGTAGAAGTACGCGGCCAGGCCGAACTCGGTGTCGTTCGCGAGGCGGATCACTTCGTCGTCGCTGCCGAACTTGAACAGCGGCGCGAGCGGCCCGAACGTCTCTTCCTTCGCGACCTTCATCGCCGGCGTGACACCCGTCAGCACGGTCGGCTCGAAGAAGCCATGGCCGAGCGCGTGGCGCTTGCCTCCCGTCACGACGGTCGCACCTTTCGCGAGCGCGTCCTCGATATGCGCCTCGACCTTCAGCACGGCGGCTTCGTTGATCAGCGGACCTTGCGTGACGCCCGGCTCCGTGCCGCGCCCCACCTTCAACTGGCCGACGGCTGCCGCGAGCTTCTGCGCGAACTGGTCGTACACGGCCTCATGCACGTAGAAGCGGTTCGTGCACACGCAGGTCTGGCCGCTGTTGCGGTACTTCGATGCAATCGCGCCCTGCACGGCCGCATCGAGGTCGGCGTCGTCGAACACGATGAACGGCGCGTTGCCGCCGAGTTCCAGCGACACCTTCTTGACCGTCGCCGCGCATTGCGACATCAGCAGGCGGCCGACCGGCGTCGAGCCGGTGAACGACAGCTTGCGCACGATCGGGTTCGACGTCAGCTCGCCGCCGATCGCCTTCGGGTCGCCCGTGACGACGCTGAACACGCCCGCCGGCACGCCCGCGCGCTCGGCCAGCACGGCCATCGCGAGCGCGGAGAACGGCGTCGCCTCGGCCGGCTTCACGACGATCGGGCAGCCTGCGGCAAGCGCCGGGCCGACCTTGCGCGTGATCATCGCCGCCGGGAAGTTCCACGGCGTGATCGCCGCGCACACGCCGATCGCTTCCTTCGTCACGACGATGCGCTTGTCGCTCGCCGGCGTCGGGATCGTGTCGCCGTACACGCGCTTGCCTTCTTCCGCGAACCACTCGAGGAACGATGCGGCATAGCCGATCTCGCCCTTCGCTTCGGCCAGCGACTTGCCCTGCTCGGTGGTCAGGATCAGCGCGAGATCGTCGGCGTTTTCCATCATCAGGTCGTGCCACTTGCGCAGGACGACCGCACGCTCCTTCGCGGTCTTCTTGCGCCACGCCGGCCAGGCGGCGTTCGCGGCTTCGATCGCGTGACGCGTCTCGGCCGTGCCCATCGCCGGCACCGTGCCGAGCAGGCCACCCGTCGCCGGGTTGCGGACTTCGAACGTCTCGCCGTTCGTCGCGCCTTGCCATTCGCCGTTGACGTACGCCTGCTGGCGGAACAGCGACGGGTCTTTCAGTGCCAGGGTTTCCTGAACCGTGCTCATATGAATCACCTGCTTCGAAAAGGACGGATGAAACGGCCGCCGCCGTCATGAAGACGGCGGCGGCGCATTCAATGGATGAAATCGACGGACACTCAGGCCGGCACGCCGACCGTTTCCTTCAGCACTTCCTCGAGGATCACGAGCGCTTCGTCGAACACGGCTTGCGGGATCGTCAGCGGGAACAGGAAGCGCACGACGTTCGAGTACACGCCGCACACGAGCAGCAGCAGGCCGCGCTCGAGCGCACGCGCCTGCACGCGCTTCGTGAATTCCGCATCCGGCTCGCCCGAGCCCGGCTTCAGGAACTCGACCGCGATCATCGCGCCCGGGCCGCGCACGTCGGCGATCTGCGGCACGTCGGCCTGCAGTGCGTTCAGCTTCGCCTTCAGCACGTCGCCGAGTTGCGTCGCGCGCTCACACAGCTTCTCTTCGTCGATGATCTCGAGCACCGCGTGCGCCGACGCGACGGCCAGCGGGTTGCCCGCGTACGTGCCGCCGAGGCCGCCGGGCGCTGCCGCGTCCATCACGTCCGCACGACCGACGACGCCCGACAGCGGCATGCCGCCCGCGAGGCTCTTCGCCATCGTGATCAGGTCGGCCAGCACGTCGTAGTGCTGCATCGCGAACAGCTTGCCGGTACGCGCGAAGCCCGTCTGCACTTCGTCGGCGATCAGCAGGATGCCGTGCTCGTTACAGATCTTGCGCAGTGCGCGCACGAACTCGGCCGGCGCCGCGTAGAAGCCGCCTTCGCCCTGGACCGGTTCGAAGATGATCGCGGCGACGCGCTTCGGATCGATGTCGGCCTTGAACAGCATCTCGATCGCCTTGATCGAGTCGGCGGTCGTCACGCCGTGCACGGCGTTCGGGTACGGCGCGTGGAACACGTCGCCCGGGAACGGGCCGAAGTTCAGCTTGTACGGGGCGACCTTGCCGGTCAGCGCCATGCCCATCATCGTGCGGCCGTGGAAGCCGCCCGAGAACGCGATGACGCCCGGGCGGCCGGTCGCTGCACGCGCGATCTTGATCGCGTTCTCGACGGCTTCCGCGCCGGTCGTGAAGAACGCGGTCTTCTTCGGGAAATCGCCCGGCGCGCGGTCGTTGATCTTTTCAGCCAGCTCGACGTACGACGCGTACGGGACGATCTGGTAAGCGGTGTGCGTGAAGTTGTTCAGCTGATCCGCGATCGCCTTGACGATCTTCGGGTGGCGGTGGCCGGTGTTCAGCACCGCGATGCCGGCGGCGAAATCGATGAAGCGGCGGCCTTCGACATCCCACAGTTCCGCGTTCTCGGCGCGGGCTGCGTAGAAATCGCACATCACGCCAACGCCGCGCGGGGTGGCGGCGTTCTTGCGGGCCTGCAGGTCGGCATTCTTCACGGTCATCTCCTTGATGTTCTTTCCGGTGAATAGAAATCGGGCGCTTCGACCGCCCATGGAGGCGACTATAATCACATTTGGCTCTGGCAATCAGAGCCATTTCAATAAATATTCAGGAGCCAATCATGCGCGCGAGCGTGTTGTCGGACTGGCTGGCGCAGCGCCTCGTGCGCGGCGGCGAACAGCCGATCTACCGGCAGCTTCACCGGCTGCTGCAACAGGCGATCCTGTCGCGCGAACTGCCGGCCGGCACGCGTGTGCCGTCGTCGCGGCTCCTGGCCGCCGAGCTCGGGATCGCGCGCAACACGGTCACGCAGGTTTACGAGCAGCTTGCGCTCGAAGGCTATGTGAACTCGGCGACCGGCCGCGGCACGTTCGTCGCCGACAGCGCGCCGGACGAGATCGTCGGTGCGCCGACCGACGCGGCCACCACCCACGCGGCGCTCGTGCAGCCGTCCGCGCGGCGGCTGTCCGCGCGCGGCACGCGGCTCGTGGAAGGCGCCGGCGTGTCGAAGCGGCAGGGCGGCGCGTTCATGCCGGGCGTGCCCGATGTGTCGCGATTTCCGGCGCGGGTGTGGACGCGGCTGCACAACAAGTACTGGCGGCGCCTGCGCCCCGACCTGCTGACCTACGCGCCGGGCGGCGGGCTCGCGCTGTTGCGCGAGGCGCTGGCCGACTACCTGCGCACGTCGCGCTCGGTGCGCTGCACGCCCGAGCAGATCGTGATCACGACCGGTATCCACCAGTCGATCGACCTCGCGGTGCGGCTGCTGACCGACCCGGGCGATGCAATCTGGACCGAGGATCCGTGCTACTGGGGCGTGCGCAGCGTGCTGAACGTGTCGGGGCTGACGACGCGGCCGATCCCGGTCGACGACGAAGGCATCGCGCCATCGGCCGCCGATCTCGCCGAACCGCCGAAGCTGATGCTGGTCACGCCGTCGCACCAGTATCCGCTCGGGATGGTGATGAGCCTCGCGCGGCGGCGGATGCTGCTCGAATACGCGCGCCAGCACGGCTGCTGGATCATCGAGGACGACTACGACAGCGAATTCCGCTACGGCAGCCGGCCGCTCGCGTCGCTGCAGGGTCTCGATACGGCCGGGCAGGTGATCTATGTCGGCAGCTTCGGCAAGACGCTGTTTCCGGGGCTGCGGGTCGGTTATCTGGTTGCACCGGAGCCGCTCGCGGAAAGTTTCGCGACCGCCAGCGCCGAGCTGTATCGCGAAGGGCAGTTGCTGCAGCAGGCGGTGCTGGCCGAATTCATCGCGGAAGGGCACTTCGTGTCGCATATCCGCAAGATGCGCACGTTATATGGGCAGCGCCGCGAGGTGCTGCTCGACGCGGTCGCGCAGCGCTACGGCGACACGCTGCACGCGCTCGGCAGCGATGCGGGGCTGCATCTGGTCACGCAGTTGCCGGACGGCGTCGACGATCGCGCGGTCGCGCAGGCCGCGCTCGAACGCAATATCGTCGTGCGGCCGTTGTCGGGGTATTACGCGGACCGCGACCGTGCGGCGTCGGGGTTGCTGCTTGGCTATGCGTGCGTGCCGGAGGACGAGATCGCGACCGCGTTCGCGACGCTCGCCGAGGCGATCGACGAGCGGGCGTTCGGTCGGGCGGTCGAGGTGGCTTGAGCGGCGTATGCGGTGGCGGTATCGCGTGGCGATGCCCGCCGCGGCCATCGATGCCGGACGGCGGCGTGCGCTGCGCACCGCGAAGCGCACGCGCGTTGTGCAGACCCTGCCGCGAACCTCAATACCCGATCCACACCGCGAACGTCAGCACGACGCACGATAGTGCGAGCAGCGTCAGGAACAGCGGCAGCACGAAGCGGATCCACGCGCCGAAATCGACGCGAGCGGTGGCCAGATACGCGAGCAGCATCCCGGACGTCGGCGTGACGAGGTTCGTCAGCCCGCCGCCGAGCACGAACGCGAGCACCGACGTCTGGCCGCTCACGCCGGAGAGCTGCGCGATCGGCCCGATGATCGGCATGCTGACCGCGGCCTTGCCCGAAACCGACGGAATGAACACGTCGAGCACCATCTGCACGCCCATCAGCCCGTTCGCGACCCACACCGGCGACTGCCCGTCCGCGAGCCGCGTGAAGAAGTGGATCAGCGTGTCGAGCACGAGGCTGTTCTGCAGCAGCAGTTCGACGGACGCGGCGAGCCCCATCAACAGCGCCGCGAGGATCATGTTCTTCATCCCGTCGACGAACGCGTCCGCCGCGCTGCGCGAATCGAGCCCGCCGATCACGGCCGTCACGATGCTCACGAACGTATAGAACGCCGCCAGCTCGACGTTGCCCCACTTCAGTTCACGCGTGCCGTAGATCAGCATCGCGACCGCTGCGGCGAACACGGCCAGCGTCGCCTTGTGGCGTAGCGACAGCTTCGCGATTGCGTGTGCGGCGTGGCCGGCGGCGGTCTGCCCGGCGCGATAGCCGGTGCTGCGCACGTAGCGCAGCAGATACAGGATGCCGATCGTCAGGAAGACGACGAACACGGCCGCGCGCAGCGCGACGCCGCTGAACAGCGGCACGCCGACGAGCGGCTGCGCGACGGCCAGCGCGAGCGGGTTCGTCACCGACGCGATATAGCCGATCTTCGCGGCGAGCGCGACCAGTGCGACCGCGAACAGGTCGGAGAGACCCAGGCGCCGCGCGATCACGACCACCATCGGAATGATCACGAGGTACTCGGAGATGAAGCCGAGCAGCGTGCTGCCGAGCCCGATCAGGATCATCAGCATCGGTGTGAGCAGGTACGCATTGTTGCCGGTGAGCTGCAGCAGCCGGTCGATACCCGCGTCGACCACGCCGGTGCGGCGCATCACGCCGAACATCCCGCCGACGAACATCACCATCACGATCAGCGGCGCGTTCTTCAGCAATCCTTCCGGTATCGCGACGAATGCCGAGACGAGGCTCGCGGGCATCGCATGCGTGGGCGTGCTGTGGCTGACTGCCGGTGCAACGAGCGTCGTGAGCGCGGTGGTCTTCGGTACCACGTGATAGGTGCCCGGCACGACGAGGCGGCCGTTGCGCTCGAAGCGGCCGGAATCGACGATCCACGTGAGCGTGATCGCGACGGCCAGCACCCACAGCATCATCACGACCGGATGCAGCATCTTGCCGTGCGGATGCGGCGCGCGGCCGGCGTGGGCTGATGCGTCGCCGGGCGCATTGCCGGCCGCGTCGTGGGGCGCTGCTTCAGCCGGTGCCGCGAGCGTGGTGGCGTCGGCGGCGCGTGCGCCGGCAGGGTTCGGGGAAGAGGCGGACATCGGATCCTCGTCGGTGAGGGAAGCGGGCCGTCAGGCCGGTTGCAGCGCGGCACGCGCCGGGACGTAGCCGAGTTCGGCGGAAATCGCGAGGCTGCACGCCTGCAGTCGTTCGAGATAGTCGGGGATGTCGGCGTGGCTCACGCGCACCTCGGGCCCCGTCACGCTGACCGATGCGACTGTCGCTCCCGTCAGGTCGCGCACCGGCACCGCGATCCCGACCGCGCCGGGCGTCACCTCGCCGCTGCTTACCGCGTAGCCCTTGCGCGCGACCGCGTCGAGTTCGCCGGCGAGCTTCGCCGGATCGTCGGCGTGCCCGTTTCGACGCAGTTGCGCGAGATAGTCGTCGCGCACCGGATCGGGCGCGAATGCGAGCAGCACCTTGCCCGATGCGCCGAAATTGATTGGCCGGCGATTGCCGACCGCGCCGACGGTGCGCACCGCATGCGTCGTTTCGCAGCGCGCGACGCACACCGATTCGAGCCCTTCGCGCACGCGCAGCACGATGGTCTCGTTGATCGCCTGGTTGAGCGCGAGCATGTGACGGTGCGCGGCGCGCACGAGCGCGTTCTGCTGCGACGCGGCCACGCCGATCACGAACGCCTGCGGGCCGAGCGCATAGGTGGACGTGCGCGGGTCCTGCACGACGAAGCGGTGCAGTTCCAGCGTGCACAGCATCCGGTACGTGCGCGACTTGTTGATGCCGAGCTGCGATGCGAGCTCGGTCACGCCAAGGTTCGGATGCTCGGCCACGTAGGTCAGCAGCTTCAGCGCGCTGTCGACGGCGTCGACGATATAGGTCGTCATGCGGGGTCTCCCTGCGGCGCGATGCGCGCGCGGACGTAATCGGCGAGTGCATCGAGATACGCATCGACCGAGCGCTTCAGCGTGGCGAAGCCCGCGTGTTTCGCGAACGCGGCCTCGTCCATGTACAGCGCGCGGTTGAATTCGATCTGGATGCTGTGGCGCTGCCGCGCGGGATCGGCGAGCGCGGTCAGCAGGTCGCCGCCCTGGTACGGGTCGTTGATCTGCACGCGATAGCCGGCGTCGGCGAACCACTGCGCGGTCCACGCGGTGAAGGCCGGGTCCGCGGTCGTGCCGCGCCGGTCGCTGACGACGACGTCCGGCCGCCATGCGCCCGCGTCGACGTTCATCGCGTTGCCGCGCGACTTCATCGAATGGCAGTCGATATGCCACAGCGCCCCGTGCGCGGCATGCAGCGGCTCGGCGATGCCGGCGAGCGCGCGGCGGTACGGCAGGTAGTACGCGTCGATCCGGTGGCGTACTGCTTCGAGCGACAGCTTGCGGTCGTACAGCGGCACGCCGGGCAGCGCGTCGCGCCGGATCAGCCCCATCCCGCGCTGCGTGTACGGCTGCGGCGACAGCGGCTCGGGCCACGGCTCGGCGAGCAGCGTTGCGTCGATGTCGGTTTCCGCGCGGTTCGGATCGATGTACGCGCGCGGAAACGTCGCGCCGAGCAGCGTGCCGCCGCGCGCGGGCGTGCCGGCCCACAGTTCGTCGACGTACGCGTCCCACGTCGTGCGGATCGCGTCACCGGGCGCAACGGTGGCGAAGTCCGGCGGATACGCGATGCCGCTGTGCGGCGAATCGACGACGACCGGCAGGGCTGGCACCGTCGGCGTCGCGACGAAGTACGCAGGCGATGCGCCGGCGGTCGCGTTGTTGCAATTAAACGTCAGCATGGGGATCAGGTTCTTTACCTAGTTTCTCGAAGCGTCTCGTGCGTTTGTTTTAATCATTAAAACAGCGTATCAATATTTCACAACGACTGAAAATCGCGGTCAAGGGCTTTTTGCGATACCGGGATTGCGCGTCGTGATCGGGCTGGAATGCCCGTGTTTATTTGGCTTGTTTCATTCCTTGAAACACCTTTGGATTCACGGCTATCCGACTCCCGTGTGAGATTTTTGGCATCGCTTGACGCTTCAAATCACCGAATTCGACAATGAATAAGACGATGTTTTATTCAATAAAACATGTTTCGAGCGAAATAAATCGCTCCCCATATTCAATCGATAAAAGGGGTCGGAGATGAAGCGAAAAGGAATGGCGGTCGCGCTGGCGGGACTCGCATCGGCGGCGGGTGCGATGCACGCGCATGCGCAGTCGAGCGTGACGCTGTACGGCGTGGTCGATTCGGGGATCACGTACACGAACAACCAGAACGGGCATGCCGCTTGGCAGGCGACCGGCGGCAACGAGCAGGGCACGCGCTTCGGGCTGCTCGGCAAGGAAGACCTCGGCGGCGGCACGCGCGCGGTGTTCCGGCTCGAGAACGGCTTCAACATCGAGAGCGGCGCCGCGAGCCAGGGCGGCCGGCTGTTCGGGCGCCGCGCGTACGTCGGGCTGGAAAACGACCGCTGGGGCACGCTGACGATGGGTCGCCAGTACAACGCGGCGCAGGAAGTGCTGGAGCCGCTGCAGATCGGCGCGACCACCGCGCTCACGCAGTACGCGCTGCACCCGTTCGACACCGACGACCTGAACAACACGTTCCGCACCAACAATTCGGTGCAGTACCAGACGCCCACCTGGTACGGCTTGCGCGCGGTCGGCCTGTACGGCTTCTCGAATTCGACGTCGTTCGCGCAAAACCGCGTGTGGAGCATCGGCACGAGCTACGAGAACGGGCCGCTGCAACTCGGTGCGGCCTATGTGCGCGTCGATCATCCGGCGCTCGACACCACCGGCGCGGCGGCATCCGACAACTACTACACGTTCGTCAAGGGCGTGACGCGCCAGCAGATCTGGGGCGCGGGCGGCGCGTATGCGTGGGGCGCGGCGACGTTCGGGCTGCTGTACACGAGTTCGCTGTTCAACCTGCAGACGGGCGGCGCGATGCGCTTCAACAACTACGAGGGCAGCGTGCGCTACCTGATGACGCCCGCGCTGCAGTTCGCGCTCGGCGAAACCTACACGCAGGTGCTCGCGTCGCAGGGGCCGAAGCCGAGTTCGCACTACCTGCAGACGAGCGTCGGTGCGCAGTATTTCCTGTCGAAGCGCACCGATATCTACGTGAACGCGTTCTACCAGCGTGCGTCGTCGAACACGGTGGCCGCGATCGAAGGCATCTCGAATCCGTCGAGCACGCGCACGCAGATCGTCGCGGTGACGGGCATCCGCCACAAGTTCTGACGCGGCGGCAGGCGCGCGGGCGCGCGCTCGTTCTGCTTACAGCCGGATCAGCGCCGCGCCCGCCACCACCAGCGCGCACGCGGCGAGCCGCTGCGCGCCGGGCCGCTCGCGCATCACGAGCCAGCCGATCGCGACCGCGAAGATCGAGCTCGTTTCGCGCAGCGCCGACACCGTTCCGACCGGCAAGTACCGGTACGCGAGGATCACGATCCCGTACGCCGCGAGCGAGATCGTGCCGGCGATCGCGCCCTGCGTGAGCGCGGTGCGCGAGCCGAGCACCGCGCGCGGGCCGCCGCGCACCGCGCACACCAGCACGAATTGCGGCACGCTCCACAGCACGTACACCCACGCGATGTAGCCGAGCGCGCTGCCGGATACGCGCGAGCCGATGCCGTCGCAGATCGAATACGCGGCGATGAACACGCCCGTGAGCAGCGCAAACGGCACGCCTTCGCCGGAGAACCGGAAGCCGCGCCGCAGTGCGAGCGACATGATGCCGAACGACACGAGTGCGATGCCCGCGAAGCCGAGCGGCGTCGGCTGCTCATGCAGGATCGCGAGCGCGAGTACCGACACGAGCAGCGGAGAAATCCCGCGTGCGATCGGGTAGATCTGCCCGAATTCGCCGCTGCGATACGCGCGCGCCAGCGTGAAGCAGTACGCGACCTCGAGCACGGCCGACCCGGCGATATACGGCCACGCGGCGGGCGCCGGCGCGGGCAGCAGCGTGGCGCCGGCCGCGCCGAACACGAAATACGGCAGCGACATCGTGCCGAGCTGGACGAGCCGGTCTTCGCTCACGTGGAGGAAGGCATTCCAGATCGCGTGCAGCAACGCGGAGCACAGCACGAGGCCGATGAAGAGGTGGTCCATGGACGATGCGGCGGACAGGGGCGGGAGCGGAGGCGGCGCCGTCATTATGTGGGTATCGGGCGCACTCGCATGGAATTGTCGATAATGGCGTGTTGTTATTCACCGGATGCCGACCATGACCGAAGCCACCCAAGCCCAGCCTGCCGTTCCGCGCCTCACGAGCCTGTCACATGGCGGCGGCTGCGGCTGCAAGATTGCGCCGGGCGTGCTGTCCGAGCTGCTGAAGCGCGCGACGCCGCCCGCGCTGTTCCCGGATCTGCTGGTCGGCACCGAGACCTCCGACGACGCGGCCGTCTACCGCCTCAACGACGAACAGGCGATCGTTGCGACCACCGACTTCTTCATGCCGATCGTCGACGATCCGTTCGACTTCGGCCGCATCGCCGCGACCAACGCGCTGTCCGACGTCTATGCGATGGGCGGCAAGCCGATCCTCGCGCTCGCGCTGGTCGGCATGCCGATCAACGTGCTGCCGCACGAAACGATCGCGGCCGTGCTGCGCGGCGGCGAATCGGTGTGCGCGGACGCCGGCATCCCGGTCGCGGGCGGCCATTCGATCGATTCGGTCGAGCCGATCTACGGGCTTGCGGCAATCGGCGTCGTGCATCCGTCGCGTGTGAAGCGCAATGCGGCCGCGCGCGCGGGCGACGTGCTCGTGCTCGGCAAGCCGCTCGGCGTCGGCGTGCTGTCCGCCGCGCTGAAGAAGAACCAGCTCGATGCCGATGGCTATGCGCAGATGGTCGCGACGACCACCAAGCTGAACCGGCCGGGCGCCGAGCTCGCCGCGCTGCCGGGCGTGCATGCGCTGACCGACGTGACGGGCTTCGGGCTGCTCGGCCATACGCTCGAGCTGGCGCGCGGCGCGCACCTCACCGCGCGCGTGCACTATGCGTCGCTGCCGTGGCTCGCGGGCGTCGAGGCGTTCGTCGCCGATGGCGTGTTCACCGGCGCGTCGGGTCGCAACTGGGCCGCGTACGGCGCGGACGTGCAGCTGGCCGCCACGCTGCCGCCCGTCGCGCAGGCGCTGCTGACCGATCCGCAGACGTCGGGCGGCCTGCTGGTCGCGTGCGCACCGGAGGCCGTCGACGACGTGCTCGCGTGCTTCCGTGCCGACGGCTTCGACCGCGCGGGCGTGATCGGCGAGATGGTGGACGGGCCTGCACGCGTCGACGTCGCGTGACGCTCACGCGCCACACAGGATTTTTTTGCGGTCGCTAGAATCGATGCCTTCCATAGAGGGCATCGACGACCGATGAACGACTTCCTGTTCGGGCTGATGATCGCGCTGTCGGTCGGGCCCGTCGCGCTGATGATCGCGAACTACGGAATGCGCGCCGGCACCGCAAGCGGCGTGCGCGCGGCGGTGGGTGTCGCGACGGCCGACGGCTGCTATGCGGTCGTCGCATTCACGCTCGGCGCAATGCTCGCGAGCACGCTCGCCGCCCATCTGTTGCTGTTTCGCCTGGTCGGCGCGCTCATGCTGCTCGCGATGGGCGCGCGGATGCTGTGGCAGGCGCTGCGGGATCGCCGCCGCACGCTCGACGGTGATGCACGGCCGCCAGGCAGCCGCCCGTTTTCATCGATGTTTTTCGTCACGCTGGCGAATCCGCTCACGATCCTGTTGTTCTACGGCTATGCAACGGCTGCCGCCGGTGCGCATCGACACTGGCTGCTGGGTGCCGCGTGCGTGTTTGCCGGCAGCCTCGCGGGGCAGCTCGTGTTCGCATTCGGCGGCAGCGTGATCGGCCGGATCGTCAAGTCGCCGGCGCTGCTCGCGGCGAGCCATGTGGTCGCGGCGCTTGTCGTGCTGGGTTACGGGGTGGCGGGGCTGGCGCGGTTGTAGCGGTTCGCCGGATTACGCGCGTGCCAGTGCGATTGACGCGTCGGTGTCGAGCAACCGGATAGTAATCCTGATGGTGTGTCGACGCGCGGAGACCATTTCCTGCGCCATTCCCGCGCGTAGCGGACCCGCACCGTCGCACCGACGCACCGTCGCCGTTTCGTAGTCGGGTTCCGCATCGGGCACGCGCGTTCTATACTCCGACGCGCAGTCTACGAGAGCCGTTCTCACCCAACATCATCGAAACAAGGAACGCCGATGCTGACTCGCTCCATTCTTTCCGCCGCTGCATTCTCGCTCGCAGCCTGTGCGACCGCGCCGTCGATCGCGCAGGACAACCAGGGCAACAACGCGGGCAACAATGCATTCGCCGAGACCGGTGCACAGAGCCGCCCGGTCAAGGTCATGATCATCACGATGTTCGGTCCGGAGGGCCAGGCCTGGCTCGACCGGATCGGCCCGTGGCGCGACATCGCCGTGCCCGGCCTGTCGCCCGATTACCCGAACGTGCATTGCAACAAGCAGGACGTGTGCGTGGTCACGACCGGCATGGGCTATGCGAACGCGTCGGCGACGATCATGGCGCTCACGTTTTCGCAGCGCTTCGATCTGCGCCGCACGTACTTCCTGATCTCCGGCATCGCGGGCGTCGACCCCGCGCAAGGCACGGTCGGTTCGGCCGCGTGGTCGAAATACCTCGTCGATTTCAGCCTGCAGTGGGAGCTCGATGCACGCGAGATTCCGGCCGGCTGGAATACGGGCTTCCTCGGCATCAACACGAAGAGCCCGAGCGACAAGCCGCCGCTCGACTATCGCACCGAGGTGTTCCAGCTCAACCCGCAGCTGACCGACGCCGCGGTCGCGCTGTCGCGCAACGTCGTGCTCGCCGACAGCGCGCAGGCGCAGGCCGCACGCGCGAAGTTCAACTACGCGCCGGCGAACCGGCCGCCGACGGTGATCCAGTGCGACACGTCATCGGGCAACACGTGGTTCTCGGGCACGCTGATCGGCGAGCGCGCGCGCCAGTGGACGAAGATCCTGACCGACGGCAAGGGCACGTACTGCATGACCGCGCAGGAAGACAACGCGACGTATGAAGCGCTCAAGCGCGCGGCGAGCGTGAAGCGGGTCGACCTGTCGCGCGTCGCGGTGCTGCGCACCGGGTCCGATTTCGACCGGCCGTATGCAGGGCAGACGAGTGCCGACAACCTGCTGAACTACGCGGACCAGGGCGGCTTCGCCCCGGCGACCGAAAACCTGTACCGCGCGGGCAATCCGCTCGTGCAGGACATCGTGACGCACTGGGGCGAATGGCGTGACGGGGTGCCGCGTCGGTAAGTGCCGGACGACGACTCAGCCGCGATCAGTGCGCGTGCTGGGCCGAACGGAACGGCGTCCACACCGGCGTGGTGTCGTCCCAGTGATCGAGCGGCGAAGGGAGTTGATCGTTCATCATGTGCTCCTGCAACTAACTATCTAGCTGACTGACTCGGCGAGTCGTCGATGAAGGGTGCGAAACGCCGCGCGCGGGGCAACCCGTTGCGCGGCGTTGCGCGTTTACCGGCCCCCGCCGGCGAGCTGGTTGCTCTCCGGCGACGAGCGATACGGGCCTTGCGCCAGGTCGAGCCCTTGCGGATACGAATTGGCCTTGCGCAAGTAGGCGAGCGTGCCGTCCTTGCGTGCCTGCTCGACTTCCGCGTTCACTTCGGCGCGGGTACGCGGGCCGTTGTGTTGCGAGTACCACGACGTGTTGCCGTAGTCGCCGGCGTGCGGGGTGCCGGAATCGGCGAAGGCCGGGGCGGACACGGCGAGCGTGAGGGCGAGGGCGGAGAGAAGATGGCGGCGGTTCATGGCGAGACTCCTAGAATGTCGGAGCTGGCGCTCGAGCGCTTACTCCGGTCCCATCAAGTGGGATCTGTTCGATGCGCAACGAGGTGCGCGACAGGGTTTACTCTAGGTATCTGTTCCGTCGCGATAAATGCGGCAGAGGCGAATTGAATTGTCGTGTCAGTGGAACAATCGCCATCCGTACACCCGGCAGGGTTATGCGAAATCGCTCGAACCCGCTTGCAGCGGACCTCGCACGGGAGCGACGACGGCGCGCGACGACGCAGGCGGACGATTGCGTCGCCTGGCACAAAGGTTTGCTGCGGATTCGGGAAGGATCTGGGGCGCCGGGTGGGAAATGGGGCGCTGAGGCGGGACGACACGCGGGCGGGGCAGCCCGCGTGTGCGGTTCAGTTGCTCAGTTCAGGCGCTTACGCAACCCATTCGTTGATGACCGGCGTGTCGAGCGCCGGCGCGCGTTCGGCTTCCTCGAACGTGCGCTTGCTGCACGTCGCGTCGAGGCTGCCCTTGCCGCTCAGCAGCGGGCAGCGGTCGAACACCTCGGCGATCCAGTCGACGAACACGCGTACCTTCGGCGACAGATGGCGGCTGTGCGGATACACGACCGAGATCGGCATCGGCAGCGGCTTGACGCCCGGCAGCACTTCCTTGAGCCGGCCTTCGCGCAGATGCGGCAGCACCATGAAGAGCGGCGGCTGGATCAGCCCGAAGCCTTCGATCCCGCAGGTCACGTATGCATCCGCGTCGTTCACCGACACGATGCCTTCCATCTTCATCTCGACTTCCTTGCCGTCGGTCAGGAATGTCCAGTCGATCGTGCGGCCGGTGCGGCTCGAGAAGTAGTTGACGGCCTTGTGCTGGTTCAGGTCGTCGATCGTCTGCGGCTCGCCGTGACGCTCGAGATAGTCGGGCGACGCGACCGTCACGCATTCGAACAGGCCGACCCGGCGTGCGACGAGCGACGAGTCCTGCAGCGCGCCGACGCGGATCACGCAATCGACGCCTTCCTGCAGCAGGTCGACCGGCCGGTCGGACAGGCCGAGCTGCAGGTCGATGTCCGGATAGCGCGTATGAAATTCGCACAGCGACGGAATCACGAGCAGCCGCCCGATCGAACCGGGCATGTCGATACGCAACTTTCCGTGCGGCTTCCGGTTGTTCGCCTGGAAGCTCGCCTCGGTTTCCTCGACGTCCGCGAGGATCCGCACGCATCGTTCGTAGTACGCGGCGCCGTCCGGCGTGAGCGACAGCCGGCGCGTGGTCCGGTGCATCAGCCGCACACCGAGGAACGCTTCGAGATTCTGGATGATCGTCGTGACGGACGCTCGCGGCAAGCTGAGCGTTTCTGCTGCCTTGGTGAAGCTGCTTGTATCGACGACGCGAGTAAACACCTGCATGGCCTGAAGCCGGTCCATCACAACCTCCGCAATCTAATGAGCCTCCGGAACAAAGAGGCTGCGCTACCTCGTGGGTAAACGCAGCCTCGGATTGTTCGGGGGCGTTGAATTGTGTTGCCGGATTATAGGCATTTATCCCAATGTCTGCCGGACCCAGAATTCGTTCCATCTCGAAATGGATGCTGCATCGTCATGGACGCTTCTGAATTCAGCAAATTCCTGAAGGCCGCGTTGCCCGTGCAAGCCACGGCAGGCGCGGCGCTGACGGTCGCCGAAGTCGAAATTCCCGGCTACGCGCAGGACATCGTGCTGCGCCTCTACCGCCGCCCGGACAAGACCGGGTTGCCAGTAGTGCTTTATTTCCACGGTGGCGGCTTCGTGCGCGGTTCGCTCGAAGACGCCGATTTCGCCGCGCGTTTTTTAGCAGAACGCTTACCAGCGCTCGTAGTGTCGGTCGATTATTCGCTCGCACCGGCCTTTCCTTTTCCGGCCGCGCCGGAGGATGCGTATCGCGCCGCCGTGTGGGCCGCGACGCGCGCCCGCGCGTTCGGCGGCAACCCGAAGAAGATCGGTGTCGCGGGCCACGACGCGGGCGGCCAGCTCGCGAACTGCCTCGCGTTCATCGCGCGCGATCGCGGTGAGGTGCAGATCGTCGCGCAGGCGCTGTTCGGGCCGATGCTCGACCCCAGCATGACGCGCATCGGCGACGCCGATCGCCTTGCCTCCGACATCACCCCGCGCGAATGCGCGGCCTGTTATCGCGCGTATCTGCCGCAGGCCGCCCAACGCATGCACCCGTACGCGGCGCCGCTCGAATCGGTGCGCCTCGCGGGGCTGCCGCCGACGCTCGTCGTCACCGCGCAGAACGACGTGCTGCACGTCGAAGCGGAGAAATATGCGGGCTGCCTGATCTCGTCGGGCGTGCTCACGCAGGTGATCCGCTATCCGGACATCACGCACGCTGCGCTCGCGACGCACGAAGCCGCCTTCGAGGAAGCCGTGCGCTTCTTCCAGTGCCGCTTCCAGGCGCGCCAGCCGAACCGTCCCGAATAACCAAAACCAATCCACGTTTACTGGAGATCCACATGGCCATCCTACGCACCTCCCGTTCCCGAATCGCGACAGCGGCGATCGTGACGCTCGCCGTCGTCGGCCTCGGAACATTCGGCGCGATGCGCGTGAACGCGAACGCACCGGAGAAAGCGGCCGCACCGCTGCCCGAAGTCGACGTCGCGACCGTCGTGCCGCAGACCGTGACCGACTGGCAGAGTTATTCGGGTCGCCTCGAAGCGGTCGAGAAAGTCGACGTGCGCCCGCAGGTGTCGGGCACGATCGTCGCGGTGAACTTCAAGGACGGCGCGCTCGTGAAGAAAGGCGACGTGCTGTTCGTGATCGACCCGCGCCCGTACCAGGCCGAGACCGATCGCGCGGCCGCGCAGCTCGCGGCAGCACAGGCGCGCAACGGCTACGCGCAGACCGACTGGCAGCGCGCGCAGCGGCTGATCGGCGACAACGCGATCGCGAAGCGCGACTACGACGAGAAGCAGAATGCGGCCCGCGAGGCGACGGCGAACCTGAAGGCCGCCGAAGCCGCGCTCGAAACGGCGCGCATCAACCTCGGCTATACGCGGATCACGGCGCCGGTGTCGGGCCGCGTGTCGCGCGCGGAAATCACGCTCGGCAACGTCGTGTCGGCCGGCGCAGCGGCCGCGCCGCTGACGACGCTGGTGTCGGTGTCGCCGATCTACGCATCGTTCGACGCGGACGAGCAGACCTACCTGCAATACATCAACGGCGCGCGCAGCGGCCGCAAGGTGCCGGTCGAGCTCGGCCTCGCGAACGAAACCGGCTACTCGCGCAGCGGCGAGATCGACTCGGTCGACAACCGCCTCGATACGTCGTCCGGCACGATCCGCGTGCGCGCGCGCTTCGACAACGCCGATGGCGCGCTCGTCCCGGGCCTCTATGCACGCGTGAAGGTGGGCGGCAGCGCGCCGCACGAGGCGCTGCTCGTCGACGACGCGGCGATCAACACCGACCAGGACAAGAAGTTCGTGTTCGTCGTCGACCAGCAAGGCCGCGTGTCGTACCGCGAAGTGCAGCAGGGGATGCAGCACGGCAACCGGCGCGTGATCGTGAGCGGGCTTTCCGCCGGCGATCGCGTGATCGTGAACGGCACGCAGCGCGTGCGCCCCGGCGAACAGGTGAAGCCGCACATGGTCCCGATGACGGGCGGTGACGCGCCGTCTGCGCCTTTGGCGGGCAACGCGAAGCCGGCCGCCCCGGCGAAGGCGGATTCGTAAGCGGCCCGCCGCTTCGTATCCGCGTTCAACCAGACAGAGCCACACATGAACATTTCCAAATTCTTTATCGACCGGCCGATCTTCGCAGGAGTCCTATCGGTGATCATCCTGCTCGGCGGGGTGATCGCGATGTTCCTGCTGCCGATCTCCGAATATCCGGAAGTCGTGCCGCCGTCCGTGATCGTGAAGGCGCAGTACCCGGGTGCGAACCCGAAGGTGATCGCCGAGACGGTCGCGTCGCCGCTCGAAGAGCAGATCAACGGTGTCGAGGACATGCTCTACATGCAGTCGCAGGCGAACAGCGACGGCAACATGACGATCACCGTCACGTTCAAGCTCGGCACCGATCCGGACAAGGCCACGCAGCTCGTGCAGAACCGCGTGAACCAGGCGCTGCCGCGCCTGCCGGAAGACGTGCAGCGGCTCGGCATCACGACGGTGAAGAGCTCGCCGACGCTGACGATGGTGGTCCACCTGATCTCGCCGGACAACCGCTACGACATGACCTACCTGCGCAACTACGCGCTGATCAACGTGAAGGATCGCCTGTCGCGGATCCAGGGCGTCGGCCAGGTGCAGCTGTGGGGTTCGGGCGACTACGCGATGCGCGTGTGGCTCGATCCGCAGAAGGTCGCGCAGCGCGGGTTGTCGGCCGAGGACGTCGTGCAGGCGATCCGCGAGCAGAACGTGCAGGTCGCGGCCGGCGTGATCGGCGCGTCGCCGTCGCTGCCGGGCACGCCGCTGCAGTTGTCGGTGAACGCGCGCGGCCGCCTGCAGACGGAAGACGAGTTCGGCGACATCGTCGTGAAGACGACGCCGGACGGCGGCGTCACGCACCTGCGCGACATCGCGCGAATCCAGCTCGACGCATCCGAATACGGGCTGCGCTCGCTGCTCGACAACAAGCCGGCCGTCGCGATGGCGATCAACCAGTCGCCGGGCGCGAACTCGCTGCAGATCTCGGACGAAGTGCGCAAGACGATGGCCGAGCTGAAGCAGGACATGCCGGCGGGCGTCGACTACAAGATCGTCTATGACCCGACGCAGTTCGTGCGTTCGTCGATCAAGGCCGTCGTGCACACGCTGCTCGAAGCGATCGCGCTGGTCGTGATCGTCGTGATCGTGTTCCTGCAGACCTGGCGCGCGTCGCTGATTCCGCTGATCGCGGTGCCGGTGTCGATCATCGGCACGTTCTCGCTGCTGCTCGCGTTCGGGTATTCGATCAACGCGTTGTCATTGTTCGGGATGGTGCTCGCGATCGGGATCGTGGTCGACGATGCGATCGTGGTGGTCGAGAACGTCGAGCGGAACATCGAGAGCGGGATGAACGCACGGGCGGCGACCTACAAGGCGATGCAGGAAGTGAGCGGGCCGATCATCGCGATCGCGCTGACGCTCGTCGCCGTGTTCGTGCCGCTCGCGTTCATGTCGGGCCTGACCGGCCAGTTCTACAAGCAGTTCGCGATGACCATCGCGATCTCGACGGTGATCTCGGCGTTCAACTCGCTGACGCTGTCGCCGGCGCTGTCCGCGATCCTGCTGAAGGGTCACGGCGACAAGGAAGACTGGCTCACGCGCGTGATGAACCGCGTGCTCGGCGGCTTCTTCCGCGGCTTCAACAAGGTGTTCCATCGCGGCGCGGAGAACTACGGCCGCGGCGTGCGCGGCGTGCTGTCGCGCAAGACGCTGATGCTCGGCGTGTACCTCGTGCTGGTGGGGGCGACCGTGCTCGTGTCGAAGGTCGTGCCGGGCGGTTTCGTGCCCGCGCAGGACAAGGAATACCTGATCGCGTTCGCGCAGTTGCCGAACGGTGCGTCGCTCGACCGCACCGAGAAGGTGATCCGCGACATGGGGTCGATCGCGCTGAAGCAGCCGGGCGTCGAGAGCGCGGTCGCGTTCCCGGGGCTGTCGGTGAACGGCTTCACGAACAGCTCGAGCGCGGGCATCGTGTTCGTCACGCTGAAGCCGTTCTCGGAACGGCACGGCAAGGCGCTGTCGGCCGGCGCGATCGCGGGGGCGCTGAACCAGAAGTACGGCGCGATGAAGGACTCGTTCGTCGCGGTGTTCCCGCCGCCGCCGGTGCTCGGCCTCGGTACGCTGGGCGGGTTCAAGATGCAGGTGGAGGATCGCGGCGCGGTCGGCTATGCGCGGCTCGCGGATGCGACCAACGACTTCATCAAGCGCGCGCAGCAGGCGCCGGAACTCGGCCCGTTGTTCACGAGCTACCAGATCAACGTGCCGCAGCTCAACGTCGATCTCGATCGCGTGAAGGCGAAGCAGTTGGGCGTGCCGGTGACCGACGTGTTCAATACGATGCAGGTGTATCTCGGCTCGCTGTACGTGAACGACTTCAACCGCTTCGGTCGTGTGTACCAGGTACGTGTGCAGGCCGATGCACCGTTCCGCCAGCGTGCGGACGACATCCTGCAGTTGAAGACCCGCAACGACCGTGGCGAGATGGTGCCGCTGTCGTCGCTCGTCACGGTGACGCCGACGTTCGGCCCGGAAATGGTCGTGCGCTACAACGGCTACACGGCGGCCGACATCAACGGCGGCCCGGCGCCGGGCTTCTCGTCGGGGCAGGCGCAGGCCGCGATCGAGCGCATCGCGCATGAAACGCTGCCGCGCGGCGTGCGGTTCGAATGGACCGACCTCACGTACCAGCAGATTCTTGCCGGCGATTCGGCGATGTACGTGTTCCCGATCAGCGTGCTGCTCGTGTTCCTCGTGCTCGCCGCGTTGTATGAAAGCCTGACGCTGCCGCTCGCGGTGATCCTGATCGTGCCGATGAGCATTCTGTCGGCGCTGACGGGCGTGTGGCTCACGCAGGGCGACAACAACATCTTCACGCAGATCGGCTTGATGGTGCTGGTGGGGCTGTCGGCGAAGAACGCGATCCTGATCGTCGAGTTCGCGCGTGAACTCGAACACGACGGCAGGACGCCGCTCGAGGCCGCGATCGAGGCGAGCCGGCTGCGGCTGCGCCCGATCCTGATGACGTCGATCGCCTTCATCATGGGGGTGGTGCCGCTCGTCACGTCGACGGGCGCCGGTTCGGAAATGCGCCATGCGATGGGTGTCGCCGTGTTCTTCGGGATGCTCGGCGTGACGCTGTTCGGGCTGATGCTGACGCCGGTGTTCTACGTCGTGCTGCGCACGCTCGCGGGCGGCAAGATCCACGTCGCCGGGAAGGACTCGGCGGGTTACGGTGTGCCGTCCCAGCACGTGCCGGCTTCGGATGCTTGAGGACAGGAAGATGAATAACTTGCACAACACGAATGGCCTGATGCGCTTCGCGAAGGTGGCGGCCGCGAGCACCCTGCTCGCGACGCTGCTCGCCGCGTGCGCGGTGGGGCCCGACTACAAGCGCCCGGATGCGCCGACGCCTGCCGCGTTCAAGGAAGCGCCGACGCTTGCCGCCGGCGAGCAGGCCGGCACGTGGAAGACGGCCGAGCCGGCGGACAGCGCGCATCGCGGCGAATGGTGGAAGGTGTTCGGCGACCCGGTGCTCGATTCGCTCGAGACGCAGGCGCTCGCCGCAAACCAGAACCTGAAGGCCGCAGCCGCGCGGGTCGAGGAAGCGCGCGCGGCGACGCGTTCGGCGCGCTCGCAATGGTTCCCGCAGGTCGGCGCCGGTTTCGGGCCGACGCGCGAGGGGCTGTCGTCGGCGTCGCAGTTCCAGCCGCAGGGCACGGGCCCGACCAACGCGACGCTGTGGCGCGCGCAGGGCACGGTGTCGTATGAAGCCGACCTGTTCGGCCGCGTCGGCCGCAACGTCGAGGCGTCGCGTGCCGACCAGGCGCAGAGCGAAGCGCTGTTCCGTTCGGTGCAGCTCGCGCTGCAGGCGGACGTCGCGCAGAACTACTTCGAACTGCGTCAGCTCGATTCCGACCAGGACCTGTACCGGCGCACGGTGGAGCTGCGCGAGCAGGCACTGAAGCTCGTGCAGCGTCGCTTCAACGAAGGCGACATCAGCGAGCTCGACGTGTCGCGCGCGAAGAACGAGCTGGCCACCGCGCAGGCCGATGCGGTCGGCGTCGCGCGGCGGCGCGCGGCGTCCGAGCATGCGCTCGCGATCCTGCTCGGCAAGGCGCCTGCGGATTTCGCGTTCAAGGAAACGCCGATCGTGCCGGTCGCGGTGAAGGTGCCTCCGGGCCTGCCGTCCGCGCTGCTCGAACGGCGCCCGGACGTGTCGGCGGCCGAGCGCGCGATGGCGGCCGCGAACGCGCGGATCGGCCTCGCGAAGTCGGCGTACTTCCCGAAGCTCGATATCACGGGTGCGTTCGGGTATGAAGCGTCGACGCTCGGCAACCTGTTCCTGTGGTCGAGCCGCACGTTCCTGCTCGGGCCATTCGCCGGCACCGCGCTGACGCTGCCGCTGTTCGACGGCGGGCGGCGTGCGGCCGGCGTGCAGCAGGCACGCGCGCAGTACGACGAGCAGGTCGCTAACTACCGGCAGCAGGTGCTCGTCGCGTTCCGCGAGGTCGAGGACAATCTCGCCGACCTGCGCCTGCTCGACGACCAGATCCGCGCGCAGGATGCGGCCGTCAACGCGTCGCGGCGCGCGGCGACGTTGTCGCGCACGCAGTATCAGGAAGGGGAGGTCGCGTATCTCGACGTGATTGACAGCGAGCGCTCGGTGCTGCAGTCGCAATTGCAGTCGAACCAGTTGACCGGCGCGCAGGCCGTGTCGACCGTGAACCTGATCCGCGCGCTGGGCGGCGGATGGGGGCCGGCTCCGACGGCGGTGGGCGATGCGGCGCCCGTCAAGGCGGAGGTGGCGGCGCGGTGATACACCGGCCCGAGACGGGTCGACTTAACGGGTAGTCGATCGAAGAACCCCGATCCGTGGCGACGTGGATCGGGGTTTTCTATTGGCGGTCAGTCAGGGCGGTCAGGCCGGTTGCTCCGGCTTCACGTCCGTGCGTTCGGCGATCACCACCGCGTAGCGGCCGACCGCATCGGCGATGCGCTGCGCCAGTTCGGGATCGCGCACCGCGCGCGCGAGCGTGACGCCGCCCGACAGCAGCGCAAGCAACGCGATGGCCCGATCGTCATCGGGTGGGTTATCCATCCCGGCCGACACTTCGTCGACGATCTGCCGCAGTGCCTGCTCATACGCGTCGCGCGTCTCGTCACCGGCACGCATCACTTCCGGGGACAGGCTCGGCAGCGCACAGCTTTCACCGAGTTCGCAGGTGCGTCGCGGGCCGAGGTAGAACGACACGAACGGGCGCCGCCAGCGCGCGCCATGCTCGGCCTTGAACGTCGCGACGCCTTGCCGGAGCTGGGCGAGGCCATCGAGGACGACCTGCCGGAACGCTTCGCCCTTCGTTTTGAAATGGCCATAGAACGCGCCGTTGGTGACGCCCGCCGCCTTCGTCAGCGGACCGATGCCGGAGCCGCCATACCCCTCCTCGCGGAACAGCCGGCTCGCGGCATCGAGGATGCGCGTACGGGTTTCGTGCTTGTGCTCGACGGAATAACGCATGACAGGCTCGCTTCAGAGCGATCACTCTTTATCTTGCATAGAGAGCGATCAGTGTCTAATGTATAGAGAGTGACTGATATTTATATCACGTCACCTGACCGATGACCTGACCAGGAGAAAGTGCGATGCCGATTACGCTGACCGTATCCGAAGGGGTTTTCACGCCGGACGACGAGGGGCCGGTGTTTGCCGAGTTGACCGATGCGCTGCTGGACGTCGAGGGGCTGACCGGGAATGCGTTCCTGGCGCCGAACGTGGTGGGCACGCTCAACGTGCTGCCGCGAAACCGGACGTTCGTGCATGGGTGCGCGGAGCCTGCCGCGTTCGTCGAGCTGAAGTTGCCTGCCGTGGCGCTCGCGGCGCCCGAGCGGCAGCGGCAATTCGTCGAACGGGCGACCGCGATCGTGCTGCGCCGGGCAGGTGGGCGGCTGACGGCCGCGCAAGTGTGGGTGAATGTGGTTCATGCGGTCGACGGTGGATGGGGCATTGCCGGACGACGCTACGACAACGTGTCGCTCGTCGATTCGATCCAGAGCGCGGCGGCGGCGGCCACGCTCTGATCGCAACTAACGGTCAAGCCGTCCGGCGTTGATCGACGGCGTGGCGGCGTTCGCCGCCACGCCGGTCATTTTTCGTCACCCGCCACCCGCAGCGCGCGAACCAGTTCGCTCGCCGCCTTGCCGAGCCCCGAATGCTTCGGCCGGCGCAGGTACACCGGTAGCGGCAGCCCGTTGCGGATGTTCGCGAACACGAGCGGCGCGAGCTCGCCGTCGGCGACGTATCGGCCGATCATGGATTCAGGCAGGTTCGCCCAGCCATGCCCGGCCTTCACGAGCGCGATTGCGGTAGCCATGTCGGTCACCTTCCACGTGCGGTTGCCGATCACCGGCCGCACGTCGGTGAGCGGCCGCTCGGGATCGGCGATCACGATCTGCCTGAAGCCCGACAACCGCTCGATTGCTTCCGGTTGCGCGCATTCGGCGATCGCCGGATGGCTCGGCGCGGCGACCGCGACGAGCGTCTCGGTCCACAGCGCGTGGATCTGCTCCTGCGGATGCAGGTCGAGCCCGCCATACGCGACACAGAGATCGACGGCGCCGCGATGCAGCGCATCGATGATCACGTCCTGCGGCGCCGTGACGATGCTGATCGCGAGCGCCGGGTATTTCGCGGCGACGGCCGTCAGCGCGCGGGCGACGGGCGCGCCGTCGAGTTCGGCGGCGAGGCCGAGCCGCAACGTATCCTCGACGCCTTCCGACAGGTGCTGCGCATGCGCGCGCAGCGCGTGCAGCCGCTCGGCGATCGAGCGCGCGTCGGGCAGCAGCGCCGCCATCGCGGCGGTCGGCGTCGGTTCGCGCGTGCCGCGGTCGAACAGCACGAGGTCGAGCTCGGCCTCGAGGTTCGCGATCGCCATGCTGATCGCCGACGGCGTGCGGCCGAGCGCCCGCGCGGCCGCGGAAAACGAGCCTTTGTCGATGACGGTCAGCAGCATGTCGATGTGGTCGCTGGTCAGCATGCACTGGCCTCCTGTCAGAAAAATTGAAAGGACCTGACTTTGGCGGACGCGCTACCCGCTGATAGTCTCGCCACCTTGTTCGATAGAAGGTGGATGGTGATGCAAGGGTGGAAGAGACGCATAGTCTACGTCGTGATGTTCGAGGTGCTCGGCATCCTGATCGCATCGTCGGTGCTCGGCATGCTGAGCGGCGCCAGCGTGGCGGCGAGCGGCCTGCTGGGCGTGATGATTTCGACGACGGGCGTCACCGTCAATTTCCTGTACAACCTCGCGTTCGAGGCGTGGGAGCGCAGGAGCGCGGCGACGACGCGCACGGTCGGGCGCCGTGTGGTGCATGCGATCGGCTTCCAGATCGCGCTCGTGACGTTCCTGATCCCGCTGATCGCGTGGTGGCTCGACGTGTCGCTGCTGCAGGCGTTCCTGTACGACGCGGTGCTGATCGTGTTCTTCCCGATCTTCACGTTCACGTACAACTGGGCGTTCGACAGCGTGTTCGGGCTGCCCGATGCGGTCACGCGCAAGGCGGAGCCGGACCCGGCCGTGTGGTAAGCCATGCTGAAGGAATCGCGCAGGCAGATTGACGGGACGAACGCGCCGGTGACGCACGGCGGTTGATGAAGCGGCGATGCGGCGCGTATCCGCATCGTCGTTGAACAGCGAAGAGAACGGGCGGCGCGGAAACCGCCCGGGCGCACTTACGCGGCGACGAACTCGTGCACGAAGCGGTTGAACACGGCGGGGCTTGCCGCGTTCATCCCGTGCGACGCGCCGGCGACGGTCTGCCGTTGCGCGTTGCCGATCCACTGCGACAGCGTGTCGACGTTGTTGCGGAACATCTTCGGGCTGCGCTGGCCGTCGATCAGCAGCGTGCGGCATGCGATGTCGCCGGCGGTGTGCTGCGAGTACGCGGGCAGGGGGTCGCGCAACTGCTTCGGCAGCGTGCTCGCGTTGTCGATCGCCATCGTGCGGAAGCGCGACGTGCTCTTCTTCCATGCGCCCGGCAGGCTCACGGAATCGACGAACATCTCGAGGCCCGATTCGATGTCGCCTTGCCCGATCAGGTTCACGGCCTGCGTGCGCAGCGCGATCGCGGCGGCCGGCAGCGCGGTTTCGCGCACGCCCGGCTGTTGCAGCGGGCCGCCCGGATCGGCGAGCGTCAGCGATTCGACGAGATGCGGATGCTGGCGCGCGACGTTGAACGCGACACTGCCGCCGCGCGAATGGCCGACCAGGTGCACGGGGCCGAGGTCGAGCGCGTCGATGAATTCGGCGAGCTCGTCGACGTGGTTCTGCCAGCTGAACTCGTCCTGGATGCCCGCTTCGACGGCCGGCCAGTAATGGCTGAGGCTCGGCGCGATGCAGCGGTAGTGGGCCGACAGCGACGCGAGCTGCGGATCCCAGTAGCGGTAGTCGCACAGCGAGCCGTGCACGAACACCATCGGCGCGCCGCTGCCCCGCTCGACATACGGCAGGCTGATGCCTGACGAAAGCGTCGCAAATTGCAGGTCGGGGTTCGCGAGCACGGACGGCTCGATTCGCATGTTCATGACTGAAAGACTCAAAGGTGCGTCAACACGACGCAACTATGCATCACGGCGACCTGCAAGGAAAACGCATAATTTTCATCGTGACGATCAATTTTATTGATGGCTCGGCCGGAAACCCTTGTCGGAATGGGATGGGTGTCGATGCTTTCAATCATCTGACGATTGGTCGCGGCGCCGGAAAGGCCAAAAAGGGGCGTGCGGCGGCCTGCGCAGCAGCGCATTGCACTTTTAGAAAACGGGAAGAACGCGAGCCGCGACAGCGGCCCGCCCCGTCAGCGCACCGCCAGCGCGGGCGCGGTCTGAAGCACGACCGGGAGGTCGTTGTCGGTCGCGAACTGCATCGCGAAATCGAATGCGTCCGCACACACGGTGCGCAATTCGTCCGACACGAACAGGCATTTGACGTTGCCGTCGACGACGGGCATCGCGAGCCGCGACAGCGCGCACGGATAGCCGGGCCGCCGTTCGCCGACGAACAGCGTGATGACGCCCGCGAGGCGTTCGGGCCAGTCGCTCGGGCGAAAGGTTTTCTGCGCGTGCGTGACGCCGCGGATCAGGTGGCCCGTGACGCGGCCGTGTTCGGTGATGTCGATGCGATCCATGCTGGAGTGCGTGTCCTCGTTCTCGTCATTCGCCGCCATCGGCCGCCGCGTCGCCGCGCGCGGGAATCCGCAGGTTGCGCAGCTTGTGATAGAGCGTTTTCTTCGGCATGCCAAGCGCTTCGCTTGCCTCCGCGACGTTGCCGTTGTGACGCTGCAGCATGTCCTCGATCAGCATCCGCTCGAAATACGCGAGCTGTTCCGCGAGCGTGCCGCCCGCGGCCGGCGTGCCGCCGGACGACAGCAGGCTGTCGCCGGTCAGCCCGAGCACGAAGCGGTCGGCCACGTTCTGCAGCTCGCGCACGTTGCCGGGCCACGCATGCGTCATCAGTTCGGACACCTGCGCAGCCGTGACGACCGGCGCCGGCTGCCCGAAGCGGCGTGCGGCCGCGAGCACGAAATGCTCGAACAGCAGCGGGACGTCCTCGCGCCGCTCGCGCAGCGGCGGCAGTTCGATCTGCGCGACGTTGAGGCGATACAGCAAGTCCGCGCGAAAGCGGCCGTCGGCCGCGAGCTCGGCAAGATCGGCCTTCGACGCGGCGACCACGCGGCAGTCGACCGGAATCAGCTCGTTCGCGCCGAGCCGCTCGACCACGCGCTCCTGCAGCACGCGCAGCATCTTGACCTGCAGTGGAATCGGCATCGTCTCGATCTCGTCGAGGAACAGCGTGCCGCCGTCCGCCCATTCGATCTTGCCGATGCGTTTCTTGATCGCGCCGGTGAACGCGCCGGCTTCGTGTCCGAACAGTTCGCTCTCGAAGACCTGTTCCGGCAGGCCGCCGCAGTTCAGCGCGACGAAATGCGCGTCGCGCCGGCCGCCGAAGTCGTGCAGGCTGCGCGCGATCAGCTCCTTGCCGGTGCCGGTTTCGCCGGTGATCAGCACCGACACCGACGTATCGGCGAGGCGCAGGATCTTCTTGCGCACGTCGGCCATCGCGGGCGATTTGCCGAGCACGAACGCCTCGATGCCCTGCCAGTTGTTCAGCGCCGCGCGCAGCCCCTGCACTTCCAGCGTCAGACGGCGCTTCTCGACCGCGCGCGCGACGCGCCCCGCGATCACGTCCGACGAAAACGGCTTCTCGATGAAGTCGTACGCGCCGACCTGCATCGCGCCGACGGCCGTCGAGATGTCGGCATGGCCGCTGATCAGCACGACCGGAATCTGCGCGTCGATGGCCATCACGCGATCGAGCAGCTGCAGCCCGTCGATGCCCGGCATCCGCACGTCCGACACGATCACGACCGGCGCGCCGGGCGCGACGTGATGCAGCGCGTCGGCGGCCGACGCGAATGCGTCCACTGCGAAGCCGGCAAGCGCTACCGCCTGCTCGACGCCGATCCGGACGTTTTCATCGTCCTCGACGACCAGCACCCGAATCTCATCTTCCATGCTCTGTCCTTTGCAGCGTGGCCGCCGCGAATTCGATACTGAACTGCGCGCCGCCTTCGTCGCGGTTCGTCGCGGCGATCTTCGCGCCGAACGCCTCGACGATGCGCGACGTGATCGCGAGGCCGAGCCCGAGGCCCTGACCGCGCGGCTTGGTCGTGACGAACGGCTCGAACAGGTGCGGCAGCACGTCGGGCGCGATGCCCGCGCCGCTGTCGGCGACCGTGAAGCGCACGCGGCCGGCTTCGTCCGGTCTGGCGGCCTCGATGACGATGCGGCGCACGGGTGCGTCGTGCACCGCGTCGAGCGCGTTGCCGAGCAGGTTCACGATCACCTGCTGCAACTGGCTCGATTCGGCCGACACGGCGGTGCCCGGCGCGATGTTCACGTCGAGCTGCACGCCTTCGTCGCGGATCCGCGCATCGTAGATCAGCCGCGCATGCGCGACGGCCTCGTTCAGCGACACCGCGACGCGCTCGACGTCCGGCTTGCGCGCGAAGGTCTTCAGCTCGCCGGTGAGCACCGCCATGCTGTCGACGAGCTTGCCGATCCGTTCGAGATTGGCGAGCGCCGGCGCGGGCTGGCCGCGCTCGAAGAACGTGCGCGCGTTGTCGCACAGCGTGCGGATCGCGACGAGCGGCTGGTTCAGCTCGTGCGTGAGGCCGGCGGCCATCTGCCCGAGCACCGCGAGCTTGCCCGCATGCACGACTTCCTGCTGCGATGCGCGCAGCCGCTGCTCGGTGCGCTCGCGCTCGACGATCTCGCGCTGCATCCGTTCGTTCGCGGCCGTCAGCGCGGCCGTGCGCTGCGCGACGGTCAGCTCGAGCTGGTCGTTCGCGCGCCGCAGCGCGTCCTGCGCGTTCAGCCGCGCGACGATGGCCCGACGGCGCTGGATCGCATAGCCGGCGAGCAGCGCGGCGATCAGGAACGCACCGGTGACGAATACGAAGGCCGTCTGCTGCTGGCGCCGCGCGCCCGCGATGTCGAGCAGCACCATCAGCGAATCGCCGGCCTGCGGCGCGGGGCGCGACATCACGAGATAGCGCGTGGTGCGGCCGCTGTGGCGTGTATCGGGGAAGGTGCCGAACCACGCGGCCGCGCTGCGGTCGCCGATGTGGCGGTACGGCAGCGCGTCGACCGTGCGGCCCGCGTATTGCCGCGACGCCTGGATGTCGCGCTGCTGCTGCGCGGTGATCGGGCGCAGCGCGGTGAATTTCCAGGCGGGTTCGGTCGAGATCACGACCACGCCGTTGCTGTCGACGACCATCGCGGCGACCCCCGGTGCGCGCCACGCCGACTCGAGCGGATCGACGCTGATCTTCACGGCGGCCACGCCGATCGGCACGCCGTTGTCCCGCACCGCGCTGGCGAAGTAGACGCCCGGCACGCCGGTGTTGGTGCCGATGCCGAAGAAGCGGCCGCTGCCGCGCGCGAGTGCGTCCTTGAAATACGGCCGGTACGACACGTTGGTGCCGACGAAGCTGAGCGTCTCGTTCCAGTTGCTGGCGGCGATCACGTCGCCCTGCAGGTCGATCACGTCGACCGCGCCGCTGCCCGCGTCGCGGTTCACGGCTTCGAGGTAGGTATCGACCGTGTGTACGAGTTCGGGAGCCTCATGCGGCGCGGCTTTCAGCATCGTGCGCACGCCGTCCTGCCGCGCGACCAGGCCGGGCAGGATCTCGAAGCGGCCGAGTTCGCTCTTCAGGCTCGACGCATACAGGTCGAGCCGGTGCGCGCCGGTTTCCTCGAGCGCGTCGATCGCGCGTTCCCACGCGAAATCGACGGCCGCGGCCGCCACGCACCCATACAGCACGCCGGCCGATGCCCAGCCCCACCACGGGATTCCCTTGAAGCTTTTCTGCACGTTCGCCCTCATCGAAACCCGCATCCGTCCGCCCGGCGTGACGCCCGAAGCGACGCCCCGAACGACGCGCGCCGCGCGCCGGCTGGGCCGGCGGCGGCGCGTGCAAAGCAGCCTGCGCGACGGTGCGCGCGGCGGCGCGTCATCCGAAGTGGGCGACCAGGATCAGCGTGACCGTGACGACGATCGCGCCGCCGATCCGCGTTGCGATCTGCGCGAACGGCATCAGCTGCATCCGGTTCGCGGCGGTCAGGATCGCGACGTCGCCGGTGCCGCCTTGGCCGCTGTGGCAGGCGTTCACGATTGCGGTGTCGATAGGGTACATCTTCATCAGGCGGCCGACCACGAAACCGGTGCCCATCAGCGTCGCGACGGTCGACACGATGGTGACGACGTTGACGATCGTGAACGCGGCGGTCAGCTTGTCCCACGGGGTCATCGCGACGCCGATCGCGAACAGCAGCGGATACGTGACGGCGGTCGAGAAGAACTTGTAGACGACGAACGCGCCTTCCTGCAGCGGCGGCGACACCGCACGCGCGAGCTTCACGAGCACCGCGAGGAACAGCATCGCGACCGGCGCGGGCAGGCCGAACAGCTTGTGCGCCATCAGGCCGACCAGGTACAGCGTGATGGCCGTGATACCGGCGCCCGCGATGTGCGAGACGTCGACGTGGCCGCGGATTTCCTCGTTTTCGGGCGTCATGTCGCCCGATTCGCCGACCTGCAGGCGGCCGTTGCCGGTCAGGTGCGGGAAGCGCTTGCCGAGCATGTCGAGCGCGCCCGACAGGATGATCGCGGTCAGGCTGCCGAGCATCACCGGCGGCAGCACCATCGCGAACATCTCGCCTTGCGGCAGGTGCATCAGTTCCGAATAGCCGATCGACAGCGGAATCGCGCCTTCGCCGACGCCGCCCGCCATGATCGGCACGACGATGTACAGCAGCGTGTGGCGCGCGCCGAGGCCGAGCGCGGTGCCGACCGCCGTGCCGACGATCGCGGCCGCGACCGAGCCGGCCGCGAGCGGGATGAAGATCTTCACGAAGCCCTGGATCAGCACGCGGCGATCCATGCTCAGGATGCTGCCGACGATGATCGACGCGATGAACAGGTACAGGAAGTTGGTCGACTTCGTGAACTCGACGGTGAGGTTCAGCACCGGCTTCGGCAGCACGTGGTAGTACGTGAGCGCCGACGGCACGAAGGTCGCGAAGATCGCGGCCGCGCCGATGTTGCGCAAGAGCGGCAGGCGCTTGCCCAGTTCCGCGCAGGTGAAGCCGAAGAACGCGAGCACCGCGATCGCCATCGAGATCTCGCCGGGCACCTTGCCGGTCACCGAGAAGCCGACGATCAGCGCGAGCAGGATGAAATAGACGGGCAGCGGAATGATGCCGATGCGGATTTCCATCAGTTTCCACCAGCCTTCCGGCCAGAAGCGCGCGCGCGGGGTGGCGACGGCGTCGGAAACCGGCTCCGGATGGGACGGGGTATGGATAGAGGTCTGCAAGACGTGTCTCCTGATGTTGGTATGCCTGCATGGCTTCGCGGCATCGTGTGCCGTCTATTACGCAACCCCCGTGCCAGAAATCCGGGCCGCCGGAATATTTTTAATGCATTGATTTATAAGGGGTTTGTTTCGTCTGCGGAAAGAGCAGCCCGACCGGCTGGCCGAGATTTCGGAATTCGTCCGGCGCCGAGGCCGAGATTTCGGCCTGACGGCCGGCCGGGTGCCCGGTCGGGCCGCCGATCCCGCATGGCCGCCCGCCATATCGCCGCGCGCGATTTTCTTCGCACAATCGCTTCGTAGACCGCCCCCGCACCGCTCTCTATCATCGGCTGATCTTTTCCGATGCGATTGACCTGTCCGGAGAACGCCCGTGCGTTCGCCGCGGCGTCGCTCATCCATCGATACCGTCTTTGGACAGGAGAGTGGTTTCATGCTGCATGCCGTTTTTTCCGCCCGCTTTTCCGCCGGCCGCGTCGCGCGCCTGCTGGCTGCCGCCGTGCTTGGCGTCGCATTGCTCAATGGCGCGCACGCCGACACCGCGCCGCTGAAGGTCGGCATCTCGACCAGCCCGCAGATCGAAGCGCTGAAAGTTGCCGCGAAGGAAGCGAAGGCGCAGGGGCTCGACGTGAAGATCGTCGAATTCACCGACTGGAATACGCCGAACGCGGCGCTCGCGAACAAGGACATCGACGTCAACTACTTCCAGCACATCCCGTTTCTGGAGAACGCGAACAAGCAGGGCGGCTACAACTTCGTGTCGATCGCGCCCGGCACGATCATGAAGATCGGCCTCTATTCGAAGAAGGTGAAAAGCTTCAGCGAGCTGAAGGACGGCGCGAAAGTCGCGATCGCGAACGATCCGGTGAACGGCGGGCGCGGGCTGTTGCTGCTGCAGCGCGCGGGGCTCATCACGCTGAAGCCGGGCGCCGACTACCGCGCGACGACGCACGACATCGTCGCGAACCCGAAGCACCTGAAGATCATCCCGCTCGAAGCGTCGCAGCTCGCGCGCTCGCTCGACGACGTCGATCTCGCGCAGGGCTACCCGAGCTTCATCAAGCTCGCGGGCACGACCGACCCGAACAGCGCGCTACTGTTCGACGGCACCGAAAACAAGATCTTCGCGATCCAGTGGGTCGTGCGGCCGGACAGCGTGAACGATCCGCGCATCCGCAAGTTCATCTCGATCTACCAGCACTCGCCGGCCGTGCGCAAGGCGCTCGACAACGCGTTCGGCTCGCTGTACGCGATCGCGTGGTGACGGAGGCGGGCATGACGACGGCGAACCGCAAGAAAATCCTGCTCAACGCGTTCAACATGAACTGCGTCGGGCACATCAACCACGGTCTGTGGACGCATCCGCGCGACCGCTCCGCGCACTACACCGATCTCGACTACTGGGCCGACCTCGCGAAGACGCTCGAACGCGGCAAGTTCGACGGGATCTTCCTCGCGGACATCGTCGGCGTGTACGACGTGTTCGGCGGCGGCCCCGATGCCGCGCTGCGCGAATCGGTGCAGGTGCCCGTCAACGATCCGCTGCTGCTGGTGCCCGCGATGGCGCAGGTCACGCGGCACCTCGGCTTCGGCGTGACCGCGAACCTCACCTACGAGCCGCCTTACCTGTTCGCGCGCCGCATGTCGACGCTCGATCACCTGACGAAAGGGCGCGTGGGCTGGAACATCGTTACCGGCTATCTCGACAGCGCCGCGCGCGGCATGGGCCTCGCGCAGCAGATCGGCCACGACGACCGCTACGAGCGCGCGGACGACTACATGGACGTCGTCTACAAGCTGTGGGAACAGAGCTGGGACGACGATGCGGTGATCCGCGACGCGCAGGCGCGCGTGTTCGCGCAGCCGGGCAAGGTGCGGCGCGTGAAGCACGACGGGCCGTTCTATTCGATCGACGCGATTCATCTGAGCGAGCCGTCGTTGCAACGCACGCCGGTGCTGTACCAGGCCGGTTCGTCCGCACGCGGCGTCGAGTTCGCCGGCCGTCACGCGGAATGCGTGTTCGTGAACGGGCAAAGCAAGGCCGCCGCGCGCGCGGCGACACTCGACATTCGCGCGGCCGCTGCACGGCAGGGCCGCGACCCGGCGTCGATCAAGATCTTTGCCGGCGTGAGCGTCGTGACGGCGGAAACCGAAGTTCTGGCGCGCGAGAAATTCGACGAATATCGGCGCTACGCGAGCGCCGAAGCCGGTCTCGCGCATTTCGCGAGCTCGACCGGCATCGACTTCGCGAAGTATGGCCTCGACGAACCGATCTCGTACGTGAAGACCGATTCGATCCAGTCGGCCGTCGACGCGATCTCGCGCAAGAGCACGACCGGCACGTGGACCGTGCGCCGCATGCTCGAACAGATGTCGCTCGGCAGCCGCTATGCGCCGATCGTCGGCTCGCCGTCGCAGGTCGCGGACGAGCTGCAGTCGTGGATCGACGAGACCGGCATCGACGGCTTCAACCTGACGCGCACCGTGATGCCCGAGTCGTTCGAGGATTTCGTCGACTGGGTCGTGCCCGAGCTGCAGAACCGCGGCGTCTACAAGGAAGACTACGATCCCGCGCCGACGCTGCGCGAGAAGCTGTTCGGCGCAGGCCCGCGCCTGCCCGCGTGGCACACGGGCGCACAGCACCGGCCGGGCGCCGCCGTGCGCGCCGAATCCGCGCATCCCGCGCATGTCTGAACGTGACGGAGCGAAGCGATGACGCAATTGTTCGATACGCTGGGTTTCATTGAGACGTCGGCAGTGCGTGCGGGAGCCGAGGCAACGGCACATGACGAAGCGGCCGCGTCGGCCGAATCGACCCGCGCCGGCGCCGCCGTATCGCTGGAGCAGGTCGGCAAGGTGTTCGCGACGCCGCGCGGCCAGGCTGCCGCGTTGCGCGACGTGACGCTCGACGTGCGGCGCGGCGAGGTCTTCGGGATCATCGGCCGCAGCGGCGCCGGCAAGTCGACGCTGCTGCGGCTCGTGAACGGGCTCGAGCGGCCGAGCTCGGGCCGCGTGCGCGTGCAGGGCGTCGATGTCGGCGCGCTCGACGAGGATGGCCTCGTCGCGCTGCGGCGCCGCACCGGCATGGTGTTCCAGCATTTCAACCTGCTGTCCGCGAAGACGGTGTTCGAGAACGTCGCGCTGCCGCTGAAGATCGCCGGCGTGCCGAAGGCCGAGCGCGTGCGCAAGGTCGAGGCGCTGCTCGAACTCGTCGGGCTCGCCGCGAAGCGCGACGCGTATCCGGCCAGCCTGTCGGGCGGGCAGAAGCAGCGCGTCGGCATTGCCCGCGCGCTCGTGCACGATCCGGAGGTGCTGCTGTGCGACGAGGCGACGTCGGCGCTCGATCCCGAGACGACGCAGTCGATCCTCGCGCTGCTCGCCGACATCAATCGTCGCCTCGGGCTGACGATCGTGCTGATCACGCACGAGATGGAAGTGATCCGCGCGGTGTGCGACACGGTCGCGGTGATCGAACAGGGCGAAGTCGTCGAAACGGGCCCCGTGTGGCGCGTGTTCGGCGATCCGCGCCACGGCGCGACGCGCGCGCTGCTCAGCACGCTCGTGCATGACCTGCCGGCCGAACTGGCCGCGCGCGTGCAGCCGTTGCCGGAACAAGCGGCGTTGCCTGAAGGCGCGCAGGTCGTGCTCGACGTCCGCTATACGGGCGAGAGCGGCGGCGAGCCGGATGTCGGTGCGCTTGCGGTGGCGCTCGGCGGCTCGGTGCGGTTCCTGCACGGCGGGATCGAGCGCATCCAGGGGCATGCACAGGGGCGGCTCGTGATCGCGGCGGCACTGCGTGCGGACGACGCCGGCCAGCCGCCGGCCCGCGGCGGCGCGGTGGCCGCGCTGCTCGAACGCGCGCGTCGCCACGCGAACCACGCGGAGGTGCTCGGCTATGTTTGACCTCTGGTGGCCCGAACTGCTCGACGCGATCCGCGACACGTTGTCGATGGTCGCAGCGTCGGCCGTGATTGCCGCGCTGATCGGCATCCCGCTCGCGGTGATCCTCGTGACGACCGCGCCCGGCGGCATCTACGAGCGGCGCGGCGTGAATGCGGTGCTCGGCGCGCTCGTCAACGTGTTCCGCTCGACGCCGTTCATCATCCTGCTCGTCGCGCTGCTGCCGTTCACGCGCGTGCTGATCGGCACGACGATCGGCGTCTGGGCGGCCGTCGTGCCGCTGTCGATCGCCGCGATCCCGTTCTTCGCGCGGATCGCCGAGGTGAGCCTGCGCGAAGTCGACCGCGGGCTGATCGAGGCCGCGCTCGCGATGGGCGCGAAGCGCCGCCACATCGTCTGGCACGTGCTGCTGCCCGAAGCGCTGCCCGGCATGCTCGGCGGCTTCACCATTACCGTCGTCGCGCTGATCGGCTCGACGGCGATGGCGGGCGCCGTCGGCGCGGGCGGCCTCGGCGATCTCGCGATCCGCTATGGCTACCAGCGTTTCGACACCACCGTCATGGCGACCGTGATCGTGATCCTGATCGCGCTCGTCTCGGCCGTGCAAATCACGGGCGACCGCCTGGTCCGACGTGTGACCCGGCGTACCTGAGCGACGCCACAAGCGTCCGCTCGCTTCATTCATGATCCTGAGAGAAAGAACCTATGACCTTGCCCATCGGCGCGCCGCGCGAATGGAACGGACAATTCGAGGAAGCGCTGTTTCTCGACGTGGCGCGACGCCATCGTGCTGACTTCCCGGCGAAGCTCGCCACGCCGCCGCGCGAGCCGCGCAACGACGACGAACTGGCCGCCGTCGCCGACTACTACACGAAGATGGCGTCGCACGACCTGTTCATCGTGCAGGTCGTCGCGAAGGCGATCGACACGCTGTTCCGCGACGATCCGCATTTCCAGCTGATCCTGTCGCGCCAGCTCGGCGACGACGGCGCGCACGCGGTGATCGGCCGCGAACGCGTGACCGAACTGACGGGGCGTGATCCGCTGCCGGAAGTCGACCGGCTCGTCGCCGCGCACTGGGCGCGCATCGGCGACATCGCGGTGCGCGACATCGCCGGCTTTCTCGCGTTCGAATGGCACTACGAGCTGCACATCCTCGCGAAGCTGTGGATCCAGCGCAAGACCGGCCGCATCGGCGATTCCGCGATGCGCGAGCACGGCGAGAACCGGATCCGGCCGGACGAGGAATGGCATCGCGTGCAGATCGTCCAGTGGTGGTTCGACACGTTGAAGGCGCTGCCGGCAGCCGAACGCGATGCGCTGATCGATCGCGTGATCGCGGCCGACGAGGAAACGCAGGCGCGGCTCGACGGTTACCTGCACGACGAGTACGCGCACACCGCGCACGTGTTCGGCGCGGATATCGCCGAATACCGCGCGATCTACGATGACTGGCGGCGCGAGATCCTGTCGCGGCTGACCGGCCGCCAGCTCGACGCGCTCGTCCCGCTGTCGGGTGAAGCGGTTGCGCAGGAAGCCGTCGCATGAACGATCCACGCGGCCCGGCGACCTTCGCGCCCGATACCGATGCCCCGGCCTTCGACCACGCCGCGCTGGCGCGCGCGATCGACGCGTTGCGCACCACGGCCGCCGCGCGCGACCGCGCGGGCGGTCATGCGGCACAGGAGAAGCAGTGGCTCGCCGATGCGGGCTTGCTGACGCTCGCGGTGCCGCGTGCGTTCGGCGGGCAGGAAGCCGCGTGGCCCGGGATCTACGATGCGATCCGGCAGATCGCGCGCGTCGACAGTGCGCTCGCGCATCTCGTCGGGTTCCAGTGCCTGCAGGTGGTGAGCGTCGACGTGTGGGGCAACGCCGCGCAGCGCGAACGCTACCTGCGTGGCACGGTCGAGCAGCAATGGTGGTGGGGCAATGCGGTCAATCCGCTCGACACGCGGCTCGTGGCCACGGCGACGCCTGACGGCGGCTACCGGCTCGATGGCGTGAAGGGCTTCTGTTCGGGCACGCGCGGCTCGCAGCGGATGACGGTGTCCGCGCACGATCCGGACACCGGCCGCACCGTGTTCGGCGTGGTGCCGACCGATCGCGCGGGGATCACGGTCAACGAAGACTGGGACCCGATCGGCCAGCGCCAGACCGACAGCGGCAGCGTGCGCTTCGACGGCGTGACGCTTGCGGCGGACGAGGTGCTGCACCGCTCCGAGACGCCGCCGACCCCGCGCGCGACGCTGCGCACGCTCGTGTCGCAGCTCGTGCTGACCAACCTGTTCGTCGGGCTCGCGGAAGGCGCGCTGGCGGAAGCGCGCGACTACGTGCTGAAGCATGGCCGCCCGTGGATCCAGTCGGAGGTCGCGCAGGCGAGCGACGATCCGTACACGCTACAGCGCTTCGGCGACATGCGTGTGCGGGCGATCGCCGCGGCGGCGCTGGCCGATCGCGCGGCCGCCGCGTTGCAGGACGCGTGGGCGCGGCAGGATGCGCTGACGGCGGACGAGCGCGCCGAGGTGGCGCTCGCGGTATCGGAGGCGAAGATCGTCGCGCAGCGCGCGGCGCTCGAGAACGGCGAGGCGCTGTTCGACGCCTGCGGCGCACGCGCGACGGCCGCGTCGCTCGGCCTCGACCGCTTCTGGCGGAACGCGCGCACGCATACGCTGCACGATCCGCTCGACTACCGGTTGCGGGATGTGGGCCGGTTCGCGTTGACGGGCGAGTTGCCGCAGGCGTCGCTCTATACATGACGGCGTGATGCCGGAGCGGCGCGGTCCGCTTCGGACAAAACCTAACCGGCATGCTGGACGTTTGAAATGATATGTTATATCGTTGCGATACTATATATCACTCGATGATCGTCCACTCTCCTCCCGGAATCGCCCGATGAGCCCCGCACTCTCCCCGTCCACGCGGCTTCCCGTGACCGTCCTGTCCGGCTTCCTCGGCGCCGGCAAGACGACGCTGCTCAACCACATCCTGAACAATCGCGAGGGCCGGCGCGTCGCGGTCATCGTCAATGACATGTCCGAGGTCAACATCGACGCCGCGCTCGTGCGCGACGGCGGCGCGGGGCTGTCGCGCACCGACGAGAAGCTGGTCGAGATGAGCAACGGCTGCATCTGCTGCACGCTGCGCGAGGATCTGCTGATCGAGGTCGACCGGCTCGCGCGCGAAGGGCGGTTCGACCAGCTCGTGATCGAATCGACCGGCATCTCGGAGCCGCTGCCGGTGGCCGAGACGTTCACGTTCGAAGGCGAGGATGGCCGCAGCCTCGGCGAAGTCGCGCGGCTCGACACGATGGTGACGGTGGTCGATGCGTTCAATTTCCTGCGCGACTACGCGTCGCGCGACAGCCTGCAGGCGCGCGGCGAATCGATGGGCGAGGAAGATGCGCGCACGGTCGTCGATCTGCTGATCGACCAGATCGAGTTCTGCGACGTGATCGTGATCAACAAGATCGACCTGATCGACGCCAGCGCGCGCGAGCGGCTCGTCGCGTTGCTGCGCGGCTTGAACCCGCGCGCACGGATCGAGATCGCCGAATTCGGCAAGGTGCCGCTCGAGCGCGTGCTCGACACCGGCCTGTTCGACTTCGAAGCCGCATCGCGCGCGCCGGGCTGGCTGCAGGAGATGCGCGGCACGCACACGCCCGAGACCGACGAGTACGGCATCCGCAGCTTCGTCTATCGCGCGCGTCGGCCGTTCCATCCGCAGCGTTTCTTCGATCTCGTCGAAAACGAATGGCCGGGTGTCGTCCGTTCGAAGGGATTCTTCTGGCTCGCCACCCACCCGACCGTCGCCGGTTCGTGGTCGCAGGCCGGTGCGGTCGCGCGGCACGGGCCGGCCGGCTACTGGTGGGCGGCCATGCCGCCCGAGCGCTGGCCGCAGGACGCGGAAGCCGTCGCGCAGATCCGCGCGCGCTGGGACGAGCACGTCGGCGATGCGCGGCAGGAACTCGTGCTGATCGGCATGGACATGGACGAGCCCGCGCTGCGCGCGCGCTTCGACGCGTGTCTGCTGACCGATGCCGAGATGGCCACCGGCCCCGAACACTGGACCACGTGGGACAACCCGTTCCGCGACTGGCCCTGACCTGAACGCGCTTCCTGCATCGATCCGGATGGAGAAGGCGCTCCACCGGATTCCGAGCATGAACGCACCGCTTCCCGATATTTCCCTGACCGATGCCGCGTCGGGCGGCCGCCCGCTCGAATGGGTCGGCATGCAGGGCATCGACCTGCCCGTTGCAGTGGCCGAACCCGGCTGCCGGCGCGACGTGCATGCGCGCGCCGACGTGCAGGTCGATCTCCCCGCGCCGCACGTGAAGGGCATCCACATGTCGCGGCTGTACCGGCTGCTCGACGGGCTCGATGATGGCGCGGCGCTGTCGCCGGCCGGCCTTCAGCGTGTGCTGCACGCGATGGTCGACAGCCATCGGGACTGCGACACGCGCAGCGCGCGGCTCCGGTTGCGCTTCGACTTGCTGGCGCGCCGCGCCGCGCTGGTGACGGACGGGCTGGCCGGATGGAAGGCCTATCCGGTCCGGCTCGACGCGACGCTGACCGGCTCCCGGTTCGCGCTGCGCGCGCAGGTGACGGTCGTCTATTCGTCGACGTGCCCGTGCTCGGCCGCGCTGTCGCGGCACTGGGTCGAGCAGGCGTTCCTGGCGGCATTCGGTCGCGACGATCGCGTGGAGCCGGCGGCGGTCGCCGCGTGGCTGAAGCGGCACGCGACGGCGGCCACGCCGCACAGCCAGCGCAGCGAAGCCGTCGTCAGCGTGGCGCTGCCCGCCGATGGCGCGACGCTGGGGCTGATCGACCTGATCGATCGCATCGAGCACGCGCTCGGCACGCCGGTGCAGACGGCCGTCAAGCGCGCGGACGAGCAGGCCTTCGCGGTGCTGAACGGCGGCAACCTGATGTTCGTCGAGGACGCCGCGCGCCGGGTCCAGGCCGCGGTGGACGGCCACCATGCGACCCCGCACGTGCACGTGCGCCATCTGGAAAGCCTGCATCCGCACGATGCGGTGGCCTGGGCCGCGCCGGTGCGCGAAGGCGCCGACGCATGCTGATCCGCAAGCTGTTCCGCTTCGAGAACGCGCACGTCGTGCGCGGCTGCAGCACGCGGCGCTGCTCGCATTCGATCCACGGCCATTCGTACCGCGTCGAGCTGCTGCTGGAAGCGCACGCGCTGGATCACGGGCAGATGATCTACGACTTCGGGCTGCTCAAGGGCGACGTGCGCGAGCTGATCGACGCGTTCGATCACGCCGTGACGCTGTGGTCGGATGACGACCCGTGTTATGTCGAGAGCATGCGCCGGCATTCCGAGCGCTGGGTGCTGCTGCCCGTGTCGCCGAGCGCCGAGCAGTTCTCGCGCGTGTTCTTTCGCCTCGTCGATGCGGCGCTGTCCGGCACCCGCATGACGAACGGCGAAGCCGACGTGCGGCTGCATTCGATCATCGTTCACGAGACCGAGACCGGTTACGCGCAGTGCTTTCGCGACGATGCGTTCAACCCGCGCATGGGCCGCATCGACCTGGACGACATCGTGTTCGCGCCGGCCATCGCCGCACAGTGGCGCGATCCGGGCTTGTTCGAGCGGATCAAGCGCGGCCGCCCCCTTTCAACGCAGGAATCCTGATGATCAGAAAGAACCCGCGCGGCGACCTGCCGCAGATTCATCCGAGCGCCTTCGTCGATCCGACCGCCATTCTGTGCGGGCTCGTGATCGTCGAGGAGAACGTGTTCATCGGCCCGTACGCGGTGATCCGCGCCGACGAAACGGATGCCGGCGGCCGGATTGCGCCGATCGTGATCGGTGCGCATTCGAACATCCAGGACGGCGTGGTGATCCATTCGAAGTCGGGCGCGAGCGTCACCATCGGCCAGCACACGTCGATCGCGCATCGCGCGATCGTCCACGGGCCGTGCAAGGTCGGCAACGGCGTGTTCGTCGGCTTCAACAGCGTACTGTTCAACTGCACGATCGACGACGGCTGCGTGGTGCGCTACAACGCGGTCGTCGACGGCTGCCATCTGCCGCTGGGGTTCTACGTGCGTTCGACAGAACGCATCGGGCCGGAAACCGATCTCGCCGCGTTGCCGCAGGTGACGGCCGACGCGAGCGATTTCTCCGAGGACGTCGCACGCACGAACAATGCGCTGGTGCTGGGCTACAAGCACATCCAGAACGAGTTCTGAGTCATGGACGAGCCTATCCGACGTGAAGCGGGCGTGAGCGACGCGCTGAAGCGACGTCACGCCGACCTGCTCGTGCATGGCGGCACCGCGATGACACCCAACGGAGCCGAGCGGATCGACATCGCGTGCGTGGGCGGCCGTGTCGTCGCGCTGGGCGCGTTGCACGGCACGTGGAGCGCCGACGTCCTGCTGGATGCCGGCGGCCTGCACGTGTTGCCGGGCGTCGTCGACAGCCAGGTGCATTTCCGCGAACCGGGCTTGACGCACAAGGAGACCCTCGAGGCCGGCACGCGCGGCGCGGTGCTCGGCGGCGTCACGACGATCTTCGAGATGCCCAATACGCATCCGCTGACGCTGACCGCGCAGGACCTGCAGGCCAAACTGGATCTTGCGCGCGGCCGTGCATGGTGCGACTACGCGTTCTACATCGGCGGCTCGGCCGCGAATGCCGAACGGCTGCCGGCGCTCGAAAACCTGCCGGGCTGCGCGGGCGTGAAGGTCTTCATGGGCAGTTCATTCGGCGACCTGCTGGCCGACGACGAAGCCGTGTTGCGCCGGATCGTGCGTAACGGGCGGCGGCGCATGGCCGTGCACGCGGAAGACGAGGCGCGGCTGCGCGAACGCCGGGCGCTCGTCGAAGCGAGCGGCGATGTGCGTGATCATCCTCGCTGGCGCGACGAGGAAAGCGCGCTGGCGGCGACGCGGCGCATCGTCGGGCTGGCCGCCGAGACGGGCCGCCGGCTGCATGTGCTGCACGTGTCCACCGCCGGCGAAATGGCGTTCCTCGCGCGGCACCGGCAGCGCGTGACCGTCGAGGTCACGCCGCATCACCTGAGCCTGCACGCGCCCGATTGCTACGCGCGGCTCGGCACGTTCGCGCAGATGAATCCGCCGGTGCGCGAGCGGCATCATCAGGATGCGCTTTGGCAGGCCGTGCGAGATGGCGTGGTCGATGTGATCGGCAGCGATCACGCGCCGCATACGCGCGACGAAAAACGCCGGCCCTATCCGCAATCGCCGAGCGGGATGACCGGCGTGCAGACGCTGCTGCCGCTGATGCTCGATCACGTGCAGGCGGGCCGCCTGAGCCTCACGCGGCTGGTCGACCTGACGAGCGCCGGGCCGGCGCGCATCTTCGGCATCGCGGGGAAAGGGCGGATCGCGGCGGGCTACGACGCCGATTTCAGCATCGTCGACTTGCAGGCGCGTCGCATCATCCGGGACGAATGGATTGCCAGCGTGAGTGGCTGGACGCCGTACGACGGGTGCGCGGTGACGGGCTGGCCCGTGCATACGGTCGTGCGCGGGCAGGTCGCGGTGCGCGATGGCGAGCTGAACGGGGAGCCGGCAGGGCAGGCCGTGACGTTTCTGGATGCCTAGATCGGCAGGCGAACCGTCTGCTTGATGCGCTTCAGCGGAATCTCGGTTTCGACGTTGCGGACGCCTTCGATCTGCGTGAGCGTCTCCATCTGGAAGCGCTGGTAGTCGTCGAGATCGCGCGCGATCACGCGCAGCAGATAGTCGTAGCTGCCGGCCATCAGGTGGCATTCGAGTACTTCGGGCGCTTGCTCCATCTCGCGTGCGAAGTGTTCGACCGTCTTCTTGTCCTGGCGCTCCAGCGTGACGCGCACGAACGCGGTGAATCGCAGGTCGACGGCAGCCGGGTTCAAGAGCGCGACATACGCATCGATCACGCCCTGTTCCTCGAGCAGATGAACGCGGCGCAGGCATGGCGTGGGCGACAGCCCGGCCTGTTGCGCGAGTTCGGCATTCGTCTGGTTCGAATTCCGTTGCAATGCACGCAGAATGCGTCGGTCGATCGCGTCCAGTTTGATTGGCATTTTTTGCTACCAGAAGCTTGAAAACTAGAGATTAGCTCCAAATCGCTGATTTCATGTAGCCAAATACGCATCCAATCTCCACGGAAGGGCACCGATAATCTGACGACCGGCCGGGCGATTCCCGTCCGTCGGCTATCCCTTCAGGAGCGCTCCCATGTCACATCTATCCTGGCTGCCATTCATCGCAACGTCGCTTCTGATCATCGTCACGCCCGGTCAGGACATGGTGCTCGTGATGTCGCGCACGCTATCCGGCGGCACGCGCGCGGGCCTCGTGACGGCGGCGGGCGTCAGCGTCGGGCTGCTCGTTCATACGATGCTCGCGACGCTCGGTCTGGGCGCGCTTCTTCAGGCATCCGAATGGCTGTTCACGGCGCTGAAGGTGATCGGTGCGCTGTATCTGCTGTACCTCGGCATCACGTTGCTGCGGTCGTCGGGCGAACTGACGCTCGCGAGCGGCCGCGACGGTGCGCCGGCATCGCGGCTTCGCACATTCGCGCAAGGCGCGCTGTCCAACGTGTCGAATCCGAAGGTCGCGCTCTTCTATCTGGCGTTCCTGCCGCAATTCGTGCCGGCGGGCGCCGCGCATCCGATGCTGTCGCTGTTCCTGCTCGGCGCGACGTTTGCCGGCCTGACGTTTCTCGTCAAGGGGCCGGTCGCGTTGTTCGCGGGCCTGCTGTCTGCATCAATCCGCCGCAATCCGCGCATCCTGACGCGCATGCATCGCGTCAGCGGGATGGTGCTGCTGGGGCTCGGCGTGAAGCTGGCGCTCGAGCGCCGCTGATCGCAGCCGCGGCGCCGGCGCGCCTGCCGGCTTTATTCCGTCGGCAACGCATCCGCCAGCGCCCGCATCGCCTCCACCGTCTCCGGGTTCGCCGGAAAGAACGCCTCGATCGCGAGTTCCGACAGCGTCACGTCGACCGGCGTGCCGAACACCGTCGTCGTGCTGAAGAACGTCAGTTCGCCGGCCGCCGTGCGCAGCCGCAGCGGCACGGCGATCTCCGCGAAGTCGGTGCGCGCCTGCGTGTCGTCGGGCTGGCCGGCCGGCGCCGGATACGCGGCGAGTTCGTCGCGCAGCGTGTGCAGCGTGCGGTCGCCGCTCGCATCGATCTGCCGCTGCAGCCGATGCAGGATGTGCGCGCGCCATTCGTGCCAGTTGACGATCTGCGACGCGAGCCCGTCCGGATGCAGGCTCAGCCGCAGCACGTTGACGGGCGGCTGCAGCAGCGCCGGGTCGGCTTGCGTGACCAGCGCGCCGAGCATCCGGTTCGCGGCGAGCAGCGTCCAGTGGCGGTCCACGGCGAGTGCCGGATAAGGCTCGTGGCCGCGCAGCACGGCTTCGACCGCGTGGCGCGCGGCATCCAGTTGCGGATCCGAAAACGGCCGTTCGCGGAACAGCGGCGCGAAGCCGGCCGCGACGAGCAGCGCATTGCGCTCGCGCAGCGGCACGTCGAGACGCTCGGCGAGATGCAGCACCATCTCGCGGCTCGGCTGCGCGCGGCCCGATTCGACGAAGCTCAGGTGGCGCGCGGAGACGTCCGCGTCCAGCGCGAGCGCCATCTGGCTCAGGCGCCGGCGTTGCCGCCACGTGCGCAGCAGCGGGCCGATGCCTGGCGCGCGGCCGGCGGACGGGGAGGGCGAATGGAGGGCGGCGGTCGGGTTCATGTGGCAGATGATAGGCAATCCCGCGCACCTTGGGCATTACCTCGGACGTAAGCATCGCGCCGCTCCCCGGGCGAGTCACCGCGCTGCGTTACCATAGCCCCCGTGCCAACTGAGAGACGACGCCGGACCCGCGATTGAAAACGCCTGGGCCGGTGGCGTGCATATTTACGACAAGGCATTCCAGGGGAATCCAACAATGAAAAAACTTGCCGTCCGGCTCGCCTGCGTGGCGACGCTTGCATTCGCCGCGACCACCGGCCACGCGCAGACCGAAGCTGCGCAGGTGGAAATGAGGGCCGCCGCCGCGGCCGCCAATGACGCGGTCGTGAAAGGCCCGACCGACATCGACGTAAAACACGAAGCCGTGCTGAAGCTGAAAGCCGGCGAATCGTTCGTGCCGGCTGCCGAAGCCGGCCGCTACCTGCGCTCGATGGGTAACTCGATCGACGAATCCAAGCTGGTCGGCCTCGTGCTGCCCGACGATCCCGATGCCGACTGGATCTCGGTCGTGTCGTTCGAGCCGAGCGGCTATATCCGCGACGACGACGCGAAGGACTGGAAGCCCGACGAGCTGCTGAAGAGCCTGCAGTCCGGCACCGAGGAAGACAACCCGGGGCGCAAGGAGCGCGGCCTGCCGGAGACCGAGGTGGTCGGCTGGGCGAAGGCGCCCGCGTACGACGCGGCCACGCACCGGCTCGTGTGGTCCGCGATCATCCGCGACAAGGGCGCGGCCCCGAACGCGGAGAACGACGGCGTGAACTACCGGACGCTCGTGCTCGGCCGTGACGGCTACCTGTCGCTGACGATGGCGTCGACGCTGGCCGACCTGCCGAAATACAAGGCGTCGGCCGACGAGCTGCTGTCGAACATCCGCTTCAACGACGGCAAGCGCTATGCCGATTTCAACAAGTCGACCGACCACGTCGCCGAGTACGGCCTTGCGGCGCTGATCGTCGGCGTCGGCGCGAAGAAGCTCGGCCTGCTCGCGCTGATCGGCGCGTTCGCGGTGAAGTTCTTCAAGATTGGTGCGGTCGCGCTGCTGGCCGGCGGCGCGGCACTGAAGCGCTTCTTCGGGCGCAAGCCGAAGGCGGCCGCGGTGCCGGCCGTCGCCGAGGCATCCAGCGTATCCGACGTATCCGGCACGGAGCGCAAGGAATGACGAAGCTGTTGCTGCTGATCTTCGGCGGCCTCAAGCTCGGCAAGGTGCTCGTGTCGGCGGGCACCATGCTGGCATCGATCGCGGTCTACGCGCTGTTCTACGGCTGGCGGTTCTCGGCCGGTTTCGTGGCGCTGCTGCTGGTGCACGAGGCCGGCCACTATATCGCCGCGCAGCGGCGCGGGCTCGACGTTGGGCTACCGACTTTCATCCCGTTCGTCGGTGCCTGGATCCAGTTGAAAGAGATGCCGCACGACGCGGAAACCGAAGCGTACGTCGGGCTCGCCGGGCCGTTCGTCGGCACGCTCGGCGCGCTGGCCTGCTACGCGGCCGCACGCCACACCGACAGCAACCTGCTGCTCGCGCTGTCGTACACGGGCTTCTTCCTGAACCTGTTCAACATGATTCCGCTGTCGCCGTTCGACGGCGGGCGGATCACCGCGGTGCTGTCGCCGCGCATCTGGTTCGCGGGCGTGCCGGTGCTGATCGCGCTGTTCGTGTATCGCCCGAGCCCGCTGCTGATCGTGATGGCGATCCTCGCGCTGCCGCAGCTGAAGCGTGCGTGGCGCTACGACCCCGACGCGCCGGAGAACCGCGTGTACTACGCGACGTCGATCGAGACGAAGACGACGTACGCGCTCTGCTACGTGGGCCTGCTCGCGTTCCTCGCGCTGATGACGTCCGGTGTACACGACATGCTGCGCGTCGCGCATTCGTCGATCTGACAGCGGATACCCGAGCTCGAATGCAACAACGGCGGCCGTTTTCATGCGGCCGCCGTCGTTTGTCTTGAAGCCGAACCTCAGGCGTCGCGATGACGCAGTTCGACGCGTTTGATGTCCTTCACGATCACGAGATAGCTGAACACCGTGACGAGCGCGTTCAGCCCGACGAACACGAGCGCGCCGTTGAACGAGCCGCTCGCGCCGACGAGGTAGCCGATCGCGATCGGCGCGACGATGCCGGCCGTGTTGCCGAACATGTTGAACAGGCTGCCCGACAGGCCGATCGCTTCCTTCGGCGCGGTATCCGCGACGACGGCCCAGCCCAGCGAGCCGATCCCCTTGCCGAAGAACGACACGGCCATCAGCACGATCACCAGCACTTCGCTGTCGACGTAGTTGCAGCCGATGATGACCATCGACAGCGCCATCCCGCCGACGATCGGGATCTTGCGCGCGAGCGTGAGCGACACGCTGCGGCGGATCAGCCCGTCCGACAGCATCCCGCCGAGCACGCCGCCGAGGAACCCGCAGATCGCGGGCAGCGACGTCATGAAGCCGGCCTTCAGCAGCGACATGCCGCGCGCCTGCACGAGGTAGATCGGGAACCACGTGAGGAAGAAGTACGTGAGCACGTTCACGCAGTACTGGCCGAGGTACACGCCGATCAGCATCCGGTTCGACAGCAGCTGGCGCACGTAGTACCAGCCGGCCACGCGGCTGCTTTCGGAGCGCGCGCCGTTGCTGCTGCGTGCAGCGGTGCGCACGAGGCCGCCGCCTTGCTCGATATGGTCGAGTTCCGCGCGGTTCACGGCCGGATGGTCGGCCGGATCCTTCATGACCCGCAGCCACAGGAACGCGAGCGCGATGCCCGCGAGGCCGAGCCACAGATACACCTGGTGCCAGCCGTACGCATGCGTGAGCCACGCCATCAGCGGCGAGAACACCACGGCCGCGAAGTACTGCGCGGCGTTGAAGATCGCCGACGCGGTGCCGCGTTCGGCGGTCGGGAACCAGCTCGCGACCACTTTCGCGTTCGCCGGAAAGGCGGGGGCTTCGGCGATGCCGACCGCGAAGCGCATCGCGAACAGCGCGGCGACCGCGAACGCGGCGCTGCCGCCGAGGCCGATCGTGCTCTGCAGCAGCGTGAACGCCGACCAAAGGAAGATGCTGGCCGCATACACGCGTCGCGCGCCGAAGCGGTCGAGCAGCCAGCCGCTCGGCAGTTGCGCGAGCACGTACGCCCAGCTGAACGCCGAGAAGATGTAGCCCATCGTCACCGGATCGATGCCGAACGCCTTGCGGATCGGTGTGCCGGTGATCGACAGCGTCGCGCGGTCCGCATAGTTGAGCGTCGTGACGACGAACAGCATCGCCAGGATCCCGTAGCGCACGGCGGTCCGGCGCGCGGTGCGCGCGAGGTCGAGCGGAAGCTCGCGAGAAGGGATTTGATTAGGCACTTTAATGTATGTCGTCGTATGACTTGGCGACAGTTTATTGGTAATAATCAGGCGCAGAAACCTCGGGTTTTCCCTCTGAATGGTGGCGTGAAAGAGTGAAAATCCCAGATATTGGCGCGTGAAATAAGGGTTTTGCTCGCGTCGGCGCCAACCCGACAATCGACGCGAATATTGATGCTAGGTGGGCGGACATCATATCTGTTGAGCTACAATGAGCGATCTATTCCCGAACCACGGAGCACACCCCATGCAACTGACTGGAGAGATGCTGATCGGCGCCGAAGCGGTCGCCGGCTCGGCCGGTACCTTGCGCGCGTTCGACCCGTCGAAGGGCGAGCCGATCGACGTGCCGGCATTCGGCGTTGCGGCGCAGGCCGACGTCGAGCGCGCATGCGAACTCGCACGCGATGCGTTCGACGCGTACCGCGCGCAGCCGCTCGCGGCCCGCGCGGCGTTTCTCGACGCGATCGCGGATGAAATCGTCGCGCTCGGCGACGCGCTGATCGAGCGCGCGCACGCCGAAACGGGCCTGCCCGTCGCGCGGCTGCAGGGCGAGCGCGGCCGTACCGTCGGCCAGCTCCGGCTGTTCGCGCGCGTCGTGCGCGACGGGCGCTTTCTTGCCGCGTCGATCGATCCCGCGCAGCCGGCGCGCACGCCGCTGCCGCGGTCGGACCTGCGGCTGCAGAAAGTCGGGCTCGGGCCCGTCGTCGTGTTCGGCGCGAGCAATTTCCCGCTCGCGTTCTCGGTGGCCGGCGGCGATACGGCGTCGGCGCTCGCGGCCGGCTGCCCGGTGATCGTGAAGGCGCACGAGGCGCACCTCGGCACGTCCGAGCTGGTCGGCCGCGCGATCCGCGCCGCCGTCGCGAAAACCGGGATGCCGGCGGGCGTGTTCTCGCTGCTGGTCGGCCCCGGCCGCGTGATCGGCGCGGCGCTCGTCAGCCATCCGGCGGTCCAGGCGGTCGGCTTCACGGGGTCGCGGCAGGGCGGCATGGCGCTCGTGGAGCTCGCGAACGCGCGCCCGCAGCCGATTCCCGTCTACGCGGAAATGAGCAGCATCAACCCCGTCGTGCTGTTTCCGGCGGCGCTCGCCGCGCGCGGCGACGCGATCGCGACGGGCTTCGTCGATTCGCTGACGCTGGGCGTCGGCCAGTTCTGCACCAACCCGGGCCTCGTGCTCGCGATCGACGGCCCCGATCTCGACCGCTTCGAAACCGTCGCCGCGCAGGCGCTCGCGAAGAAGCCGGCCGGCGTGATGCTCACGCGCGGCATCGCCGATGCGTATCGCAACGGCCGCGGCAAGCTGGCCGAACTGCCGGGCGTGCGCGAGATCGGCGCGGGGGAGGCGGCGCAGACCGACTGCCAGGCCGGCGGCGCGCTGTACGAAGTCGGCGCGCAGGCGTTCCTCGCCGAGCCGGCGTTCAGCCACGAGGTGTTCGGGCCGGCGTCGCTGATCGTGCGTTGCCGCGATCTCGACGAAGTCGCGCGCGTGCTCGAAGCGCTCGAAGGCCAGCTGACGGCCACGCTGCAGATGGACGCCGACGACAAGCCGCTCGCGCGCCGGCTGCTGCCGGTTCTCGAACGCAAGGCGGGCCGCCTGCTGGTCAACGGCTACCCGACCGGCGTCGAGGTGTGCGACGCGATGGTGCACGGCGGGCCGTTCCCGGCCACGTCGAACCCGGCCGTCACGTCGGTCGGCGCGACGGCGATCGAACGTTTCCTGCGGCCGGTGTGCTACCAGGATTTCCCGGACGATCTGCTGCCGGAAGGGTTGCAGGAAAGCAATCCGCTCGCGATTCCGCGGCTGCGGGACGGGAAGGCGGAGTAATCGTCACGCACGGCTGATGGCGTCATGACGGCGGTCAATGCGCCGATTGCGTGCCTGAAATCGGAAAGGCGGAGGTAGCCGGTCGGCTGCTTCCGCCTTTTTTGCGTGCTTCGGAAACTGTCGGAGAACGGATGCATGCCACCCCGGCAGACTTTCGCCGCCCGCGCTTTTCTCCTACAGTACCGAAGCCCCGGGTCGACCGACCCGCGGGCGAAGCCTGAGAGATCCAGAAAAAGTCTAAAAGGGTACCGAATCCATGAATATCAACAAACGTGGCGACCACCTGTTCGCGGCCGGATTGTGGAAAGCGATCGGCGACGTCGCGAAATCCGTGCGCACCCAGATCGGCCAGTACAGCGAAGGACGCGTGCTCGCGAATGCACTGCTGGAATTCCAGCGCGACCTGGGCGGCAGCGAATTCGACATCACGATCAACCAGGGGCGGCTCGTTACGGGTTCCGACGCGCACTCGCTCGTGTTCGGTCAAGCCGTTCGCCGTTTCCGGCAGGACATGGAAGCGCTGGTGTTCGCGCTCCAGTACCGGCGCGGCATCGATGAACGCGATCCGGGCCTGCGCACCGAAGCGTTGATGCAGGCGAACAGCCAGCTCGCGACCGCGAAGCAGTCGGCGACGATCACGGTCGGCCGGTTCTTCGACGCGGTCGTTGACCGCGACGTACTCGGGCAGATCCTTGGCAGCGAATCGAATTCGCGCGCGCGATCGGGTGCGCAGGACCAGATCGAGGCGACACGCGTCAAGCTGGGGAACGTGCGTTACCGGATCGTCGGGGTCATCGCGCAGATGTGACGGTGGCGACACGCATTGCGGCGGATGCGTGCGTCATCGCGGAAAGCGCGCAAAAGGTGGCGGCCGGCGAATGCCGGCCGCGATGTAGCACTGCCGGCGCGGCGCCAATGAAGACGTGCGCTGCCGACGAACACCGCTTATTGCGGCCCCATCTTCTTGATCAGCACGTCGAGCTCTGCTGCTTCTGCATCGGTGAGATCGACGAGCGGCGCGCGCACCGGGCCTGCGTCATGGCCGACGAGCTTCGCGCCCGCCTTCACGATGCTGACCGCATAGCCCGCGCGGCGATTGCGGATCTTCAGGTACGGCAGGAAGAATTCGTCGATCAGGCGGCCGACCGTGGCGTGGTCGTCCTTCGCGATCGCTTCGTAGAATGCCATCGCCGTCTTCGGGATGAAGTTGAACACGGCCGACGAATACACCGGCACGCCGAGCGCCTTGTATGCGGCCGCATAGACTTCGGCCGTCGGCAGGCCGCCGAGGTACGCGAAACGGTCGCCGAGGCGGCGGCGGATCGTCACCATGCTTTCGATTTCGCCCACGCCGTCCTTGAAGCCGATCAGGTTCGGGCAACGATCGGCGAGGCGCTCGAGCATGTCGGCGTTCAGCTTCGAATTCGCGCGGTTGTACACCACGACACCGATCTTCAGCGCACGGCACACCTGCTCGACGTGGTCGGCGATCCCTTCCTGGCTGGCTTCGGTCAGGTAATGCGGCATCAGCAGCACGCCGCTCGCGCCGAGGCGCTCGGCCTCCTGCGCATATTCGATCGCGACGCGCGTCGCGCCGCCCGCGCCGGCGAGGATCGGCACCTTGCCCTTGCAGGTTTCCGTCGCGACACGGATCACGTCCGAATACTCGCGCTGCGTGAGCGAGAAGAATTCACCGGTGCCGCCGGCCGCGAACAGCGCGCTCGCACCGTAGGGCGCGAGCCATTCCAGGCGCTCGGCATAGGTGGACGGGCGGAAGCTGCCGTCGGCGTCGAAATCCGTCAGCGGAAACGACAGCAGGCCGTGGGAAATGATCTGTTTGAGTTCTTGCGGTGAGGTCATGGTTGGGTCGTCCGTCTAGCGCGAGTGCTGGGTTCGTTGGGAACGGCATACGAGCCACATTGGCGATGTCGTTGTATGTCATCGTACAACGAGGGGAGGGGCGACGCAAGCGGTTTGCTGGTCGATAAATAGTAGGGTCTTTCCGGATAAGGGTTTACGCAGCATCGCCGAGCAAGGTCGAATGTCGTATGATGACTAACGATATGGCCGATAGCCTCCAGGAATTCCGATGACTGCTTCCCCGCTCTATATCCGTGTGCATCCGGACGACAACGTCGCGATCGTCGTCAACGACGGCGGCCTGCCCGAGGGCGCGACGTTCGCCGACGGGCTGACGCTGCGCGAAAGCGTGCCGCAGGGGCACAAGGTTGCGCTGGTCGATCTCGCGGCCGGCGACCCGATCGTCCGCTACAACGTGGTGATCGGCTATGCGCTGGTCGAGCTGCGCCGCGGCAGCTGGGTCAACGAGCGCTCGATGCGCATGCCCGAGCCGCCGGGGCTCGACGACCTGCCGCTCGCGACGCGCGCCGCGCCGCCGCTGCCGCCGCTCGAAGGCTATACGTTCGAGGGCTTCCGCAATGCCGACGGCTCGGTCGGCACCCGCAACATCCTCGCGATCACGACGACCGTGCAGTGCGTGTCGGGCGTCGTCGAGCACGCGGTGAAGCGGATCAAGGCCGAGCTGCTGCCGCGCTACCCGAACGTCGACGACGTGGTCGGGCTCGAGCACACGTACGGGTGCGGCGTGGCGATCGACGCGCCCGACGCCGACATCCCGATCCGCACGCTGCGCAACATCAGCCTGAATCCGAACTTCGGCGGCGAGGTGATGACCGTGAGCCTCGGCTGCGAGAAGCTGCAGCCCGAGCGCCTGCTGCCGCCCGGCACGATTCCGGTCGCGGCCGACGGTGCGGCCGACAACGGCGGCGTGGTGTGCCTGCAGGACACCGCGCACGTCGGCTTCAACTCGATGATCGACTCGATCATGAAGATGGCCGAATCGCATCTCGAGCGGCTCAACCGCCGCCGCCGCGAGACGTGCCCGGCATCGGATCTCGTCGTCGGTGTGCAGTGCGGCGGCAGCGATGCGTTCTCGGGGCTCACCGCGAATCCGGCCGTCGGCTTCGCGGCCGACCTGCTGGTGCGCGCGGGCGCGACGATCATGTTCTCCGAGGTGACGGAAGTGCGCGATGGCGTCGCGCAGCTCACGTCGCGCGCGGCGAACGAGGACGTGGCGCGCGAGATCATCCGCGAGATGGACTGGTACGACCGCTACCTGCAGCGCGGCCGCGTCGACCGCAGCGCGAACACGACGCCCGGCAACAAGAAGGGTGGCCTGTCGAACATCGTCGAGAAGGCGATGGGATCGATCGTGAAATCGGGCAGCGCGCCGATCGCCGGCGTCGTGCGTCCCGGCGATCGCGCGAAGCAGAAGGGGCTGCTGTACGCGGCGACGCCCGCGAGCGATTTCATCTGCGGCACGCTGCAGCTCGCGGCCGGGATGAACCTGCACATCTTCACGACCGGCCGCGGCACGCCGTACGGGCTCGCGCAGGTGCCGGTGATCAAGGTCGCGACGCGCAGCGACCTCGCGCGCCGCTGGCACGACCTCATGGACCTCGACGCGGGGCAGATCGCGACCGGCGCGGCCACGATCGAGGACACCGGCTGGGCACTGTTCCGGCTGATGCTCGACGTCGCGAGCGGCCAGCGCCGCACGTGGGCCGAGCAATGGAAGCTCGCGAACGCGCTGACGCTGTTCAATCCGGCGCCGGTGACCTGACGCGCGCGGCTGTTGCCGCCGGACGAAGCGGGCGCCCGAGGGCGCCCGTTTTCATCGCGGCGGCTCGTGCACGTGCACGTGCCCGCGTCCGGGCGGTCGTCACTCGATGCCGATCGGCAGCGACAGCCCCACCTTCACGCGTGACATCACGACCATCGTCTCGAAGTGACGGATGTTGTGGTGTTGCCGAAACACGCGCGTGGAAAACTCCTCGTAGTGGTCGATGTCGCGCATCGCGATCATCAGCACGAAATCCGCACGGCCCGTCACCACATAACACTGCATGACTTCCGGCAGCGATTTCAGGAACCGCTTGAATTCGTCGAGCAGGTCGACCCGTTCGCGCTCGACCTGCACGAGCACCAGCATCGTCAACGGGAGGCCGACCTTGGTCGGATCGACGACGGACACGTCCTGCTGGATGTAGTGCTCGTCGCGCAGCCGCTTCACGCGTCGCAGGCACGCGGGCGGGCTGAGGCCGATCTCGGCGGCGAGCGCCTGGTTGGTGATCTGGTTGTCGTGCTGGAGGCGGGCGAGGATCCGCAGGTCGAAGTCGTCGAGCGGCGCGGCGGCAGGATTCATCGGATTTCCTTCGGAGAGAAAAAACGAAACAAACTCACGAACGAAGCCGCTCGATGTTTATCGGATTTCGTGACGGCTGCCGATAATCGTAGCATCCGTCAACGACGAAGCTGCGAGGAAAACATCATGCGTTCCCGACGTCTGCTGCTGGCGCCGCTCGTGCCACTTGTGTCGCTTGTACTGGCCGTTCCCGCGTTCGGTGCGGATACGGTCGTCGTAGGTTTTGCCGGCGCGCTCACGGGCGCGCAGGCGCATTTCGGCGAGGACAGCGCACGCGGCATCCGGCTGGCCATCGATGAAATCAACGCGGCGCATCCGAGCGTCGCCGGGCATCCGGTCACGTTCGCGCTCGATGCGCAGGACGACCAGGCCGACCCGAAGGTCGCGACGACGGTCGCGCAGCGCTTCGTCGATACGCACGTCAGCGCGGTGATCGGCCACCAGAATTCGGGGACGTCGATCGCCGTCGCGCGGCTCTATGCGACGGCGAGCATCGCGGAGCTGACGCCGTCGGCCACCAATCCGGCGTTCACGCGTCTCGGCTATCACACGACGTTCCGGATGCTTGCGAACGACGACTTCCTCGGGCAGGCCGTCGCCCGCTATGCGGTCGAGCAACTGCACGCGCGCCGCATCGGCGTCGTCGACGATCGCACGGCTTACGGCCAGGGCATCGCGGATGTGTTCGTCGACGGGCTCGGGAAGACGGGCACGGCCATGGTCGGCCGCGAATACACGACCGACAAGGCGTTCGACTTCGGCGCGCCGCTGACGCTGCTCAAGGGCAAGGCGCCCGACGCGATCTTCTTCGGCGGAATGGACACGCAGGGCGGCCCGATGCTTAAGCAGATGAAGAAGCTGCGAATTGTCGCGCCGCTGCTGGGTGGCGACGGTCTGTGCACGCAAGAGATCCTGAAACTGGCCGGCGATGCGCTCGACGGCAACCTCGTGTGCGCGGACGGCGGCCGGAGCCTCGCGAAGATGCCGGGCGGCCCCGCGTTCGCGGCGCGCTTCGCGCAGAAGTACGGCGCCCCCGTGCAGCTCTACGCGCCGTATGCCTACGACGCGATGATGGCCGTCTATCACGCGGTGATGCTCGCGCAGTCCACCGATCCGGCGAAGATCGTCGGCGCGCTGCATCGCGTCGACTTCCAGGGCGTGACCGGCCGGATCGCGTTCGACGCGAACGGCGAGCTGCGCAATCCGGCGGCAACGATGTCGACGTTCAAAGGAGGCAACAAGGTGACTTTGTCGGAGGTAGTGAAATGAATACGCGGATTCTTCCCGTGGGCACCGCATCGTTGCGTGACGTCGCGCGGCCGGTCGGCGACGTTGCCGATCCCGCCGTGCGCGAAGCGGCCAGCGCACTGCGCGCCGCGCTACGCGCGTTTCGCGACGAACACGGTTTCGGCCGCGCGGTCGCCGCGCCGCAGATCGGCGTCGGGCAACGGATGATCGCGCTCGCGCTGGACGGCTGGCCCGACGTGATCGTGAACCCCGAGATCGTGTGGCGCAGCGATGCGCGCATGACGCTGTGGGATGACTGCATGTGCTTTCCCGACCTGTTCGTGCGCGTCGAGCGCCACGCGTCGGTGAGCGTGCGGTACACGACGCTCGACGGCGAACTGCATCGGCGCGATGCGCTGTCGCCCGATGTGTCGGAGATGATGCAGCACGAGATCGATCATCTCGACGGCAAGCTGTCGTTCGATCGTGCGGCGGGACCGAATGCGGTCGTGCATCGCAGCGTGTTCGACGCCGATCGCGCGTCGTTTGCCGCGCAGGTCGACTACGCGCCACCGTACGTTCCCGCCGCGACGCGCACGACGCAGGAAGGTAGTCAGTCAACCGAAGCACCCGCGTATCCGCCGGGTGCCGCGTACATGAACGGCCGCTTCATTCCGATCGCCGACGCGCGCGTGTCGGTGCTCGACTGGGGCTTTCTACATTCCGACGTCACGTACGACACCGTGCACGTGTGGAACGGCCGCTTCTTCCGCCTCGACCGGCACATCGCGCGGTTCAGGCGTTCGCTGGCAAGGCTGCGGCTGAATGTGCCGCTGAGCGACGACGCGCTGCGCGACATCCTCGTCGAATGCGTGCGCCGCTCGGGCCTGCGCAACGCGTACGTTGAAATGCTGTGCACGCGCGGCGTGTCGCCCACCTTCAGCCGCGACCCGCGCGACGCGGTGAACCAGTTCATCGCGTTCGCGGTGCCGTACGGCTCGGTCGCGAACGAGCGGCAGTTGCGCGAGGGCCTGCACCTGCACCTGATCGACGACGTGCGGCGGATTCCGCCCGAATCGGTCGATCCGCAGATCAAGAACTACCACTGGCTCGACCTCGTCGCGGGGCTGTTGAAGGGCTATGACGCAGGGGCGGAGTCGGTCGTGCTGAAGTGCACGGACGGCAGCATCGCCGAAGGGCCCGGATTCAACATCTTCGTCGTGCGCGACGGCCGGCTTCGGACGCCCGAGCGCGGTGTGCTGCACGGCATCACGCGGCAGACCGTGTTCGAGCTGGCGGCGTCGATGGGCATCGACGCGCAAGCCGATCGCATCGACGACGTGCAACTGCGCGATGCGGACGAGGCGTTCATCACGTCGACGGCCGGCGGGATCATGCCCGTCACGCGGCTGAACGGCGCGCCGATCGGCGACGGCCGGCCGGGCCCGGTGACGCGCCGGTTGTTCGACGCGTACTGGGCGAAGCACGAGGATCCGGCGTGGAGCCTGGCGGTCGACTACGCGGCCAATTGATGGCTGATGGTTGATGGTTGATCGCGGTGGCGCGGGTGCGATTTCCTTACCTCGTACGTAATCGACCGCCCGCGCGAGGCCGGCGACGATGTCTGCACGCGAACAAGCAACACGCAACACGCGACGTTCGCGACATCGTCCTCTCATCGACCCAAGGAGCCTCGCCATGAACACCGCCCCATCCGCCTCGTCCGTTCACGCCGACCTGATCGACCGCTACATCGACGCCTGGAACGAACCCGATGTCGCGCGCCGCCGCGCGCTGATCGATGCGACCTACGCGAGCGACGCGGCGTATCGCGATCCGCTGATGGCCGGCGACGGCCACGCGGGCATCGACGCGATGATCGCGGCCGTACAGGCGCGCTTCCCCGCGTTCCGCTTCCGCCGCACGACCGACGTCGACGGGTTCGGCCAGCACCTGCGGTTCTCGTGGGCGCTCGTGTCGCCCGACGGCGCGGCGATCGTGAAGGGTTCGGACTTCGGCACCGTCGACGCATCGGGCCGCCTCGCGTCGGTCACGGGTTTCATCGACGAAATGCCGGCCGCGGCGTCGTGATACGAGCGATGCATGCGCAGCGGCCACCGGGATCGGGTAACGTTATGCGTTCGTTCCTGATCCCGGAGACTAGCCGACATGCTGAAGAATCTCGACCCGCTGCTGCACGCCGACATCCTGCACACGCTGCGCGCGATGGGCCACGGTGACGAAATCGCGATCTGCGATGCGAATTTCCCGGCGGAATCCGTCGCGGAGCACACGGTGGTCGGCCGCGCGTTGCGGATCGACGGTGCCGATTCGGCACGCGTCGTGCGCGCGGTGCTGTCCGTGCTGCCGCTCGACACGTACGTCGACACCCCCGCGTGGCGGATGGAAGTCGTCGGCGATGCAGCCGCGGTGCCGCCCGTACAGCGCGAAGTGCAGGCCGAGATCGATCGCGCCGAAGGGCGCCCGGTGCCGCTCACGGGGATCGAGCGGTTCGCGTTCTACGAGCGCGCGCAGCAGACGTACGCGGTGATCGTCACCGGCGAGCTGCGCGGCTACGGCTGCTTCATCTTCAAGAAGGGCGTGTTGTTGAGCGACGCGGGCTAAACGCCTTGGCGATACCGCTGCCTTCGGGCCGCGCGGCGGCCGCCGTGTAAAGATTTGCTACAACCTTTTTCTTGGACACGGCCGAAACTCTGTCTATGCTGGCCCATTTGCCGCGGGCCCCGCAGGGTCGCGCGGCGCCGAGTTGTCCGGGTATGCTCCGGGCGGCCGGCCGAATTGCATACGAGGAGAGAGGCATGACGCGTTCCGTCGATTCCGGCGTCATTTTTTTCGCGCGCCTGGCGCTGGCGGCGTTGTTCCTGTGGGGCGGCGTGATGAAGCTGCTCGGCTACGGCGATTTCATCGGCTACCTGCATGGGCTGAACGTGCCGTATCCGCAGGTGATCGGACCGATCGTCGTCGCGATCGAGGGGCTCGGCGGGCTGCTGCTGATCGTCGGCTACAAGGTGAAACCGCTCGCGCTGCTGATGGCGTTCTACACGGTCGCGACCGCGATGGTCGGGCACAATTTCTGGGACGCGACGGACGCCGCGGTCCAGCACGACATGGTGATCCATTTCTGGAAGAACATCGCGATCGCCGGCGGATTCCTGCTGTTGTACGTCACCGGCGCCGGCGGCGCGAGCATCGACGGCCTGCGCCGGCCGAGCACGACGTACGGCAGCCTGCGCTGATCGCACGTCGTCGCGCCGTCGCCGTTGCGCTGAAGCAAAACAAAAGGGCCGAATCCCGCGGGATTCGGCCCTTTTGTTCATGGAGCGCGTGCATTCGGTCATTCAATGCGGCGCTGGACGCCACCGCACGCGCGCCGTCGCCGCTCAGTGCGGCGAATCCTCCTTCGCATCCTTCGAGAACTGCACGGCGATCGCGCCGAGCACGCAGATCGCCGCGACGTATACCACCGGTGCGAGCGGATTCGACTTCATCATCAGCGACACGATCACCGGCGTGAGGCCGCCGAAGATCGCATACGCGACGTTGTACGAGAACGAGATGCCCGAGAAGCGCACGACGGCCGGGAAGCTCTTGACCATCACGAACGGCACCGCGCCGATCGTGCCGACCATGAAGCCCGCGATCCCGTAGTAGAGCGGCAGCGTCGACGCGTCGGCCGCGACCTGCGCGAACAGCAGGTAGTAGCACGCGGCCAGCCCGATGCCGCCGATGGCGAGCACACGCTTCGCGCCGATCCAGCCCGCGAGCGAACCCGCGGTGATGCAGCCGGCCGTCAGGCACAGCGTCGCGACGCTGTTCGCGAACAGCGTCGTCGCGGGTGTCAGGTGGAACTGCTTCTGCAGCAACGCGGGCGTCATCAGGATCACGACGACGATCGCGGCCGACAGCATCCACGTGAGCAGCATCGACACGATCACCGCGCGGCCGTGGTCGCGCAGCACGGCCTTCAGCGGAATCTCGGCCGCGAGCGCCTTTTTCGCCTTCATCTCGGCGAACACCGGCGTCTCGTGCAGCCAGCGGCGCAGGTACACCGAGAACAGGCCGAACACGCCGCCGAGCAGGAACGGGATGCGCCACGCGAACGCGCCGACTTCGGCGCTCGAGTAACGGCTGTTGATGCCGGCGGCCACCAGCGAGCCGAGCAGGATGCCGGCCGTCAGGCCCGCGGTCAGCGTGCCGCACGCATAGCCGATGTGGCGCGACGGCACGTGCTCGGACACGAACACCCACGCGCCCGGCACTTCGCCGCCGACGGCCGCGCCCTGCAGCACGCGGAACAGCAGCAGCAATACCGGCGCGAGGATGCCGATCGTGTCGTAGGTCGGCAGCAGGCCCATCAGCAGCGTCGGCACGGACATCATCAGCACGCTCAGCGTGAACATCCGCTTGCGGCCGAACAGGTCGCCGAAGTGCGCCATGATCACGCCGCCGAGCGGGCGCGCGAGGTAGCCGGCCGCGAAGATGCCGAACGTCTGCAGCTGGCGCAGCCAGTCGGGAATGTCGTGCGGGAAGAACAGTTGCCCAATCGCCGGCGCGAAGAACACGAAGATGATGAAGTCGTAGAACTCGAGGGCGCCGCCGAGTGCGGCGAGGCCAAGGGTCTTGTAGTCGCTGCGCGTGAGCGCGCGTTCGGCGGCGCGAGGCACGCCGCTCAATTCGGAAGCTTGCATGGTCAGGACGATTGGTTTTTCGAATGGTGTTGTCGGTGCTGCGTCTCCAGGGCCCGCTTTTCGGCATGGACTGACAAGGCGCGGCTTGCATCGTCGAAGCGTGCCGCGTGCCGGGTGCGGCACGAAACACGCGCCGCCGCACCGGGATGGGGCGCGGCGGAGACGAAGCGTCAAAGCGGGTGGGGGGATTCTACAGGAGCGCGAAATGCACGCGCGTGGGGGCGCGCCGAGGAACGGTTCGGATCGCGAAGCCGGAGCAGACGCAGACGCAGACGCAAAAGCGCACGCGGCGCGGGCGGCCGGTGAGCCGCTGACGCGCCGCGTGGGGCGGGGTTTTACGTATCAGTTGCCGGCGATCGTATCGACCGGCTTGAACGCGCCGTGCTCGACCTTGTAGATCGTCACCGGCGCATCCCTCAGGTCGCCCTTCGTGTCGTACGCGATGCTGGGGGCCGACACGCCCTTGACCGACACCTTGCCGAGATACGGCGTGTACACCTTCGGGTCGGTCGAGTTCGCGTCCTTCATCGCGGTGAGCAGCGCGATCGTGCCGTCATACGCGTACGGCGAGTAGGTGATCACGTCTTCGTTGAAGCGCGCCTTGTAGCGTGCCGCGTAGCCGGCGAAGCCGGGCATCTTTTCCTTCGGCAGCCCGCCCATGTAGACGATCGCGCCTTCGGCCGCGTCGCCGCCGACCTTCAGGAACGTCGGCGAGCGCGACATCTCGCCCGTCACGAACGCCGACTTCATCCCGAGCTGGCGCATCTTGCGGATCATCGGCGACGATTGCGCGTCGCCGCCCCCGTAGAAGATCGCGTCCGGGTTCATCCCCTTGAGGTTGGTCAGGATCGCGGAGAAATCGAGCGCCTTGTCGTTCGTGAAGTCGCGCTTGATGATCGTGCCGCCCGCCGCTTCGACGGCCTTCGCGAATTCGTCGGCGATGCCCTGGCCGTAGGCCGTGCGGTCGTCGATGATCGCGATGCGCTTGAAGCGCAGCGTCTTCACCGCGTACGTGCCGACGATGCGGCCCGCCTGCGCGTCGCTCGTCAGCAGCCGGTAGGTCGTCTTGTAGCCGCGCGCCGTGTATTGCGGCGACGTGGCCATCGAGATCTGCGGCAGCCCCGCGCGATCGTACAGGTCGGATGCGGGAATGCTCGTGCCCGAGTTGAAGTGCCCGATGATCCCGCGGACGTTGTCGTCGATCAGCCGCTGCGCGACGGTCGTGCCGGTGCGCGGGTCGGCCTGGTCGTCCTGCGAGTCGAGCTGGAACGTGACGGGCTTGCCGCCGATGGTCGGACGCGTCGCGTTGAAATCGGCGATCGCGAGTTGCACGCCCTTCTGCATGTCCGTGCCGTAGTTCGACTGCGGGCCGGTCAGCGGTGCGGCGAAACCGATCTTGACGACGTCGGCGGCGATGGCGTGCGTGCCCGACAGTGCGCAGGCAGCGGCCAGCGCGACGTGCGATACCTTCAGCTTCACTTTCACTTCCCCTTGATGGCGTGGTTGGGCCGCCGCCGGCTGGCGGGCCGGCGCCGGTAAACCGGGCGAGACGGTTCGGTCGGCAGGCCGATGCGAGGGCCGTGCGTGCTTGCCGCGTGCTGTCCGGGCTGTGCCGGAATCGGCGCGCCCGATGGCCGATGCCGCAGGCCATGCATGCCGATTGCTGCCGCGGCGTGAGGTCGTCTCGTGACCGTGAAGCGAAGTCTAGATAGCGAAAATGCGTGCGTCTTGCGCGTTCGATGCGTGGGCGGCGACGATATCGGCATATCGTCGATAACCCTGATATATGCCGAAATCGTCACGCCGAATGCGCAAACGCGCCAAGACGCTGCACGTCCGCATTTCTATGCTGGCAAGTTCGGGCGTACGGTGCCGGCGTGCGAGTGCGCCAGTCCGCGCGCGGCGTGTCGGCACCGGCGCACGCGTGGTGGCTGCGTCGACACAAGCGGATTCGCCGCCGGCCGCCGCACGCTCGACGCAGTGGTTGCGCACGCAACGTATGTCGCGTGACGATGCCGGCCGGCCGATCGGCGGCGCGCCGCGACGCGACGGCCGCCGCCAACTTGCCCGCCTTTGCGATCGGCGCGACGCGATCGAAGGGGCGCTTCTATAATCGACGCCATCTGCCACTCGCATTGCGGTTGCCGGGATGACGCCCTTGCTTGCCGTACCGCCCATGAGCCTGTCCGAACCGTTGCGCTACCAGCCCGACAACGCCGATTTCGGCGCGATGCTTGCGCACTTCCGCCTGCTCGAACCGGTGTTCGATGCACTGCCGGACGTCGCGTTCTTCGTGAAGGATGCGAGCGGCCGCTACGCGATCGTCAATCGCACGCTGGCGATGCGCTGCGGCTACAAGGACAAGCGCGACCTGCTCGGCAAGACGGCCGACGAAGTGTTTCCGCGCCGCTTCGGCCGCAGCTATTTCGAGCAGGACATGGCGACGATCAACGCCGGCCAGCAACTGATGGACCAGCTCGAGCTGCACCTGTATCCGGGCCGTCAGCCGGGCTGGTGCCTGACCTGCAAGGAGCCGCTGCGCGACGCCGCGGGCAGGGTCGTCGGCCTCGCGGGCATCTCGCGCGACCTGAAGGCACACGAGGGATCGCACCCGGCGTACAGCCGGCTCGCCGACGTCGTCCAGCACATCCAGGATCACTACGTGCAGCCGCTGAACCTGAAGCATCTCGCGCAGATGGCGGGGATGTCGGTCGCGCAGCTCGAGCGCTACTTCCACAAGGTGTTCCACCTGACGCCGCGCCAGGTGCTGCTGAAGACGCGGCTCGATGCGGCCACCGCGCTGCTCGTCACGCACGACAAGGTGACCGACGTCGCGGCGCTATGCGGCTATACGGACCACAGCGCGTTCACGCGCCAGTTCAAGGCGACGGTCGGCGTCACGCCGACGGAATACCGGTTGATGCTGCAGGAGCGGGCGGGGTGACGCGACACGCCGACAGGGCCGGCGGGTCGCTGGGAATCGGGGTGATGCGGGAAAGCGGGAAAGGGATGAAAACGGCGGCTCAGCGGTAGCCGAGCCCTTTCAGGACGGCGGTGCCGTCTTCGGTCAGCCGGAAGCTGGGTGCCGTTTCGGTGTCGAGCTTGACCATCTCGACGAGACCGGCTTCCTGCAGCGCAGGCAGTTCGGGTTTGGCATTGGCGCCGATCGGTGCGTGCAGCAGCACGAGCAGCGTCGCGATTTCATGATGACTGAGCAGGCGGCGCAGCATCGTCTTCTTTGCAGGGGGCGCGGCCGGGCGGCCCGCGGGTGCTTCTACGGCGCTCATCGCTTTCCTCCTTTTCGAGATAACCATCGGGTACTGGTTGCGGATGGTGCCGTCGAAGACTTAAGCGATTCTTAAAACCGCGGTGGGCGACGGAATGCTGCGCTGCGGTACGGGTTACCGGATGTAACGCCATATGGAATGCGGTTTCCCGCCCGATCGTGGCGAGCCGCGCGGATGGAGGCGCGGCCGAGCGATTCCCCACGATGGTGCACCCAGGATGCGGCCCTTTGAAGCAGCCACAGGCCGCGAATGTGATGCGCCCCTTGAATCCCTGCCCGCTTCCTTCCCTTATTTCCTGCGCTGCGCCTGGGCGGCGAGCCGCACGGCCGCATTCGTCGCGCCGTAGCCGTCGTATCCGCCGCGCCGCTCGACGATCTCGAGCGAGAAGCGGTTGTCGACCAGTTCTGTATACGCGTGCAGGAATTCGCCGCCGTGCTCGTCACGGTCGTACAGCAGGTGATGCGTGCTCAGCGTGTCGATCAGGTCGTCCGGCAGCGCGTAGCGTGCGGCGAGATCGTCGTAGTAGTTCGGCGGAATGCGCAGGAACGGAATGCCGTCGGCTGCGAACGCGGCGATCGTCTTCACGATGTCGTCCGTGCGGAACGCGACGTGGTTCAGCCCCGTGCCGTGGTAGCGGTCGAGCGATTCGGCGACCGCCGTGTGCCGGTCGACGGACGCGTTCAGCGCGATCCGCACCGAGCCGTCGGCGCTGCGCACCGCGCGGCTGCGCATCAGCCCGTACGGGTCGGGCACGAGCCAGCTGCGTTCCGCCTCGAAGCCGAATGCCGTCTTGAAGAACAGGATCCACGTATCGAGCGCGTCGGCCGGCAGTGCGAGGCACACGTGGTCGATACCCGTGAGCGGGCCGACTTCGCTCGGGCCGTCGATGTCGGTCAGCACGAAATCCGATTCGTACAGCGTCGGCGCGTTCGGCGCTTCGTCGACGAAGTATTCGAGGCTGCCGTCCGGCGCCTGCACGCTCGGCAGCACGCGCTCGTTCGGCCCGACGCGGCCGGAGAACGGCGCATAGCCGAAGCCGGCTGCGCGCTCGAACGCCACTTTCGCGTCGTCGACACGGAATGCCGATGCGCACAGCGACAGCCCGTGCTGCTGGAAGAACGCGTCGGCGAACGAGTCGCGCTCGGCGTTCAGCACGATCGATGCGGCGCCGTGCTGGAACAGCGTCACGTCCTTCGAGCGATGGCGGCCCGCGAGCCGGAAGCGCATCCGGCCGAGCCACTCGCCGACGGTCGCCGCCGCCTGCGCGTCGACCGCGAATTCGATGAACTGGAACCCGACGTGCGCGGGCGGCGCCGGCGGCGCGAACAGCGGCTGGCCGGCGGCCGGCGCGCGGCCGTCCTGCGCGAGCCGCTCGCGCGTCAGTTCTTCCAGATAGAGCAGCGAACGATGACCGTCGGCAGCCGTGATCGCGGTCGGCGCGGCGCGGAAGCCGTCGTTGAAGATCTCGAGCGACAGCGGCCCCGTATAGCCCGACTCGATCACGCGCGCGGTGAAGCGTGCAAGGTCGAAGTCGCCCTGGCCCGGGAACGAGCGGAAATGGCGGCTCCATTCGAGCACGTCCATCGCGAGCTTCGGCGCATCGGCGATCTGCACGAACGCGATCCGGTCGCCGGGGATGTCCGCGATCGCGTCCGGCGAATCGTCGAGCGACAGTGTGTGGAAGCTGTCGAGCGCCAGGCCGAGATGCGGGCTGTTCACGGCATTCACGAGTTTCCACGCATGGCCGTAGCGCTTCACGACGCGGCCCCACGCGAGCGCTTCGTACGCGGCGACCACGCCGGCCTGCCGCGCGGCTTCGGCGAGCGCGCCGAGCTGGTCGACGAGCAGCCCGTCGTCCGCGATCGTGTCGGCCGACACGTTGCTGCATACCAGGATGCGGTCGGTGCCGAGTGCATGCATCACGTCGAACTTGCGCTTGATCCGGTCGAGGTTGCGGGCGAGCTGGGCCGCGCTCACCCCCTCGAAGTCGCGAAAGGGCTGGAACAGCACGATGTCGAGGCCGAGATCGGCGGCCATGCGCCGGACGTCGGCCGGCGATCCATCGAAGTAGACGAGGTCGTTTTCGAAGATTTCGACGCCGTCGAAGCCTGCGGCCTGGATGGCGGCGAGTTTCTCGGCGAGCGTGCCGGACAGTGACACGGTGGCGATCGAGCGCTGCATGGGCGATTCCTGCGGATGAGCGGGGCATGGCGCCGGTCGAATCGACCCTGAATGAACCAGTCATTGAATTCGTCGCGAACGCCATATCCCGAATTTACTGGGCTAGTGATGCGTATTGTACAAACTAACTAGGTGGTACAAATTAGCGAAAACCCGAAAAGACAGCCCGCTTGCACGGGCGCACACTAGCGCCACATTCCGATGTCTTCGGGGCGGCGCCGATCGTGGTCTGCCCCTGTTTCAGGAGCAGAAACACGATGAGCAAGCACAAGGTGCTCGTGCTGAACGGCCCGAACCTGAATTTGTTGGGCACCCGCGAGCCCCATATCTACGGCGCGGAAACGCTGGCCGACGTCGAGCAGCGCTGCCGTACGGCGGGCGAGGCGCTCGGGCTGGAAATCGACTTTCGCCAGTCGAACGCCGAGCACCAGTTGATCGACTGGCTGCACGCCGCCCGTCACGACACGCACGGCATCGTGATCAACCCGGCCGCCTATACGCATACGTCGGTGGCGCTGGCCGATGCGCTTTCCGCGATCGCGAAGCCGGTGATCGAAGTGCATATCTCGAACGTGCATCGCCGCGAGGCGTTCCGGCACCATTCCTATGTGTCGGCGCTCGCCGAAGCCGTGATCTGCGGCTGCGGCACCGAGGGCTACGTGTTCGCGCTGCAGCGTCTGGCGACGCTGTTCGCGCAGGGAGCCGCACGATGAGCCGCCCGTCGTTTCTGATCGGCCTGATCGGCCAGGGCATCGGCGGCTCGCTGTCGCCCGCGATGCACGAGGAAGAAGGGTTCCGCCAGGGGTTCGGCTATGTCTACCGGCGCATCGATCTCGACGTGCTGGGCGTGACCGTCGACGCCCTGCCGCAACTGCTCGACGCCGCGCAGCGGATGGGCTTCAACGGGCTGAACATCACGCATCCGTGCAAGCAGCGCGTGATCGAGCACCTCGATGAACTGTCGGACGATGCGCGCGCGCTCGGCGCGGTGAACACCGTGCTGTTCAAGGACGGCAAGCGGATCGGCCACAACACCGACTGGTCGGGTTTCGCGAAATCGTTCCGCCGCGGGTTGCCCGACGCGTCGCTCGAACGCGTCGTCCAGCTCGGCGCGGGCGGCGCGGGCGCGGCCGTGGCGCATGCGGCGCTGCAAATGGGCGCGGCCGAGCTGACGATTTTCGATGTCGACGGCACGCGCGCCGCCGCGCTCGCGGCCGAGTTGCAGCAGCGCTTCCCGGCGGCACGCGTCGTGCAGGGCGACGATCTCGCGGCCTCGATGCGCGCCGCGACGGGCCTGATCCACTGCACGCCCACCGGCATGGCCAAGCATCCGGGCCTGCCGCTGCCGGCCGACCTGCTCCACGCGGGCATGTGGGTGGCCGACATCGTGTACTTCCCGCTCGAAACCGAACTGATCCACGCGGCGCGCGCGGCCGGTTGCGCCACGCTGCCGGGCGGCGGGATGGCCGTCTACCAGGCGGTCGACGCGTTCGAGATCTTCACCGGACGCACGCCCGACGCCGAGCGGATGTTCGAACACTTTCAGTCGCTCGTCGCGCGCTGACCCCTTCCATAAAGAGAGACCAGGAGACGACCATGCAGCACACCACCCACACGAGCGCCGCGCCGGCGCAGGCGGCCGGCACCGTCCGGCGCACTTCGGCGCGCTACAAGATTCTCGCGCTGCTCGCGATCGGCACGATGATCAACTATCTCGACCGCACCGTGCTGGGGGTGGCTGCGCCTCAGCTCACCAAGGAGCTCGGCATCAACGCGGCCGTGATGGGCATCATGTTTTCCGCGTTTTCGTGGACGTATGTCGCGATGCAGGTTCCCGGCGGCCTGTTCCTCGACCGCTTCGGCAGCAAGATCACCTATTACTGGTCGATGACGCTGTGGTCGCTGTGCACGTTCCTGCAAGGCTTCGTGCCGGGCGTCGCGACGCTGCTCGCTTGCCGGCTCGGCCTCGGCGTGACGGAAGCGCCGTGCTTCCCGACCAACAGCCGCGTCGTCGCGACGTGGTTCCCGCAGAACGAGCGTGCGATGGCGACGGGTACCTACACCGTCGGCGAGTACATCGGCCTGGCGTTCTTCAGCCCGGTGCTGTTCGCGCTGATGGGTGCGTTCGGCTGGCGCTCGCTGTTCTGGGTCGTCGGCGCGGTGGGTATCGTGTTCGGCCTGGTCTGGTGGAAGTTCTATCACGAGCCGCGCAACCATCCGGGTGCGAACTCGGAGGAGCTGGCCTATATCGAGGCGGGCGGCGGTCTCGTACACGGTGCGCGCAAGAGCGGCGACAAGGGCGACAAGCCGGCGCAGGCCAAGTTCAGCTGGTCGATGGTCGGCCAACTGGTGAAGAAGCGCCAGCTTGCGGGCATCTGCCTCGGCCAGTTCGCCGGCAACTCGACGCTCGTGTTCTTCCTGACCTGGTTCCCGACCTACCTCGCCACCGAACGCCACATGGGCTGGCTGAAGATCGGCTTCTTCGCGGTGATGCCGTTCATCGCCGCGTCGGTCGGCGTGATGTTCGGCGGGATCTTCTCCGACTGGCTGCTGCGTCGCGGCAAGTCCGCGAACCTCGCGCGCAAGCTGCCGATCATCGCGGGCCTGCTGCTCGCATCGACGATCATTCTCGCGAACTACGTGCAGAGCAACGAGGCCGTGATCGCGATCATGTCGGTCGCGTTCTTCGCGCAGGGGATGGCTGCCCTCGGCTGGACGCTCGTGTCGGACATCGCGCCGGACGGCCTGCTCGGCGTCACGGGCGGCATCTTCAACTTCGCGGCGAACCTGGCGGGCATCGTCACGCCGCTCGTGGTCGGCTTCATCGTCGCGTCGACCGGGTCGTTCGTCGGCGCGCTCGTGTTCATCGGCGTGATCGCGCTGGTCGGTGCGGCGTCGTACATCTTCGTGGTCGGCGACATCAAGCGGATCGAGCTGTAAGCACCGGCTCCACGCAGATCCTGTGCGTCAGCCCGGCAGCCGCAAGGCCGCCGGGCTTTTTTGCGTGGTACGGCGCTTACGCGCGCTGAACTGCGATGCCGAGCGATTCGACCGCCTGCGCAATGGCCGCGACCGCGCGGCGGATATCGTTCGAGTCGATCGCGCCGATGCAGCCGACACGGAACGTCTCGAGCTGCGTGAGCTTGCCCGGATACAGGATGAAGCCCGCGTCGCGCACCGCGTCGTAGAAGCGGCGGAAATCGTAGGCCGGGTGGTCGGGCGCGTGGAACGTGACGATCACCGGCGCCTGTACGCTCGCATCGAGGAACGGCGTGAAGCCGAGCGCGCGCATCGAATCGACCAGCGTCCGGCAGTTATCCACATAGCGCGCGCCGCGCGCCGGCTGGCCGCCTTCGGCGAGGTACTGATCGAGTGCGGCGCGCAGCGCGGCGATCACGTGCGTCGGCGGCGTGAAGCGCCACTGGCCCGTCTTGCGCAGGTACGCGTATTGATCGTGGAGATCGAGCGCGAGCGACGGCGAGTTGCCTTCGCTCGCGTCGAGCGCGTCGCGCCGCACGATCGCGAACCCCATCCCCGGCACGCCTTCCAGGCATTTGCCGCTCGCCGAGATCAGCGCATCGATGCCGCTACCGGCCAGCGTGATCGGCAGCGCGCCGAACGAGCTCATCGCGTCGACGATCAGCCGCTTGCCGCGGCGCCGGCACACGGCGGCGATGTCGTCGAGCGGGTTCAGGATCCCGGCGCTCGTCTCCAGATGCACCTGCGCGACGTGCGTGATGCGCGGCTCGCGCACGAACGCGGCTTCGAGCGCGGCCGGATCGACGGCCGCGTCCTCGCCGAACGGCAACGCGATGGCTTCGATACCCAGCCGGCCGAGGATCTTCAGGATGCGCGCGCAGTACGCGCCGTTGTCGGGCACCAGCACGACGCCGTCACGCGGCACCAGCGTGCCGAGCGCGGCTTCGACGGAGAACGTGCCGCTACCCTGCATCGGCACGCACACGTATTCATCGCCGCCGTGCGCGATCGCGACGAGATCCGCGCAGACGCTGGCCGTCAGTTGATTGAACGCGGCATCCCACGAGCCCCAGTCGTGTTGCATTGCGTGGCGCGTTGTGGCGGACGTGGTGAGCGGGCCAGGCGTAAGAAGAATCGGATCGGACATGGTTTTCCTCTGCAAAGGTCGGAAGAAACGCCGGGAAGCATTTCTGAATGACTTGCATGATATTGGCAAAATGTGTCATTTTTTGGAAATTGCCGCATTCGTCACGGGTTTGTCATCGAACGCTGTGATCCTTCGCTTGCCGCGCGAAACCTCACCTCGGCGCGGTAGCGAGGCGGGCCGTCGATCGGCCTTGCCCGGAGATAACAGGAGAGCCGGATCGTGCCCCGGCCATTTGGTGTTCCGCCTACGGAGAAGTCAGATGACACTGCAGAAACCCTCGCGCGCCGCTGCCGGCGCGTTCCGCAAGCTTGCGCTGGCCGCCAGCGTCGCCGGCCTGATGGGCGCCGCGCTGCCCGCACATGCGGCGAACGCGGTCGTGCTGTATACGGCAGACGGCCTCGAGAACCTCTATCGCGATGTGCTGCCGGCTTTCGAGAAGAAGGAAGGCGTCAAGGTCAACATCGTGACGGCGGGCAGCGGTGAAGTCGTCAACCGCGCGAACATCGAGAAGAACTCCCCGAAGGCCGACGTGATCGTCACGCTGCCGCCGTTCATTCAGCAAGCTGGCCAGATGGGCCTGCTGCAGCCGTACCAGAGCGTGAACTACAAGAACGTGCCGGCCATCGCGAAGGCCGAAGACGGCACGTGGGCGACGTTCGTGAACAATTACTTCTCGTTCGCGATCAACCCGGACGTCGTGAAGAACCAGCCGAAGACGTTCGCCGACCTGCTCGCGCCGGCCTACGCCGGCAAGGTCGCGTACTCGAACCCGGCCACCGCCGGCGACGGGATGGCCGTGCTGATCCTGACGACGTCGCTGATGGGCGAGGACAAGGCGTTCGACTACCTCGCGAAGCTGTCGCAGAGCGTGAAGTTCCACACGAAGGGCACGGGCTACCTGAACGTGCTGCTGTCGCGTAACGAAATCAGCGTCGCGAACGGCGACCTGCAGATGGACCTCGACGACGCCGAACACGGCGCGCTGTCCGTCAAGCCGATCTTCCTGGCCGCGAAGGAAGGCGACCAGCCGACCACGTTCCAGCTCCCGTACGGCATCGGCCTGATCAAGAGCGGCCCGAACCAGGACGCCGGCAAGAAGCTGATCGACTACCTGATGTCGACGGACGTGCAGTCGAAGGTGCCGGACATGTACGGCATCCCGGGCCGCACGGACGTGCCGCTGGCCGGCAAGAACGGCGAAGCGGTCAAGAAGGCGATCGCGGGCGTGAAGCTGATCCCGGTCGACTGGGCCCAGGTGATGGCGAAGAAGCCGGTGTGGATCGAGCGCTGGAAGAAGGACGTGATCGGCAGTTCGGGCAAGCAGCTCGACGTCGTCAAGCCGAAGTGATCGGCGCACGCCGCCTGTATTTGTGAGCAAGAGGATGAACCCGGTGGACACCACCCTGACCCATCCCGGCGCATTCGGCGCCGCCGAACCGCGGGCAACGCTGCGGTCCGGCGCGCCGGACGGCGTGCAGATCGAACACCTGAGCGTGCGCTACGGCGCACGCACGGTGCTGGAAGATCTGTCGCTGTCGATCGGTGCCGGTGAATTTCTGACCGTGCTCGGCAAGAGCGGCTGCGGCAAGACCACGCTGCTGCGCTTCATCGCCGGGTTCGTGAAGGCCGACGGCCTGACCGGCACGCTGACCGTGGCCGGGCGCGACCTGACCTATGCGCCGCCGCACAAGCGCAATCTCGGTCTGCTGTTCCAGAATTACGCGCTGTTCCCGCACCTGACGGTGTTCGAGAATGTCGCATTCGGGCTGCGCGCACGCGGCATGGCGTCGTCGGAAGTGACGCGCCGCGTCGCCGATGCGCTGAAGCTCGTGCAGCTCGGCGATGCGGGCCATCACCTGCCCGCGCAACTGTCGGGCGGGATGCAGCAGCGCGTCGCGCTGGCGCGCGCGCTCGTGATCGAGCCGGACGTGCTGCTGCTCGACGAACCGCTATCGGCGCTCGACGCCAACCTGCGCGCGTCGGTGCGCAGCGAACTGAAGGCGCTGCACGAGCGCCTGCCGAACCTGACCGTCGTCTGCGTGACGCACGACCGCGACGACGCCCTCGTGCTGTCCGATCGCGCGCTGCTGATGCGCGACGGCCACATCGCGCAGCTCGGTACGCCGCAGCAGCTGTACGACGCGCCGCAGGACGGCTACGTCGCACGCTATCTCGGCCCGGCGAACCTGCTGCCGCCGCACGTGATCTTCCCGCTCGGCGATCCGCGCCACGAAGTGCGCGGCAAGGTGGCCTGCGTGCGCCCCGAGCGCCTGACCCTGATGCCGCCCGCCGCGGGCGGGCTGCACGGCACGGTGTCGTCCGTCGAATGGCAGGGCGCGGACCTGTCGATCGCGGTCACGATCGATGCGGCCCCCGACGAGCCGGTGCGCGTCACGATGCAACGCGGCCGCGGTGCGGCTCCCGAGCGCGGTGCGCGCGTTTCCCTGCATTGCGAGGCAGACGATGTCGTCCTTATCGAGCCCTGAAGCCGGCCTGCCGCCGCACGTGCTCGCGTCGGCCGCCGCGCACGCCGCCGCCGCGCGGCGCCGCAAGCGCATGGGTGATCTGCACCTGGCCGCGCTCGCGATCGTCCTGCTCGGCCCGCTCGTCGTCTATCCGCTGGTGCGGCTCGTGCTGCTGAGCGTGTCGGGCGACCACGGGCTGAGTTTCGCCGCGTACCGCACGTTCTTCGGCAACCCCGACACGCGCAGCGTGATGCTGACCACACTCGGCGTGCTGTTCGCGAGTGCCGGCACCGCGTCGGTGCTCGGCGTGCTGCTGGCCGCGCTGCTGTTCTTCAAGCCCTTTCCGGGCGCGTCGCTCGTCACGCGTTTCCTGGAGCTGTACGTCGCGTTCCCGTCGTTCCTCGTCGCGTTCACGCTGATCTTCCTGTACGGCTCGCAAGGGTCGATCAGCATCGCGCTGCAGCACCTGTTCCATCTGGAGGAGCCGCCGCTGAACTTCCTGTTCGGCATCGGCGGCGTGATCCTCGCGCAGACCGTGTTCTATACGCCGTTCGTCGTGCGGCCGACGCTCGCGTCGTTCGCGACGCTCGATCTGCGGCTGATCGAAGCCGCGCGCAGCCTCGGCGCGTCCGGCTGGATGCTGGCACGTCGCGTCGTGCTGCCGATCGCGTGGCCGGGCATCGCTGCCGGCACCGTGCTGTGTTTCCTGCTGACGCTGAACGAATTCGGGATTCTGCTCGTGCTCGGCAGCGCGCGGCTCGTGACGCTGCCGGTTGCGATCTACAGCAGCGCGACGGTCGACCTCGACCTGCCGACCGCGTCGGCCGGCGCGGTCGTGATGCTCGCGCTGTCGTTGGCGCTGTATGCGGTTTATCGCCGGGTGAACCGGCGTGCGACGGGAGGAAACGATGTCCGCTGAATTTCGTATCGGGCAAGCCGTGCCGCGCCACCAGATCGGCTGGGGCGACACGCTGCTCAAGCATGCGTCGCGCGCGGCGCTCGCGCTGGCTGCGTTCGCGTGCTTCTGGCTGTTCGTGTTGCCGGTCATCGTCGTCGCGCTGTCGAGCGTGTCGACGCAGTGGTCGGGCACGATCCTGCCGGCCGGCTACAGCCTGCGCTGGTTCGAGCGGCTCGGGTCGCCGGAATACGATGCGCTGCTGACGAGCCTGGAAATCGGCTTCGGCGTGTCCGCGGTCGGCACGATCCTCGGGCTGTGGCTTGCGCTGGCGCTCGAAGGGCGCGACCGGCGCGGCCTTGGCGCGGTGGTCGACGCGCTCGTGATGGTGCCGAACGGTGTGCCGAGCGTCGTGCTCGGGCTCGCGGTGCTGATCGCGTATCACCAGAAGCCGGTCGACCTGTCGAGCTCGGCGGCGATCGTCGTGCTCGTGCAGCTCGCGCTGATCTTGCCGTTCTGCTATCGCTGCGCGGCCGCCGCGCTGCGTCCGGAACTGACCGTGCTGCGCGAGGCCGCGGCAAGCCTCGGTGCGCCGCCCGCGATGGTGCTGCGTCGCGTGCTGCTGCCGCAGCTCGTGCCCGCGCTGCGCGCGAGCCTCGCGCTCGGTTTCGCGCTGTCGCTCGGCGAGCTCGGCGCGACGCTGACGGTTTATCCGCCCGGCTTCGCCACCGTGCCGATCGTCGTGATCGGCCAGGTCGAGCGCGGGTATTACCTTCCGGCATCGGCGCTGTCGCTGCTGATGCTCGGCGCGTCGCTCGCGGCGCTGCTGCTGATCGCGGCGCGCGTGCCGCGCGGCAAGCGGGTGGCATCATGAACGCCGCGTTCGCACTGCGCCAGCCTGGTGACGCGTCGGCAGCCGGCGCATCGACGGGCCTCGCGGGACGTTCCGTCGACGTCAACGGCCGCCACTACCGGCTGCCGGTCGAGCCGACCGTCGTCGTCTGCGTCGACGGCTGCGAGTACGACTATCTCGAACGGGCGGTGGCAGCGGGCGTCGCGCCGTTCATCGGCCGGATGATCGCGGAAGGCACGGCCTGGCGCGCCGATTGCGTCGTGCCGACCTTCACCAACCCGAACAACCTGTCGATCGTCTGCGGCGTGCCGCCGTCGGTCCACGGGATCTGCGGCAACTATTTCTGGGATTCGGCCGCCGACGGCGGGCGTGGCGCCGAAGTCATGATGAACGACCCGGCCTACCTACGGGCCGGCACGCTGCTCGCGGCGGCCGCCGACGCCGGTGCGCGCGTCGCCGTCGTGACGGCGAAGGACAAGCTGCGCCGGCTGCTCGGCTGGCAACTGAACGGCATCTGCTTTTCGGCCGAGAAGGCCGCGCAGGCGAATCTCGCGGAAAACGGGATCGTCGACGTGCTCGACTGGGTCGGCCTGCCGTCGCCGGACGTCTACAGCGCGGCGTTGTCCGAATTCGTGTTCGCGGCCGGCGTGCGGCTTGCGCAGACGCGCCAGGTCGACCTGATGTACCTGTCGACCACCGATTACGTGCAGCACAAGTGCGAGCCGGGCAGTGCGGGCGCGAACGCGTTCTACGCGATGATGGACGGCTATCTTGCGCAGCTCGACGCGCTCGGCTGGGCGATCGGCCTCACGGCCGACCACGGGATGAACGCCAAGCACGATCCGGCGACGGGCCGGCCGAACGTCATCTATCTGCAGGACGCCTTCGACGGCTGGTACGGCGCGCAGGCCGCGCGCGTGATCCTGCCGATCACGGATCCGTACGTCGTGCACCACGGCGCGCTCGGCTCGTTTGCGACCGTCTATCTGGCGCCGGGCGTCGACCGGGCCGAGGCGATGTGGCGCGTCGGCGGCCTCGACGGCGTCGAGCTCGTGCTCGACAACGCGGAAGCCGCCGCCCGTTTCGAGCTGCCGGCCGACCGTATCGGCGATCTCGTCGTGATCGGCCGCCGTGACATGACGCTCGGCACGCGCGAGCGCGAACACGATCTGTCGGGCCTCACGGTGCCGCTGCGTTCGCATGGCGGCGTGTCCGAGCAGGAAGTGCCGCTGCTGTTCAATCGCCGTATCGAGCCGATCGATCCTGCGCGTCGCCCGCGCAACTTCGACGTGTTCGATTTCGTGCTGAACCGGGTCGCGACATGATGGCTCATCCCCGACACGATCACCCGGCGTTTCGTGCTGAGGCGCTGCGCTGGTGCGGCACCCGCGCGACGCGGGAACGCACGCTCGATGTCATGGACCCTTACACGGGCACGCGCGTCGGGACGGCGCCGCTGGCGAGCGTCGACGATGTGCGTGCGGCGTTCGACTACGCGATGGCGTACCGGCCGAAGCTCACGCGTTACGAGCGTTCGCAGATCCTCGAGCGTGCGGCCGCGCTGCTGCGCGAGCGCACCGAGGAAGCTTCCGACCTGATCACGCTCGAATCGGGGCTGTCGAAACAGGACTCCCGCTACGAGATCGGCCGCGTGGCCGACGTGTTGAAGTTTGCGGCGGTCGAGGCGTTGCGCGACGACGCGCAGAGTTTCTCGTGCGATCTGACGCCCCACGGCAAGGCGCGCCGCGTGTTCTCGCAGCGCCAGCCGCTCGACGGTGTGATCGTCGCGATCACGCCGTTCAATCATCCGATGAACCAGGTGGCGCACAAGATCGCGCCGGCGATCGCGACCAACAACCGTGTGATCGTGAAGCCGTCGGAGAAGGTGCCGCTGTCGGCGTTCTACCTGGCCGACCTGCTGTACGAAGCCGGTTTGCCGGAGCCGATGCTGCAGGTGTTGACCGGCGATCCGCGCGAGATCGCGGACGAACTCGTCACGCACCCGCACGCGTCGCTGATTACCTTCACGGGCGGCGTGGCGATCGGCAAGGCGATTGCTGCGCGTGCCGGCTACCGCCGCATCGTGCTGGAACTGGGTGGCAACGATCCGCTGATCGTGCTCGACGATGCCGATCTCGACCGCGCAACGTCGCTGGCGGTGCTCGGCTCGTACCGGAATTCGGGGCAGCGCTGCACGGCCGTCAAGCGGATGCTGGTGCAGCGCTCGATCGCGCCCGCGTTCACCGAGCTGCTCGTCGAGAAGACGCGCGCATGGAAGTACGGCGACCCATTCGATCCCGTCAACGAGATGGGCACGGTGATCGACGAGGAAGCGGCGCGGCTGTTCGAGGCGCGAGTGGAAGAGGCGGTCGCGCAGGGGGCGCGCCTGCTGACCGGCAACGTGCGGCGCGGCGCGCTGTATGCGCCGACGGTGCTCGACAACGTCGATCCGTCGATGACGATCGTGCGCGAGGAGACCTTCGGCCCGGTATCGCCGGTGATCACGTTCGACACGATCGACGACGCGATCCGGATCAGCAACGGGACGGTGTTCGGGCTGTCGTCCGGCATCTGTACCGACAGCACGGCGGCGGTCGTGCGGTTCGTGAACGAGCTGAACGTCGGCACGGTGAATGTATGGGAAGTGCCCGGCTACCGGATCGAGCTGTCGCCGTTCGGCGGGATCAAGGATTCGGGGCTCGGTTACAAGGAAGGCGTTCAGGAGGCGATGAAGAGCTTCACGAACCTGAAGACGTTTTCGCTGCCTTGGGAGTGAATGAATGGCATTGACGGTGGAAGAGATCCACGGGCTGTATCGCGAGCATGGCCATGTGGCCTATAGCGGCGAGCCGGTCACGCAGCTCGAGCATGCATTGCAGAGCGGATTGCTGGCCGAAGAGGCGGGGGCGGACGAAGCGCTGGTCGCGGCGGCGTTCCTGCATGACCTCGGGCATCTGCTGAATCGCCAGGGCGAGACGCCGAGCGCGCGCGGGATCGACGATCTGCATCAGTATTACGTGCTGCCGTTCCTGCGGCCGCTGTTTTCCGACGCGGTGCTGGAGCCGATTCGGCTGCACGTCGACGCGAAGCGCTGCCTGTGCCGCACGGACGCCGGCTACTTCGAGAGTCTGTCGCCGGACTCGGTGCGCAGCCTCGCGCTGCAGGGCGGCATCTTCAGTGAAGAGGAGACGGCGGCGTTCCTGCAGCGCCCGTTCGCGGAGGACGCACTGCGTCTGCGCCGCTGGGACGATATGGCGAAGGAAGAAGGCAAGGTGACGCCGGATCTCGATCACTATATGGAGATCGTCTCGCGCCAGGTGCGCGTGGCGGCCTGACGGTTCGGCCGCTTCTATCTATATGAGGCCCCGCACGCGGCAGCGTGCGGGGCCTTATATTTTTTTGAGAAACCCCTTGCGCAGATCGAGGAGGCTGCCTACAATCACGCCTCTTTCGCGCTAACGGAAACGCAGCGCGGGAGAGGGAAGCAGGGTTGGCGGTGTGCTGGAGTCTGGAGCGCGCAACTGGCCTGGAAGTTGAGCCCCGCAGTCGCAACGATGTAGTGTAAAAAGTTGTTGACGAATTGCGAAACACGGTTCATAATCTCGCTTCTCTGCTGCTGAAAACGCAGCGCTGCTGAGAAACACGAAGTTCCTCGCAGAATGCTCTTTAAAAATTAACAGCCGATAAGTGTGGGCGCTTGATGAAAGCGAGCTGAT